>DASVDY010000230.1:0-3895 GCA_036380855.1 Rhodanobacteraceae bacterium
GATCGTGAAGTAGTCCTTCCCCTCATAGAGCCGCGTGCCACGTCCGATGATCTGCTTGAATTCGATCATCGAGTTGATCGGCCGCATCAGCACGATGTTGCGGATGTTCAGCGCATCCACGCCGGTGGACAGCTTCTGCGACGTGGTGAGGATCGTCGGCAGCGTCTTTTCGTTGTCCTGGAACTTCAGCAGGTGCGCTTCGCCCAGCTTGCCGTCGTTAGGGATCGTCTGATCTATTGCCGCGCAGGCGGCTGAGTTGTGTAGGCGAGCGATCGAGTGCAGTTTGTGCACGCAATCGCGTTCGTACTCGGCACTACTTGCCGCTTTTCCCAGGTCCGGAACCCAGTTCCCCAGATTTCTGACGCATCTATCCTGTCGCCGTGAGCACCGTTCGTCGCGCCATCCACAGGTTGGCCAGCGCGAACAACGTCATCACCTGCGCGCCGTTCTTGGACAGCCCGCGGTAGCGCACCTTGAAGTAGCCGAACTGCCGCTTCACGATCCGGAACGGGTGCTCAACCTTGGCGCGCACGGATGCTTTCTTGTGCTCGATCTGTTCCAGCAGGTCACGCAACTCATCGTCCTCGGTCGCCTTGACCTTGCTGCGCTTCTCGGCAATGAACCAAACGCGATCATGCTTCTTCGGCACCCGCTTGTCGGCGCCGATGTAGCCGGCATCAGCGTACACGCTGGTTTCTTTGCCGCGCAGCAGGTTGGGGACTTCGGCGACGTCGGCCACGTTCGCCGCGGTCGCAGTCGCCGTGTGCACCAGTCCGGTGTTCACGTCCACCCCGATGTGCGCCTTCATCCCGAAGTACCACTGGTTGCCCTTCTTGGTCTGATGCATCTCGGGATCGCGCGCCTTGTCCTGGTTCTTCGTCGAAGACGGCGCCGCGATGATCGTCGCATCCACGATGGTGCCCCGCGACAGCTTCATTCCGTGTCCGGCCAAGTACCGATTCACTTCGACCAGAATCTGTTTGGCCAGCCCGTGGCGTTCCAGTAGATGCCGGAACTGCAACACCGTCGATTCGTCCGGCGCAGCTTCACGGCCCAAGTCGACTCCCACGAACCGCCGCATCGCCTCGGAATCGTACAGCGCTTCCTCGACACCCGGATCGCTCAACGCGTACCACTGCTGCAGGAAGTGGATGCGCAGCATCCGCTCCAAGCCGATCGGCCGCCGGCCCGCACCTTCCTCGCGTGCCTTCGGATAGTGCGGCTCGATCAACGCGCACAGCGCCGACCACGGCACCACCTTGTCCATCTCGGCCAGAAACACGTCCCGCCGCGTCGCCTTGCGGTGCAGTGCAAACCCTGCATCCGCTTCCGCCGCCAGCGTCATCTGCTTCGGTGCCATCGGCTATGCTCCCCACATTGGTCGAGACTTCGACCACGAGGCAAAATCAGAGTTTCCCTAACCACCGTTTCTGCGCACCGGTTCCATTCTGGGCGCAACCTCCAGCATCGGCGCGAGCGCCGGCCAGACGTTCGCCAGCACCCTTGGTTGCGCCGCCGCCGTGGGATGCAGGCCATCCGGTTGCATCAATTTGGGATCGAGCGCGACGCCATCGAGCAGGAACGGCACCAGCGACGCATGGTCATGGCGCGCCAGATCGGAATAGATCGCGCGCAGCCCGGTGCGGTATTGAGGACCATAATTCAAGGGCAATTCGATGCCGAGCAACAGCACGCGTGCGCCGCCGTCCCGCGCATCGCGAATCATCGCGGCAAGATTGGTGCGTATCTCCGCCAGCGGCAGCCCGCGCAAACCGTCGTTGCCACCCAACTCCAAGATCACGATGCCGGGCTGGTAGCGTTTCAGCAGTGCAGGCAGCCGCGCGAGCCCCGACGCGGTCGTCTCGCCGCTGATGCTGGCATTGACGAGCGTGCGGGGCGGACGCATATCGGCAAGACGTTTTTGCAGCAACGCGGGCCATGACGCTCCGACTTCAATATTGTGGGCAGCGGACAGCGAGTCGCCCAGCAACAGGATCGCGCGCGGCTGCGCGGCGTGCGCGGCCGGCAGCGCCACCCACAACACAAGGCACACCACGATGGACGAAAGGCGGGCAAACATGGCGCTCATTTCCGCGAGAGACGTCGGCAAGCACGTCGAGGGACCGACGGGCCGGCTCGACATTCTTGACGATGTCAGCCTGGATGTGAATACCGGGGAAACCGTGGCGATCACCGGCGCGTCGGGTTCGGGCAAGACGACGTTGCTCGGGTTGCTGGCCGGGCTCGACCTTCCCAGCCGCGGCAGCGTTCGGCTGGATGGCCACGTGCTGGAAGCCATGGATGAGGAAGCGCGCGCGCGGCTGCGCCTGAAGCTGGTCGGCTTCGTGTTCCAGTCGTTTCACTTGTTGCCGGCGCTGACGGCGGAAGAAAACGTGATGCTGCCGCTGGAGCTGGATGCCTCGCCGGACGCAGGTGCGCGGGCGCGCAAGGCGCTGGCCGCCGTGGGGCTCGGGCAACGCCGTGCGCATTATCCGCGGCAGTTGTCCGGCGGCGAGCAGCAGCGCGTGGCGATCGCGCGCGCATTCGTGCACGAGCCGCGCATCCTGTTCGCCGACGAGCCCACCGGCAATCTCGATCACGCCAGCCGGGACGCGATCGCCGACCTGCTGTTCGCGTTGAACCGCGAACACCACACGACGCTGGTCGTCGTCACGCATGATCCGGCGCTGGCCGCGCGGTGCGCGCGCATCCACGACCTCGTCGATGGACGATTGCGGGTGCACGCGCCATGATCGGCCCTCGGCACGCCCTGCGCACCCTTCGCCGCGAATGGCGATTGCCGGAGCTGCGCACGCTGATCGGCGCGCTGCTGTTGTCGGTGGTCGTGCTCGGCGCGGTCGCGAGCCTGGCCGCCCGTGTCCAAGGTGCCGTTTTGATGAGCGCGGCGGAACTGATCGGCGGCGACCTCGGCATCAATGCGGCCATTCCGTTGCCGCAGGAATTCATCCGGCACGCGCACACGCTCGGTCTTCGCACCAGCGCATTGGCCGGGTTTCCCAGCGTTGCGTTCGCGAATGATCGAAGCCAACTTTTGCAAGTGGTGGCGGCCGACGCGGCGTGGCCGTTGCGCGGCAAGCTGGTGATAGAAGGAATGGACGGCATCGAGCGATCGACGCACGCGCCGCCTGCGGGCGGGATTTACCTCGATCATCGCGCGCTGGTGGCACTCGGGCTCAAGATCGGCCAGCACGTGCAGGTCGGCGGCATGAATCTCGTGATCGCCGGACAGATCCAGCAGCAACCCGGCGGAGGTGACCTGGTGGCATTGGCGCCGCGCGCGGTGATGGCGCTGGCGGATGCGAAGGCTGCGGGCCTGCTCGGCACCGGCAGCCGCGCGCGACACCGCTTGTTGTTCGCCGGTGCGGTGACTCCGGTGGAATCGTATCGGGCGTGGGCCAGGGCGCACCTGCCGGCAGACGCGCAAATGGTGACGCCGGATGACGTGCAGCAACGGCTTGCCGTCGCCTTCGATCGCGCAGGCACGTTTCTGCGCCTCGCGGCTTTGCTCGCCGCACTGCTCGCCGGCATCGCGGTAGCGCTGTCGGCGCAACGCTACGCGCACCGCAAGACCGACGAGGTTGCGTTGTTGCGCGCGCTGGGCGCGTCATCGCGGTTTGCGTTCGGCAGCCTCATGTGGACGCTGGCGCTGCCTGCAGTGCTCGCGGCGCTCGCGGGCGTCGGCATCGCGCTGGCGCTCGCCGCGATCGCGTTCGCTTATGCACACGCGTTGCTGCCGCCAGCCGCACAACAGGCGCCGCTGCCACTCGGCCCCGCTTTTGCTTCGGCCGGCATGGGACTCGCCGTGCTCGCCGGGTTTGCGCTGCCGCCGCTGGCGAAATTGAAATCCATCCCGCCCGTTGCGGTATTCCGCCAG
>DASVDY010000231.1:0-3730 GCA_036380855.1 Rhodanobacteraceae bacterium
CCGGTGCCTGCGCTCCGTCGTCACGCGGCCACGGAGCCTCTTTGCCATGGATGGCAGCTTCGCTCGCGACGCTTTGCTGTGGCCCTCTTGGGGGGCTCAAGCCCCGAGCGGCAGCCAGAGCAGCAACGCCACACCCAGCGCGATGCGATAGATCGCAAACGGCGTGTAGCGATGCGAGCGGATGTAGTGCAGCAGCCACTTCACCGCGACGAAGGCGACGATCAGCGAGACGAGGAAACCCACCGCGAAGGCGGTCCAGTCCTCGTGCGCGCCGCCGCCGCCCTTGATCACCTTGAGGAACTCGTAGCCGGTCGCGGCGTACATGGTGGGGATGCCGACCAGGAACGCGAATTCGGTCGCGGCCGGACGATTGCTGGTGCCGAAGAGCATGGCCGCGAAGATGGTTGCCGCCGAACGCGAAGTGCCCGGAAAAATCGCGGCGATCATTTGCGCGATGCCGACCAGTATCGCCACCGCCCACGTCACCTTCGAACGGTCGGGCATGCGCGCGGCGATCTGCTCCGCGACCATCATCCAGACACCCCCGACGATCAGCGCCCATGCGATCGGCGTGACCGTTTCCGGCAACTTGAAGCCATGCTTCTCGGCGATGAAGCCGAGCACGCAGGTGATCAGGAACGCCAGCGCCAGCTTGAACAGGTAGTCGCGCGTGCCGGGGTCGCCCCAGCGCGTCAGCAGTTCCCAGATCCGCCGCCAGTACACCAGCGTGATCGCCAGGATCGCGCCGGCCTGGATGCCGACGTTGAACAGGTCGGAGCGCGCGCCCAGCCAGTGTTCGGCAACCAGCAGATGCCCGGTCGAGGAAATCGGAAGGAACTCGGTGATGCCCTCGATGATGCCGAGGACGATGACGTTCAGCAGATCGTGCACGGGGCAGCGTCCCAGACAAAACGCGGGCCAGTGTACGCGCACGCTCGTGAGTTGCGGGAGGCCTGCGCCGGAGCGCAGGTATTCGATTCACCACATTGGTGCAAACGACTGCACCACCACGGTTCGTGCCGGGACGGTGGCGCCTGTAAGCCATTGATCGGAACCAACAAACCCACTGGCACGGCGCTTGCCTTGTCCTGCGAATTCTTTCCCACCCCCAAGGCCTGCCATGTCCGCCGCCGAGAACGTCCTGAAAACCCTGAAAGACGAAAACGTCGCCTTCATTGACCTGCGCTTCGCCGACATGCGCGGCGTGCAGCACCACGTGAGTTTCCCGGCCAAGACCGCGGACGAGTCGCTGTTCGAGGACGGCAAGATGTTCGACGGCTCCTCGATCGCCGGCTGGAAGGGCATCAACGAGTCGGACATGGTGCTGATGCCGGATCCGGAAAGCGCCTTCATTGACCCGTTCGCCGCGCACAAGCAGATGGTGATCACCTGCGACGTGCTCGAGCCCTCCACCATGCAGGCCTACGCGCGCGATCCGCGTTCGATCGCCCGCCGCGGCGAGGCCTACCTGAAGTCCACCGGCATCGCCGACACCGCATTCTTCGGGCCGGAGCCGGAATTCTTCATCTTCGACGGCGTGCGTTACGGCAACGACATGGGCCGGGTGTTCTACGAAATCGAATCCGAGGAAGCCGCGTGGTCTTCCGCCAAGCGCTACGAGGAAGGCAACCACGGCCATCGCCCCGGCGTGAAGGGCGGCTACTTCCCGGTGCCGCCGGTGGATTCGCTCTCCGACCTGCGCGCGGAAATGTGCCAGGTGCTGGAGTCGCTCGGCATCCAGGTGGAAGTGCACCACCACGAGGTCGCCACCGCCGGCCAGTGCGAGATCGGCACGCGCTTCAACACGCTGCTGCGCAAAGCCGACGAGTTGCTGACGACGAAATACGTGATCAAGAACGTCGCGCACGCCGGCGGCAAGACCGTCACCTTCATGCCCAAGCCGCTGGTCGGCGACAACGGTTCGGGCATGCACGTCCATCAGTCGCTGAGCAAGGACGGTAAGAACCTGTTCGCCGGCGAGCTGTACGGCGGGCTTTCGCAAACCGCGCTGTGGTACATCGGCGGCATCTTCAAGCACGCGCGCGCGATCAACGCGTTCGCCAATTCGACGACCAATTCCTACAAGCGACTGGTGCCGGGCTTCGAAGCGCCGGTGATGCTGGCCTACTCCGCGCGCAACCGCTCGGCGAGCTGCCGCATCCCGCACGTCAGCAATCCGAAGGGACGCCGCATCGAGATCCGCTTCCCCGATCCGATGAACTCGGGCTACCTCACCTTCACCGCGTTGATGATGGCGGGGCTCGACGGCATCCTGAACAAGCTGGATCCGGGCGCGCCGATGGACAAGGATCTCTACGACCTGCCGCCGGAAGAGGAGCGCAACATCCCGCAGGTGTGCTCGTCGCTTGACCAGGCGCTGGAAGCGCTCGACCGCGACCGCGCGTTCCTGACCGCAGGCGGCGTGATGAGCGACGACTTCATTGACGGCTACATCGCGCTGAAGATGCAGGAGGTCACCCGCTTCCGCGCTTCCACCCACCCGCTCGAATACCAGATGTACTACAGCGTCTGATGAAGGCGCCCTCCGCCGACGGGACGACGCTGATCCGGGCCGTCCAGTCGGCGGATGCCGGACGCATCTGCGAGATCTACAACCACTACGTCGCGAAGACGATCGTGACGTTCGAGGAGCAGCCCGTGGCGGCCGGCGAGATGCGCACGCGCATCGCGGCCGTCGCGGGAAAACTGCCCTGGCTGGTGCTCGAGCGCGATGGCCGGGTCGCCGGCTATGCCTGCGCCGCACCATGGAAGACGCGCACCGGCTACCGCTTCAGCGTGGAAAGTTCGATCTACCTCGCGCCCGAACATGTTGGGTGCGGACTGGGACGCGAGCTCTATGGCGCCTTGCTGCAGGCGCTGCCGCCGCTCGGGGTCCATTGCGTGATCGGAGGCGCTGCGTTGCCGAACCGGGGCAGCGTTGCCCTGCACGAAGGGCTTGGCTTCTCCAAGGTTGCGCATTTTCACCAGGTCGGGCGCAAGTTCGGCCGCTGGATCGACGTGGCCTACTGGCAGCGTTTCCTCTGAGCACCCCGGCCGCTTCGAACCATGCCGGGCGATCGATTCCGACAGGTACCGTGCCGACAGCTGCGCCGGTCACCGCCGCGGATAGGCAGGATCCACGAGCGCGATCAAACCGTAAACGTCGTCCTTCATCGTCGGCGTCACGTCCGTGTGCTGTGGCATCGCCTGCTGGTGGTGCGGCGAGAGCGACTTCACCACCGCGCCCGTGTCCGTCGAGAACACGACGAGTTTGGCCTCGTACCCGACCCGCCCGGGAATGAAGCCCGAGTTCATGGTGCCGGCAGTGCCGCTCCAGGTGTGGTAACCGGGCGTGACGATCGGCTCGAACCGGATCGCGAGGACATAGGGCTTGCCGGCAACCTGCCCGGCCGGGGCGGATCGTCCCGTGCGGAATACCGGATCGTCCATGCCCACGCGATGCGCCGCCAGGTGCCGGTCTTCGCTCCATGCATCAAAAGCGCGGCGCACGGTTTCGCACTGAAACGTCGAATCGCCGGAATTGCCTGCGCAGGCAAAATACAAGGTGAAATTCGGGGTGTGATCCGCGCCGAACAACTGCAACGAGGCCAGATTGTCTTTGCCCGGAGTGGTCGCGCAGCCTTGCAGCGCGACGATAGTGAAGATCAGCAGGAGCTTTCGCATTGTCCCCCTCCTTGCGTGCCCACGCCGAGTATACGTCGGGTCTGAC
>DASVDY010000232.1:0-5017 GCA_036380855.1 Rhodanobacteraceae bacterium
GCGTCGGCGTCTGGAAACTGGCGGCGACGGTCTGGCCGATGGTGACGTTGCACGACACCACCGTGCCGTTGACCGGCGAAACAATCCGGGTGTAACCGAGGTTGACGATCGCGGCGTTCAGCGCGGCCTCGCGGCTGGTGACCGCGGCCGAATCCAGTTCGACCTGCGCGACCGCGGCGCGATAGGCGCTGCGTGCGGAATCCAGCATGTCGCGCGAGACGTACCCGGGATTCACCAGCGACTGCGCGCGCGCATAGGCCGCCTTCGCATAGGCGAGCGTGGCCTGGTCCTTGACCTTCTGCGCCCTGGCATTGACCAGCTCGGCGCGCGCCGAATCCACCGCGGTCTGGTACGGGCGCGGATCGATCGTCGCGCAGATCTGGCCTTTGCGGACGCGGGTATTGAAATCGCACGCGATGGACTGGATCACGCCCGACACGTACGAGCCAACGATCACGGTCAACACCGGGTTCACGGAACCGGTCGCGATCACGCTCCGGCGCACCGGGCCCTCGGTCGCGCGCGCCGTGACGTAGGCGTGCTGTTCCGATGCGGCGCGTGCGCGATACCACAGCACCACCGTGACGGCCGCAGCGATCGCGCAGGCGGCCATGATCGCGGTCCAGGCGAGGCGCTTGCGTGAGCGCCGCGCGACGGCAGGCTGCGGGGGAGTCGCTTCGAACGGAGGCATGAGCCGGAAGTGCGATGGCGCGCCGGGTCGCGCGCGTGATTCAGGAACGGGGTTCCGCGGAGGGTCGTGGGGGCAGTATCGAAACGATGCCGCCAGCGCTTGTTGACCCAGGTCAACGCGCTTCAAGCACGCATTCAGCCCATTGCCGAATCCGGCGCGATGGGGCGCGATCGCGACCGTTCAGCGTGGATAGGCACCCATGGAATACGGCCGACCCTGCGGCTTCGTGCCCCACTCGCGATTCGGCTGCGCTGCCATCGTGAAACGCAGTTCGCCGCCGGCCATGATTTCTTCGTGGCCGATCCAGACGCGTGCCAACGGCTTGCCGTCCAGCGACACGCCGCCGACATAAGGGTGCGCATCGTCCAGGTGGTCGGCGACAATCGTGAAGGTCTTGCCGTTCGGCAGATGCAGGACGGCGCGGCGCACGAACGGGCGGCCGATCACGTACTGGTTGCTGGCCGGCGCGACCGGGTAGAACCCGAGCGCGGTGAAGACGTACCACGCCGACATCTGGCCCAGATCGTCGTTGCCGGCCAAGCCCGAGGGCGTCGGCGCGTATTGCGAGCGCATGATCTGCGCGAGACGCTTCTGCGTCTTCCACGGCGCGCCGGCGTAGTCGTAGAGGTAGGCGATGTGGTGGCTGGGTTCGTTGCCGTGCGCGTACCAGCCGACCAGGCCCGACACATCTTCCAGCGTGGCGAACACCTTCGGGTCGATCTTCGCGGCGAACACCGAATCCAGCTTCGCGACGAGTTTGTCGTCGCCGCCAAGCGCATGACTCAGGCCGGCCACGTCCTGCGGTTCGTACCACGAGTACTGCCACGAATTGCCTTCGGTGAAACCGCTGCCCTCGCCCGCGCGCGCCGGATCGAACGGCTCGCGGAACGTGCCATTGCTCAACTTCGGCCGTGCGAAACCGACCGACGGATCGAAAACGTTGCGCCAGTTGCCGGCGCGTTTCTCGAACCGCGCGGCGATGTCGTCCTTGTCCATGGCCCTCGCCATGCGTGCGATGGTCCAGTCGTCGAAGGCGTATTCCAGCGTCTTCGAAACCGACTCGGGCTCCTTGTCCTCCGGCACGTAGCCCAACTTCATGTAATCGCGCAGGTCCCCGTACGGCGCGTAGGTCGCGCTCGCGACCATCGCCTTCAATGCGGCGTCGGCGTCGAAGCCGCGGATGCCCTTCATGTACGCGTCCGCGATCACCGGCACGGCGTGGTAGCCGATCATGCACCACGTCTCCAGACCCTGGTACGCCCATACCGGCAGGATGCCGAACGGACTCGCCTGCTGCGCGGCGATGAGCGACTGCACGAAGTCGTCCACGCGCCGTGGCGGCTGGATCAGCGTCAGCAGCGGTTGCTGCGCGCGGTACACGTCCCACAGCGACCAGGTCGAATAGAAGGTGAAGCCGTTCGCGCGATGCACACCATGGTCCGGTCCGCGGTATTCGCCGTTCGCGTCCATCGCCAGGTTCGGCGCGATCAGCGCATGGTAGAGCGCGGTGTAGAAGTTGGTGCGCACGTCCGGCGCGGCGTCCACGTCAATCGCGGACAGCGCCTTCGTCCACGCCTCGCGCGCCGCCGCGCGCTGCGCGTCGAAATCCCAGCCCTTGCCGTCCGCATCCAGATTGGCGACGGCATTGGCCTCGCTCACCGCCGAGATCGCCACCTTGACCAGCAGCGGCGAATCCAGCTTTCCGAACTCGAATGCGCCTTCCAGCTGCTTGCCGGCGATCGCATCATGGCCGGCCGGATTCGCGTCCGGCCCCTTGAAGCCCTTGTAGGGAATGTCGGTTTCGCGGTTGACCAGTTGGTACTCGACCATCGGTTGCGAAAAGCGGATCGCGAAATACAGCTGCCGCCCCGGCGCCCAGCCGCGCGTCTCGCGATAGCCGGTGACGGTGCCGTCGTCGCGCACGCGCAGCCGCGCCCACAGCACCTTGCCCGGGTAGTCGTAGATGCTCGGGCGCAGGTCCAGCAGCACGTGCGCATCCTGCCCGCGCGGAAAGGTGTAACGATGCCAGCCCACGCGCGCGTTCGCGGTCAGCTCCACGCGTACGCCCGAATCGGAAAGCGTCACCGCGTAGTAACCCGGCTGCGCGACTTCGCTCTGGTGGCTGAAACGCGAGCGGTAACCGCTGCCGGGCCGGTCCGGATCGCCGGGATCGAGTTGCGGCTTGCCCGTGCCGGGCATCAGCAGCACGTCGCCCAGGTCCGAATGCCCGCTGCCCGAGAAATGCGTGTGCGAAAAGCCGAGGATGCTGTGGTCGTCATGGCGGTAGCCCGCCGCCCACTTGTAGGCGTGGTGGAAATCCGGCATCGCCGTGTCCGGGCTCAACTGGATCATGCCGAACGGCACCGTGGCGCCGGGAAACGTGTGGCCGTCGCCGCCGGTACCGACCAGAGGATCCACCGCGGCCCACGCACTCGCCCCGGCGTGCGCGCCCGCAGCCATGCCGAGCGACAAGGCGGCGAACAACATTGCGCGCAAGGCGCGTCCGCGGATGATCATTTCCATGACTTGCGGCCCCATTGAGTTGCGCCGAACTGTGGCAAGCTAGCACGCCGTCGCGCCCGCCCGCCCATGCCATCGGTACGGGACGCGCGCCTGTCGAGGGATCCATGAGCGTACCGGAACAACAACCCGCCCCGGGGGCGCAAGGCGCCGGCCACGCGGCGGGCAACCGCGTCGCGATGTCGGTGATGAGCGCGATCTTCTTCATGTGGGGGTTCATCACGGTCCTGAACGACGTGCTGATCCCGCACCTGAAATCGGTGTTCACGCTGGACTACGCACAGGTGATGCTGGTGCAGTTCACCTTCTTCGGCGCGTACTTCGTGATGTCGCTGCCTTCCGGCAAGGTGGTCTCGCGGATCGGCTACCGGCTCTCGATCATCGCCGGCCTGTGCGTCACCGGCATCGGCGCGCTCTTGTTCATCCCCGCCGCGCAGGCGCAATCGTATGCGCTGTTCCTGTTCGCGTTCTTCGTGCTCGCGAGCGGCATAACGCTGTTGCAGGTCGCGGCCAACCCCTACGTCAGCATGCTTGGCGACGCGCGGCTCGCTTCGAGCCGGCTGAACCTGGTGCAGGCATTGAATTCGCTCGGCACCACGCTGGCGCCGAAGATCGGGGGATTGCTGATCCTTTCCACGGCGGTGCTCGGCGCGACGGAACTCGCCGGCCTTCCGCCCGCGCAGCAGGCCGCCTATCGGGTGCAGCAGGCGCAGATGGTGCAGTGGCCCTACCTCGGGATCGCGCTGGTGCTGTTCGCGCTGGCGGTCGTGGTGTGGCTGTTCCACCTGCCGCCGGTGGTCGCGCGTGCGGCGGGCGTTGCGCGCAATGGTTTCGCCGATGCGTTCAAGCACCGGCGCGTATGGTTCGGCATGGCGGCCATCTTCGTCTATGTCGGCGCCGAGGTCTCGATCGGCAGCTTCATGATCAACTACCTGTCGCTGCCGCAGATCGGCGACATGCCGCAGGCGCGGGCGGCGGGCTTCGTCTCGCTGTATTGGGGCGGCGCGATGGTCGGTCGCTTCCTGGGTTCGGCGCTGCTGGTGCGCGTGGATACCCGGCGGTTGCTCGTCGCCACCGCGACCATCGCCGGCGCGCTGGTGCTGACCACGATGCTGACCCACGGCCGGCTGGCGATGTGGAGCGTGGTTGCGATCGGGTTGTTCAACTCGGTGATGTTCCCGAACATCTTCACGCTGGGAATCGAAAGGTTCGACGCGCTGACCGGCAAGGTGTCGAGCCTGCTGGTGATGGCGATCGTAGGCGGCGCGGTGGTTCCGCTGCTGCAAGGCGTGCTGGCCGACCACGTCGGCGTGCAGCACGCCTTCGTGCTGCCGCTCGCCTGTTACGCCTACATCGTGTTCTACGGTTTGCGCGGTTCGCGCGTGCCGGAAGCGTTCGCACCAGCCCGGGGAGGAGAAGCCCGTGCGTGACACGATTCGCGGCGCGCTCATGGCAACCCTGCTGCTCGCCGGCGCAGCCTTTTCCGCACAAGCCGCGCCGCCAGGCGCCGGGCCCGTGGACTCCGCCGCGATGGCCGCGCGGGTGAAAGCCGAATTCCTGCACGCCTGGAACAACTACAAGCGCTATGCCTGGGGCCATGACGAACTGAAGCCGTTGAGCAAGGCGCCGCACGACTGGTACGGGCAGTCGCTGCTGATGACGCCGGTGGATGCCCTGGACACGCTGGTGCTGATGGGCCTCAAGGAGGATGCCGACGAGGATCGCGCCCTCATTGATGCGAAGCTCGATTTCGACAAGGACATCTACGTCAAGAATTTCGAGATCACCATCCGCCTGCTCGGCGGA
>DASVDY010000233.1:0-20153 GCA_036380855.1 Rhodanobacteraceae bacterium
CCGAGCACCTTCAACAGCAGCTTCTGCCAGCGCGCGAGGAACAATGCGCGGTTGTCCAGTTGCACGTCCAGCATGTCTGCGGGAGTGAAGTGTTCGCGTGCGAGCAGGTCGTCGCGGATCTGCTGCGCGCGTGCGCCCTGGTCGTAGCCGCCGTCGCCCAGCAGCTTCAAGGCGTCGTTGTCCACGAGGCGCTGGTTGGCCGTCCAGATGCGATGGTTGTCGGGATTGAGGATGTGCGGGTCCTGCGCGGGCGAGGCGAATCCGGTCCAGCCGGTGCCCGGCTTGCTCCAGTCCGAGGGCAGCAGCGGATCGAACCCCTCGCGCAGCGGGATCGCGCTGCCGGCGATGCTCCAGCCGATGTTGCCGCGCGAATCGGCGACGACCAGGTTCTGCGGCGGGATGCCGATCAGCGGCGCCCAGCCCAGCGCATCCTGCACGCTGCGCGCGTTCTCCAGCATGACCAGGTTGAGATTCAGCGCGCGCGGCCATTGCGCGATCCACGCCAGCGCCAGCGGCGTGCCGTCAACGTCCTTTGCCGCGATCGGGCCCCAGATCGTGTCCTCCACGGCGAGGTGGTGATCCGGCCCGCCGTGCACGTGGATCACTTCGTCGTGGCGGACGATCTTCGCCCAGCCGTCCGGCGTCTTGTAGCGCGAGGGATCCTTCGGGTCGCGGATCACGCGCACCCAGTCCATCCAGTCGCCTTCGGAATTGGTGAAGCCCCACGCGATGTGGCCGTTGCTGCCGATCACCAGCGCCGGCGCACCGGGCAGGGTGACGCCATTGAGGTCGAGCCATTGATTCGGTGCGAGGGGATCGGGCCAGCGCATTTGCGCGCGATACCAGATGTCGGGCACGCGCAGGCCCAGATGCGGGTCGTTCGCCAGCAGCGCGCCGGCGCCGGTGAGCGCGCCGCCCACCGCGAAACCGTTGCTGCCGGTTTCGCTGTCGTATCGCGCGGTCGCGAACATCGCGGCCATGCCTTGTGCGGCCTGTGCCCCACCGGGCTTCGCCTTGCGCAGATCGAAAACATCCGCGCCCGGCATCGCCACCGGCCGGGTCGGACCGCCGCGAAGCGGCGCCTGCCATTGCGGCGCGGGCGCGAGCAGGAAATCGGCGAGCGGCTTCGGCAGCGCGGCGCGAAGCCGCGCGAAATCCAGTTCGCGTGTGTTTTCGCCCTGCTGGTTGAGGTCCAGGAACATCGCGTCGATCGCCAGCAGCGAATCCTCGGCGCGCCAGGCCTGCGGCTCCGCGCGCAGCAACAGGTACGGCCAGGGACGCACGTCGAGTGAATGCACGCCGGCATTCACGCCGCGGGCGTAGGCGTCCAGCAGCACGCGTTGCGCGACGGGCAATTGCATCAGTTCGGTTTCGGCCAGCGCGCGGAAGCGATGGATCCGATGGCTCTCGTCCAGCTTCAGCGCGGCCTTGCCGACGAGATCCGACAGCTCGCCGGCGGCGTTGCGCCGCAGCAGGTCCATCTGGAAGAACCGTTCCTGCCCGTGCAGGAAGCCGAGCGCATAGGCGGCGTCGTTGCGGTTGCGCGCGACGATGGTGGGCGTGCCGCGCACGTCGCGCGTGATCGTCACCGGCCCGGACAGGCCGCGCAGCGCGATCGTGCCGTCCAGTTGCGGGCGGCTGCCGGCGAGCAGCAGCCACGCGACCAGAGCGGCGACCGCGATCAGCAGCAACAGGGTGACGAAAATCCGGCCGAACCAGCGCATGGAAGCCTCCAGCAAGCCGCGGCATTGTGACCCGTGCAGGCGCCGGGGCCAACTGCCGGCCATGGTTCAGGGCACGATCGCCGTCCATTCCGGCAGGGCGAACTTGCTGGCGGCGAGCACACGCGCGCGTTCGAGCTCCTGCGGCAGCAGCAGGTCCGGGGCAAGCCCGTGCGTCGCGCGGAAGGTGCCGATCATGCGGGCGATGATTTCGGCCCGCGCCAGCCCGGTCTGGCGGCGCAGCGGATCCACGCGCTTGGCCGCGCTGGCCGTGCCCTTGTCGGACAGTTTCTCGCGGCCGATCCGCAGCACCTGCAGCATCTTGGCCGCGTCAATATCGTAGGCCATGGTCACGTGGTGCAGCACCGCGCCCGCGCGCCTCGTCTGCGCGGCGCCGGCGATCTTGCCGATGGAGGACGCGATGTCGTTGAGCGGCTGATACCACGCCTGGATGCCGAGGCCGCGCAGCGCTTCCAGCACCCAGGCATCCATGAACGCGTACGACTGCTGGAAGCTCATGCCGGCCACCAGCGATTCGGGTGCATAGAGCGAGTAGGTGATGGTGTTGCCGGGTTCGATGAACATCGCCCCGCCGCCACTGATCCGGCGCACGACCTCGATGCCGTGCCGGCGCGCGACTTCGCCGTCCACTTCGTTGCGCAACGACTGGTAGCGGCCGATCACCACCGCGGGCGTCGCCCATTCCCACACCCTCAGCGTGGGCGGCCGTCGTTGCGCGGCGACTTCCTCGGTCAGCACCTCGTCCAGCGCCATGTGCAGCGACGGCTGCTGCGGCGGCAGGTGGATCAACTGCCAGCGGAAATCGCCCCAACTGCTGCGGTTCACGGCGGTGCTTCCAGCGCGCGCCGCACCGCGACCGCGATCGCTTCGGGCGAGACGCCAAACATGCTCACGTCGTCGCCGATCCGGCGGCGAAGCACGGCCGCGATCGCATCCGCATCGGTCGCCGTGGTGAGCCCGATCAGCGCCGCGTTGATGCGATCCAGCGCGGACTCCGGCTCCAGGAAAAAGTCGCCGCTGATCTGCACCTGCATCAGCACGCCGTCGCGCACGCCAAGGTCCGCCACGACCAGCTTGCCGCCGGGCATCTTGTATTCGCCGTGCATCGCGGCATTTTCGCCGCCGCACACGGGAGCGTCAGTGACTTTGGTCAAGCGGTCGTCTCGATCCGCTCGACCCGTCGCAGGCCGCGCGGCAACAGGCCGCCGCGCTGGGCGCGACTGCCGCCGTATTCCACCAGGTCCGACCACTTCAACGTGAGCTTGCGGGCGCCGGCGTACAACGTGACTTCGCCGGAGCCTTCCGCAACGGTCGCGACGCCCGCCACGCGCTCCTCGCCCGACTGCAGCTTCACCTTCGGGATCTCGATCAGCTTGTTGCCGCGGCCGCGATCCAGTTCCGGCAGGTCGGCGACGGAGAACATCAGCAGATGGCCTTCGGTCGTGACCACCACGATGCGGTCGCGCGCGGGGTCCGCGACGTAGGCGGGGGCGAGCACGCGCGCATCGTCATCCATGTTGATGACCTGCTTGCCGGCCTTCTTGTTGCCGAGCAGCGCCTCGAAGCGCGCGAGGAAGCCGTAGCCTGCATCGGTGGCGAGCACCAGCCGGGTGTCGTTGTCGCCGATCGCCAGCGCGTCGAAGCGCGACCCCGGAGGAGGCGTGAAGCGGCCGGTCAGCGGCTCGCCGTTGCCGCGCGCGGAAGGCAGCGTGTGCGCGGGCGTGGAATAACTGCGCCCGGTGGAATCCAGGAACGCGACCTGCTGCGCGCTTTTGCCGCGCGCGGCGGCGAGGTATTCGTCGCCTTCGCGATAGGACAGTTCGCGCGCCTCGACGTCGTGGCCCTTGGCCGCGCGTACCCAGCCTTTCGCGCTCAGCACCGCCGTCACCGGTTCGGATACGACCAGTTCGCTTTCCGCCAGCGCCTGGGCCGCGGCGCGCGCGACCAGCGGCGAGCGGCGCGCGTCGCCGTACTTGTCGGCGTCCGCCTTCAGTTCCTGCTTGATCAGCGTCTTCAGGCGCTGCTTCGATTTCAGCGTGACCTCGATCTTCGCGCGCTCTTCTTCCAGCTCGTCGCGCTCGGCGTTGATCTTCATCTCCTCCAGTCGCGCCAGTTGCCGCAGGCGCGTTTCGAGGATGTAGTCGGCCTGTTCCTCGCTCAATTTGAAGCGCGCGATCAGCACCGGTTTCGGTTCGTCCTCGGTGCGCACGATCCGGATCACTTCGTCCAGGTTGAGGAAGGCGACCCGCAGGCCCTCCAGCAGGTGCAGGCGGCGCTCGACCTTGCCGAGGCGGTGCTGCAGGCGGCGCGTCACCGTGTCGGTGCGGAAGCGCAGCCATTCGTCGAGGATCTGCTTGAGGGTCTTGACCTGCGGCCGGCCGTCCAGCCCGATCATGTTGAGGTTGACGCGGAAGCTCTTTTCGAGGTCGGTGGTGGCGAACAGGTGCTGCATCATCGCCCCGGTATCCACGCGATTGCTGCGCGGGATCAGCACCAGCCGCACCGGATTCTCGTGGTCGGATTCGTCGCGCAAGTCCTCCAGCATCGGCAGCTTCTTCGCGCGCATCTGCGAGGCGATCTGCTCGATCACCTTGGCCGGCGACACCTGGTGCGGCAGCGCGGTCAGCACCACGTTGCCGTTCTCTTCCCGGTACACGGCGCGGCAGCGCACCGAGCCGGTGCCGGTCGCATACATCGCGATCAGCTCGTCGCGCGGCGTGATCACTTCGGCCTCGGTCGGGAAATCCGGGCCGCGCACGTGTTCGCACAATGCAGCGACGCTGGCTTCGGGCTCGTCCAGCAAATGGATGCACGCACTCGCCACTTCGCGCAGGTTGTGCGGCGGGATGTCCGTGGCCATGCCGACAGCGATGCCGGTGGAACCGTTCAACAGCACGTGCGGCAGCCGTGCCGGCAGCCACGAGGGCTCCTGCAGCGTGCCATCGAAATTCGCCACCCAGTCCACGGTGCCGTGCGCGAGTTCGCCCAGCAGCACTTCGGCGATGGGTGTGAGCCGCGACTCGGTATAGCGCATCGCCGCGAAGGACTTGGGGTCGTCGGGCGAACCGAAGTTGCCCTGGCCGTCGATCAGCGGGTAGCGATACGAGAACGGCTGCGCCATCAGCACCATCGCTTCGTAACACGCCGAATCGCCGTGCGGGTGGAATTTGCCGATCACGTCGCCGACCGTGCGCGCGGATTTCTTGGGCTTGGCGGTGGCGGCCAGGCCCAGCTCGCTCATCGCGTAGACGATGCGGCGCTGCACGGGCTTCAGCCCGTCGCCGATGAAGGGCAGGGCGCGGTCCAGCACCACGTACATCGAGTAGTCGAGGTACGCGCGCTCGGCGTATTCGCGAAGCGGGATCTGTTCGAAGTTGGATTGCAAGGTCGTCATTTCTTTTTCGTCATTCCCGCGAAAGCGGGAGTCCAGTGCCTTTGATGTTGCTGCAAAGCTTCAATGCACCCGCTCCACCGCGATGCCGAGCTTCTGCAGTTGTGCCTGCACGTCGTCGGGTCCGGCCAGGTGCGCGGCGCCGACGGCGATGAAAACGGTCTGATGATTGTCCAGCATCTGTACGATCTGCCGTGCCCAGCGCCGGTTGCGCTCGGTCAGCAGCGTGTTGTACAGCGCCGGGTACTTGTCGCGCATTTCGGAATTCTCCAGCGCGGCGATCGCGTCCACGTTGCCCTGCTGCCAATCCTTCACCAGCGTCGCGATCTCGGTATCGGCCCTGGTGTAGTCGTCCAGCGTGCTTTGCAGCATCGAGACCTGCACTGCCTGCGAAAGATCGGCGAAATAGCCGATCTGCTGCGCGGCGGTTTCCAGGCCCTTGACCGGCTTGCCTTGCGCGGCGAATTCCGCGCGCAGCTTCTTGTCGGCGCCGGACTCCGGATCGAAGCCGGCCTTGACGACCGGCGCGACCGTGAGCGTCACCGCGGCCAGCCACGGTTTCATCGCGTCCAGCGCCTGCACCGGGATGCCGGCAGTCTGTGCCGCGGCCCGGAGTCGCTGCTCGTCGCCGGCGTCGAGTTCGCCGGAAAGCGGATGCGCGAAATCGATCCCGTACTCCGTTACCAGCGGTTGCATCGTGGCAGGATCGTCATCCACCAGCTCGACGTAAAGCACATCGCTTGCGGCGAGTGCGCGATCGAGTTGCGGGTAGCGCCATCGCGTGTCCTTCGGAAGTACGTGCACGGTACCGAACAGGTACACCGTCGCGCCTTCGCGCTGGATGCTCCAGAGGGCCGGGCTGGCCAGCGCCTGGAAGCAGGCGGACAGGAGCAGGACCAGGACCAGCCCCTGCCAGGGTCGCTTTTTCATGCGGAACTCCGGATCGGGAGTCGCGATTGTTGCGCGTCCGGGCGGCAAACGCGATCCCTTCCGGCCTTCGGGAAGCATGGACCGCGCCGGATTTTCCGGGGTGCGTCCGAGCCGTTTTGTCTGCATCCGGGAGCGACCGAGTGGGAGTGGCCGAAATTGCTGGCGGGATGATTGAACTATTCAGTAGCACGGGTCATCTACCTAACAGGTGGTGAGCAAAATCGTCGCCGCCTGAGGAATGCAGACTGCCCTCAGCCATGCATGCCAAAGTCAAGGAAGACCCGTTTGCGGGTCCTGGAGTATCGTCATGAAGCTGCAAACAATCACCATCGCAGTCGCGTTTGCCGGATTCGCCGGGGCTGCGGCCGCCCAGAATCCTGGCCAGGCGCTGTCGCCCGTGGAGGTCTCCGGCGAGGCCGCGGTCTGCAAGCCGCCCACCGCCGCGGCGGCCTGCGGGAATTTTCACCGTTTCATTCGCGCCAACTTCTCGTCGCGCGAAATCGGAATGCTGTTCGGAAACCGGACTTCGTATCCGGAATACCTGACCGGCAGCATTGACCGGACGCGCGAGCGCTATCGGTTGCTGGTACAGGAGTACGTTGCCGAGCAATCCCCGACCGTCCGGGAGATTGCCGCCAGGTGAGTGAGTGGGCCGCGAGTCCATGCACGTTCCGCGGTGCGGGGTGTGCGCTCGCGGCGAGGCGCAGCCCCGCCGCGAGCGCGCAGGATTCCAGTCACCGCGGAACGCGATAGCCGCCCCGCACGCCGCGCGGGGAGAGCGTCAACTGCCAGAGCTGGTCGCGGCGGGAGCGGAACGTGGCCGCGGAGGCGGACAGGTAATACCGCCACATCCGGCGGAAACGCTCGTCGTAGCGCGGATTCTTCGACAGCACCGGCCAGGCCGCATCGAAGTTGCCCCGCCATGCCATCAATGTCTTGTCGTAGTCGGGCCCGAAGTTGTGCCAGTCCTCGACCACGAACAGGCCTTCCAGCGCGGGCGCGACCTGCGAGGCGGCCGGCACCATGGAATTGGGGAAGATGTATTTCTCGATCCAGGGATCGGGCCGGCTGGGCGCGCCGTTGGTGCCGATGCAATGCAGTACCGACAATCCTTCTTCGCGCAGGCAGCGCCGGCACGTTTCGAAATACGCGCGATAGTTCTTCCAGCCGACGTGTTCGAACATGCCGATGGAATACACCGCGTCGAATTTCTCGTCGAGCTCGTGGTAATCCTGCAGGCGGATTTCCACGTCCAGGCCCTTGCACAGCTCGCGCGCGAACCGCGCCTGCTGCTCCGACACGGTGACGCCCACGCCGGATACGCCGTACTTCTCGACTGCGAATTTCAACGCCTCGCCCCAGCCGCAGCCGATGTCCAGCACGCGCATGCCCGGCTTCAGTTGCAGCTTGCGGCAGACCAGGTCGAGCTTGGCTGCCTGCGCGTCGTCGAGGTTGTTCGCCTGCGCCCAGTAACCGCAGGAATACACCAGCCGCTTGCCGAGCATTGCCGAGAACAGGTCATTGCCGAGATCGTAATGCGCCTTGCCGATCCTGAAGGCGCGCCGGCCGCGCTGAAGGTTGATGAAGCGCGCACGCAGGTGTGCGCGCAGCGTGTCGAGGTTCTTCAGGTGCTCGTCGAGTTGCGCGTCCAGCACGCGGAAGAAGAAGCCGTCCAGATCGTCGCAATCCCACCAGCCATCCATGTAGGCCTCGCCCAGGCCCAGCGACCCGTGCGCGAAGGCGCGCGCGAAGGTGCGCTCGTCGTGTACGCGGAAATCCCAGGGACGATCGCCGTTGATGCGCACGTCGGCGGCTTGCAGCAGGCGCTCGGCGCGTTCGCGCAATCCGTGTCCGTGCCGCGTGTCCGCGGCGGGCTCCGCGATCCGAACGGAAGATGCCGTTTCGTTCATCCCTGCACTCCTTGCGGTGACCTTCCAAGTTTATACAACAACGGGCATGCGGCCCACTGCAAGGCCAGCGAGAACGCCACGGCGTAAAGCGGGCCGACGTCGTAGAGCAGCCCCAGAATCGCGCTGCCGCCGAACCAGGCCAGCCCGTAGATGGCGTTGAACACGCCCATGACCGTGGCGCGTCTGTCGCGCGGGATTCGTTGGGCAACGGCCGCGCGCAGCAGCGAGTCGTGGGCGCCGAAGCCGGCACCCCACAGCGCCATCCCCGCGATCGCGGCCCATTCGCCGCCCAGGAACACCAGAGGTGCGTACAACGCGGGGATCAGCGTGGCCCACAGCAGCACGCCGAACCCACGCTTGTCGAAAAGCTTGCCGAGGATCAGCGCCGCGCCCCCGCCGGTGAGGCTGGCGACGGAGTAGAGGATCGGGATTACGCCCTGCGCCACCACGTGGCCGGTGCTGAAGTGGAACGCGATCAGGGCGAAGTCCGCGTAACCCGCCGCGATCAGCGCGGTCGCAAGCAGGAACGATTTTAATTCCCGCAGCGCGTTCGGATCCTGCGGCGGGATCGCGGCGTGCGTGTCCATCTGTTGCGGCTGCGGATACCGCGCGCGTGCGACCAGCAGCGTCGCCAGCGCGGCAAGCGCCGGCAGCAACAGCCACGCGAACGCGTGCCGGTAGCCGTCGTGCAGGAACAGCACGAGCGCGGCGATCAGCGGCCCGAGCATGGCGCCGGTGGAATCGAGCGCCTCGTGCAGGCCGAATGCCCAGCCGGCGCCGCCCATGTGCCTTGCCGCGTGGCTCAGCATGGCGTCGCGCGCGGGCGTGCGCAGCGCCTTGCCGCTGCGCTCCAGCACGATCAGCCCTGCCGCCGCCGGCCAGTTGCCGGCGAGCGCCAGCGCCGGCACCGCGAACAGGTTGATCGCATAGCCCAGGATCGTGATCGCCCAGTAGCGACCGGTGCGGTCGGCGAGCGCACCGGTGCCGAAGCGCAGTACGTAGCCCAGCAGTTCGCCGCCGCCGGCGACGACGCCGATGATCGCGCCGGTTGCGCCGAGCGAGCCGAGGAACGGACCGGTGATCGAGCGCGAACCTTCGTAGGTCATGTCGGCGAACAGGCTGACGATGCCGATGAGCACCACGAACTGCAGTGCGTTGCGCGCAGGTTTTTTCTTTTGCGGGTTCATTGCCGGCTTGCTGGAGGGTCCTGCGTGTGCAATGGAGCCGTTCGCCGGGAAACCAAAAGCCTTTGACACGGATCAACACGGATCAATACGGGTGAGCGCGGACCAAGCAAGGGAATATCCGTGTTCATCCGCGTCAATCCGTGTCCAGGCTGTTGTTCAAGGGCTCTCATTGCCCAGCACGCCGAACTCCGCCGGTAGCCGAGCGTAGAACAACTGCAGGCGTTCCTCGCCCACGCGCGCCATCAGCCGATCGGCGTCGGCGGCGGCGACCACGAAGTCCACGCGCACGGTTTCCTGTCCGGCGAGTTCGAGGAAATGCGCTTCGTGCATCACGCCGTGGCGGCCGAAACCGGCGATGGAGCGGAACGCCGTGCCGCCATGGATGCCGAGTTTCTTCGCCTCGCGCAGCAGCCAGTCGTAAAGCAGCACGCCGTGATGGCGGCGGCCTTCGTGCATGAAGAAGCGCAGGTACACGCCTTGCGTCGGTTGTGCGCTCATGTCCATCCCCTCAGCAAGCTGTGCGCGATCGCGAAGCCCGCGAGCGTCAGCGCCAGCGATCCGACCAGATGCAGGCCGACCATCGCCGTCGCCCATGCGTATTCCTGCCGCAGCAACAGCGTGACGGTCTCGCCGGAGAATGTCGAAAACGTGGTGAGTCCTCCGAGAAAACCGGTGGTGATGAACAGCCGCAGTTCCGGCGACAGGGCCGAGAACTGCTCGAAGGCGCCGAGCGTCAGTCCCATGATGAGCCCGCCCAGCAGGTTGGCCGCGAGCGTGCCGAGCGGGAGGGTGGGGAAGACCGGGTTCAGCGCCAGGCCGAACACGTAACGCAGGCAGGCGCCGAGGAAGGCGCCACATCCGGTTGCAAGCAGGGCATACAGCATGTCGGTTCCTTCTGCTTCCTGGGGCGCGGAACCGCATGCGCGCGAAGCGATCGTCTGGCGGCGACGCCTACGCGCACCGGGCTCCGGTGTGGGTAGGCATCATCAGCCGAAGGGCTTCGGCGGTTCGGGGAGGCATGCCATCTCCCTTGCGACCGGACGATGGTAGCGTAGCCGAGCCGACCGGCGTCAAGCCTGGTCCCGCGGCACCGGGTTACGCTTGCGCCAATGGAACGGGAGTCCCCTTGAACACCTCTCCGCATTCCCGGTCCCGAGCCGGCGGGCACGGGCACGCTGCGCTCGCGATCCTGCTCGGCGCGCTGACGATGCTCGGCCCGTTCTCGATTGACACGATCTTCCCGGGCTTTCCCGACATCGCGCGCAGCTTCGCGGCCTCTGCCGATGCCGTGCAACAGACCGTCAGCGTCTATCTCTTCACTTACGCCGTCATGAGCCTGCTGCACGGCCCACTTTCGGACGCGCTCGGGCGCAAGCCGGTGATCGTTGCGGGCATGGTGCTCTACGCGCTCGCCTCGATCGCCGCGGCGCTTTCGCCTTCCCTGCCGATCCTGCTGGCGTGGCGCGCGATGCAGGGGCTGTGTGCGGGAGCCGGCATCGTGATCGCGCGAGCGGTGGTACGCGACGTGTACGAAGGCCCGCAGGCGCAGAAGCTGATGTCGGCGATGATGATGGTGTTCGGCATCGCCCCGGCGGTGGCGCCGATCGTGGGCGCCTGGCTGCTCGGCATCGACGGCTGGCGCGGCATTTTCTACGCGCTCGCCCTGTTTGCCGCGGCGCTCGCGGTGGTTACTTCGCTGGCCATGCGCGAATCGCATCCGCGCGAACGGCGCGTACCGTTGCGCGTGCGTTCGCTGTACGGCACTTACCGGCACATCGTCGCGGACGCGCCGTTCTGGCCGCTGACCATCGCGAGCACCACCAACTTCTCCTCGCTGTTCCTGTACATCGTTTCCGCGCCGGTATTCGTGCTTGACCTGCTGCACCGCTCGCAGCAGGGATTCCCGTGGCTGTTCGTGCCGATCATCGGCGGCATCACCACCGGCTCGTGGCTGTCGGGGCGGATGGCGGGGTCGCACTCGGCCGCGAGCACGGTCGGCCTTGCCTATCTGCTGATGATGATCGCCGCCATCGCCAATCTCGCGCTGTCGGTCTGGCTGTCGCCGCAGGTGCCCTGGTCGGTGATGCCGATGTTCGTGCAGGGGCTGGGTGTCGGCCTGGCGTTCCCGACCATCATCCTGCTGTTGCTCGACCGGTTCCCCGCGCAGCGCGGTGCCGCCTCGTCCATGCAGAGTTTCATCAACCTGCTGTTCAACGCCGTTCTCGCCGGGGCGATCTCGCCGCTGCTCTACGACAGTGCGTTGACGCTGGCGATCGGGTCGGCGGCGCTGGTGCTGGTGGGCTACGTCAGCTGGCGCGCGTACCAGAGGGTTGTGCGGACGAATACGATGCCGGGTGCGGAAGCACCGTAGGGCGGGTTAAAGCCCGCCCAAAAGCAGGCCGCGCTCGATGAGGAACGCGCGTGCGTCCTCGGCGTCGCGTTCGAACCACGCGCGCGCGGAGCCGAGCCGGAACGTGTAGCCCCACGCATCCATGTCGGCCAGCGCGCGCTCGCGGCCGAAGCCGGGCAGGGCATCGGCCAGCACGATCTGCAGGTAGCAGGTCGCGTCTTCTTCCGCGATGGAATCGCTCGCGTCCGTGTGCACGGCGGCACGCCGCACGGGATCGAGTACCAGCAGGTGGCAGGCTTCATGGAGCAGCGAATGCACGGGCGTATCCGCGCGCGCGTACACGTTCCCGCCGATCACACCAGCCTCGCACTCGCCCCAGTAGCTGCCGGGAATCTCAGCGCCATCTTCCACGCGGACCAGTTGCAGCCCGTGTCCTGCGAGCAATTCGGTGCATGCGTCGAAGCCGATGTCGGCAATGCGCAGGACGTCGTGGCTTTCAGAATCGGAAAGAGGCGCCGGTTTTTCGTCGTCATTCCGGGGCCGCGCGTCAGCGCGGGACCCGGAACCTGCCGTTTGCGGGAATTGCAGAGCAGATTCCGGATCGCCGCTGCGCGGCGTCCGGAATGAAGGTGGAGGGTTCATGCTCGTTCGGCTGTCGCCGCGCTCACGCCCGGCCCGCCGCCTTGGCGGGATCTTCCGGCAGCGCCACGGACAGCTCCAGCACCTCGTGTTCGCCGTCGCGCTCCAGGTTGATCTGCACGGCGTCCGGGTCCACGTTCACATACTTGCGGATCACCGCCAGCAGTTCGCCGCGCAACAGCGGCAGGTAGTCCGGCGCGCTGCGGCTGGCGCGCTCCTGGGCCACGATGATGCGCAGGCGTTCGCGCGCGATGTTGGCGGTGTTCTTCGGGCGCGCGCGCAGGAAGTCGAGAATGCTCATGCGTTGGTCCTCAAGTACCGAACATGCGCTTGAAAAAGCCTTTCTTCGGCGCGTCAATGAAACGCAATTCCACGTCTTCGCCGAGCAGACGCGACACTGCATCGGCATATGCCTGGCCCGCGATCGAGGCCGCATCGTGGATCACCGGCACGCCGGCGTTGGACGCCGCCAGCACGTTTTCCGATTCCGGGATCACGCCCAGCACCGGGATGCCGAGAATTTCCTCGACGTCGGCAACGCTCATCATCTCGCCGGCTTCCACGCGCACCGGGTTGTAGCGCGTCAGCAACAGGTGCTGCGGCATCGCGCCGTCGCCTCGCTCGGCGCGGCGGGTCTTCGACGAAAGCAGGCCCAGGATGCGATCCGAATCGCGCACGGAGGACACTTCCGGATTCACAACCACCACCGCGCGGTCGGCGAAGTACATTGCCAGGTGCGCGCCCTTCTCGATGCCGGCGGGCGAATCGCAGACCACGTAGTCGAAGCCATCCTTCGCCAGTTCGTCCAGCACGTGCTCGACACCTTCCTGCGTCAGCGCATCCTTGTCGCGGGTCTGCGAGGCGGCCAGCACGTACAGATTGTCGTGGCGCTTGTCGCGGATCAGCGCCTGCTTCAGCGAGGCCTCGTTGTGGATCACATTGACGAAGTCGTAGACCACGCGCCGCTCGCAACCCATGATGAGGTCGAGATTGCGCAGGCCGACGTCGAAGTCAATGACCGCGACCTTGTGGCCGCGCAGGGCGAGGCCGGTGGCGAGGGAGGCGGACGTGGTGGTCTTGCCCACGCCGCCCTTGCCGGATGTGACGACGATGATTTCGGTCAAGGTAGAGCTCTCCAGTGATGCTTCGTTGAGCTGCGGGCGGTCAGCGGCGAGGGGAGCGGCCACATCCATTCCGGTTCCCGCCCGCCTTTGGCCCTCACAGATTCGTAATCTTCAGCTTGTTGCCGTCGAGATGGATCTGCACCGCCTTGCCGTCGTACTGCGCGGGGATCTCCTCGAACACGCGGTAATGGCCGGCGATGGAAACCAGTTCCGCGCGGAATTCGCTGCAGTAGATGCGCGCGCTTTCGTCGCCCAGCGCGCCGGCGAAGGCGCGGCCGCGCAGCGCTCCGTACACGTGCACGTTACCGTCGGCCAGCACTTCCGCGCCATTGGCGACCGGCGCCACGATCACCAGGTCGCGACCGCGCGCGTAGACCTGCTGGCCGGTGCGCACTGGTTGCGAATGATGCTGGGCGGTGGCGTGCGTGGGCGGGGCGGCGACCGGTTCGGCGGGGCGTGCCGGTTGCGACGGGCCGGCCGCGGGCGCAGGGCCGACCTCGGCGCGTGGCCCCGGCTCGCCCTCGCGTTCGTAGGCCGCGCGGAACTTGGCGATCAGTGGCAGGCCGAGGCGCCGCGCCAGCGCGTCGGTTTCGCTGGTGCCATAGGCCAGTCCGACCGGCAGCATGCCCGCCGCGCGCACCGCTTCCAGCAGCGCGTCAACCGCGCCGTCGTCGGGCTGTTTCGGCAGGTGCGAAAGATCCAGCACCACCGCCGCGCGCTCGAACAACTGCGGCGCGGCGTGTACGCGGCGTTCCAGTTCGGCGTGCAGTGCGGCCGCGTCGTCGCGCTTGACGCGCACGCTGGCGATGCCGACCTGCCCGAAACGCAGTTCGATCGCATCTCCGTTATCGCTGCGCACCCCGATTGCCGCGCTCACGCACCACCCGTGGCAGTGCGCGGCAGTTCGACGGGATCGGGCAGGCGGCGATTGGCCAGCCAGGGCAGCGACGGCAGGCCGCGGGGGTAGGTTTCGCACACGAAGTCGTAGCACTCCAGCGGTTTGGCCAGCAGGCACACGCGGCGACCGCTTTCGGGCATCACCTGCTGGCCGACCTCGCTGAAACCGCGGGTGCCATGGAACAGCATCGCGACGTCGTCGCGCGGTTCCAGGAACACCTCGCAGGCCAGTTTCGGCGCGCGCATCTCGGCATAACTCTGGACGTCGGCATAGAACAACCGGCCCAGGCCGTGGCCCCGATACAGGTCGCCGATCACCACCCGGTCTATGTAGACGAAGTGGTCGTAATGCCGGCGGAACCAGCGGAAATTGGAGCTGGCATGCGGCGCGTCCTCGCGCAGCGCGACCAGGAAGCCGGCAACCACGCCGTCAATCACGGCCACCCGGAAGTAATCCGCGTGCTCGAAGAAATGCCGCACGTCAGCGGCATCGAGGGGCAGGATCGCGGGGCCGGCGCTGTTGTTGAGGGCGAGCACGGCATCCAGGTCGCGCTCGCGGACATCGAGGAGTTCAACAGCCATCTTTGCTCCAGGCACATCGGCACGAGGCGCCAGGCGCCCATGCGTATCGTCGAATTATGCCATGCCCTCGCCGGGGGGCATACCGTGATGCCGCGCACAGGCTTGCCAGCGCGCCCGCCGCGCTTGGCTTATCATCGGCGGGTGTCGCGCCAGCCCCTCAACCATATCCGCCTGTTGCGCTACGCGGGCCTGTTCACGTACGCCTGCGTCGGCGTGCCGCTGGTCAGCCGCGACTGGATGTTGTCGCGCCTGAGCGATTCCCAGGCCCAGGACCAGTTCAGCCAGCTGCAGCAGCAGGTGCGTTCGCATACCGACGTGCTGCTGTGGGCGGTGAGCTACGTGATCTTCGGCGTGGTCTACTGGTTGCTCGCGCGCAACCTCGGTTCGCGCCGCCACTGGACGGTGAAGCTGCTCGGCCTGCTGGTCCTCACCGGAACCGCCATCGCGATCGGCTGGTTTTCGCAGAGTGGCTTGTCCGCACTGCTTATGATGGTGGTGTGCGTGGTGCTGCCGTGGCTCTTGCCGCTGCCGCTGGGGGTGGCGTGGCTGGTCCTGCAGAACCTCGCGCTGATCCCGGTGTTCGCGAGTTTCCCGGGCTTCGATTTCGGCAAGGCGGTGCTGCAGGTCAGCCTGTATTTCAGCTTCTCGGTGATCACCTTCATCGCCTCGATGGTGGCAAGCCAGCAGGCCGAGGCGCGCGAGGAGCAGCGCCGGCTCAATTCCGAATTGCGCGCCACCCGCGCACTGCTCGCCGAATCCAGCCGGATTTCCGAGCGCATGCGCATCGCCCGCGAACTGCACGACCTGATCGGCCATCACCTGACCGCGTTGAGCCTGAACCTCGAGGTTGCCAGCCACCTCGTCAACGAGCCCGCCGCCGAGCACGTGGACAAGGCGCAGGCCACCGCCAAGCAACTGCTGACCGACGTGCGCGAGGTGGTCAGCGAATTGCGCGACGACGACGCGATAGACCTTACCGGTGCACTGCGCAGCCTCACCGAAGGCGTACCTGGCCTGAAGGTGCACCTGGAATTGCCGCCGCGCTTTGCGGTGGACGACCCGCGTCGCGCGCAGGTGCTGCTGCGCTGCACGCAGGAGATCGTCACCAATGCGGTGCGCCATGCCGGAGCGGGCCACCTTTGGTTGCGCTTCGAACGCACGCCCGATGGCATGCTCGCGCTCAAGGCGCACGACGATGGCCGCGGTGCCTCGGAATTGAAGCCGGGCAACGGACTCTCGGGCATGCGCGAGCGCCTGGCCGAAGTGGGCGGCCGCTTGTGGATAGACACCGCGCGGGATCGCGGTTTTACTCTGGAAGCTTCAATGCCGCTGGAAAATCCGGCGTGACGTGATTCGTTGCAGTGAGCCGCTCGACATGGGGAACGCTTGAATGATTTCCGTTTGTTTGGTTGACGACCAGAACCTGGTCCGGCAAGGCATCCGCTCGCTGCTGGAACTCTCGCCGGAAATCCGGGTGGTCGCCGAATGCGTGGATGGCGCGCAGGCGCTGGAGACGATCCCGAAGGTCAAGCCGGACGTGGTGCTGCTGGACATGCGCATGCCCGGCAAGAGCGGGCTGGACGTGCTCAACACCTTCGCCGCCCAGGGCGAGGTGCCGCCCACCATCATCCTCACCACCTTCGACGACGACCAGCTCGTGCTCGCAGGCCTGAAGGCGGGCGCGCGCGGCTACCTGCTCAAGGACGTGTCGCTGGAGCAGTTGGTGGAAGCGGTGAAGACCGTCGCCGCCGGCGGTTCGCTGATCGCGCCGATGGTCACGCAACGCCTGCTGGCCGGCATCGGCCGCATGCAGAACCAGTTCACCAGCCTGGAACAGCCGGATCCGCTGACCGAACGCGAAACCGAAATCCTGCGCCTGATGTCCGGCGGCTACAGCAACAAGGAAATCGCCAATTCGCTCGGCGTCGCCGAAGGTACGGTCAAGAACCATGTCTCCAACATCCTCTCCAAACTCGGCGTCCGCGACCGCACGCGGGCGGTGCTCAAGGCGCTGGAGCTGGGGATCGTGTGAGTCCTGGTGGGCGCAAGGGGGCGATGTCGAGCTTGCGCCGACTCCGTAATGAGGGCAGGCAAAGTCACCGCTCCCGGGCAGGGCAAAGTCACTGGGTCCCGGCTTTCGCCGGGATGACGGCAACTGTGGCGCCGACGGCGAGTGTTGCGCCCAAGTGACGAGCAAGGGCGCGGTCAGGTGGCGGAATCGTTCTCCGTCCCGTCGGACTTGTCGCCCAGCAACCTGCGCACCACGACGTAGAAGATCGGCACCAGCAGCAGGCCCAGCGCGGTGGCGCCGATCATGCCGCCCATCACGCCGGTGCCGATCGCGTGCCGGCTGTTGGCGCCGGCGCCGCTGGAGATCGCGAGCGGCAATACGCCCAGGATGAATGCGATCGAGGTCATCAGGATCGGTCGCAGCCGGATGCGGCAGGCTTCCAGCGTGGCCTTCAGCAGGCCCACGCCCTGCTTCTGCATGTCCACCGCGAAGGCCACGATCAGGATCGCGTTCTTGGCGGACAGGCCGATGATCGCGATCAGGCCGATCTTGAAATAGACGTCGTCCTGCAATCCGCGGATGCTGGTGAGCGCGGCGGCGCCGAGAACGCCGAGCGGCACCACCAGCATCACCGCGACCGGGATTGACCAGCTTTCGTACAACGCGGCCAGGCACAGGAACACCACGATCAGCGACAGGCCGAACAGCATCGGCGCCTGCGCTCCGGAAATGATTTCCTGCAGCGACTGCCCCGACCATTCGTAGCCGATGCCGTTGGGCAGGTATTTCGCCACCAGCTCCTGCATCGCGGCGATCGCGTCGCCGGAGCTGAAACCCGGTGCCGCCGAACCGGTGAGCGAAATCGAGCCGAAGCCGTTGTAACGGTCCAGCGAGGGCGGGGCGAGCGACCACTTGGTGTTCACCACCGTGGACAACGGCACCATCGCGCCGCTGGAGGAGCGCGTGTAGAAATCGCCGATGTCGGAAGGGTTCATGCGGAAGGGCGCGTCGGCCTGCATCTGCACGCGCAACACGCGCCCCTGGTAATAGAAATCGTTGACGTAGGCCGGCGCCAGCATCAACTGTATCGCGTTGTAGACATCGCTGACCGACAGCCCCATGGATTGCGCCTGCACGCGATCCACCTGCATGTCCACGGTCGGCGCATCCTCGAGCCCATTGGTGCGGACGTTCTGCAGGCGCTTGTCCTTCGCGGCCTCGGCGATCAGCTTGTCGCGCGCGGCGACCAGCGCGTCATGGCCCAGCCCCGAACGATCCTCCAGTTCGAAATCGAATCCGGCGAACCGGCCCAGTCCGCGGATGACCGGACGATTGATCGCCACCACCTGAGCGTCGCGGATCTTCGAGAACTCCCGGTTGAAGTCGGCGATGATCCGGTTGGCGTCGTGCTTGCGCTCGCTCCAGTCCTTCAGGTGGATGAAGGCCATGCCCACGTTGTCGCCGCTGCCGACGTAGCTGAAGCCGCCGACGGTGAAGGCGTTGGCGACGTCGGGATCGGCACTCACGATCTTCTCCACCTGCCGCATCACCGCCGAGGTGCGGTCCATGGTCGCTCCCGGTGGCAACTGCACGGTGGCCATCACTTCGCCCTGGTCCTCTTCCGGCACGAAGCTGGAAGGCAGGTGCCAGAGCAGCGCGATCGCGACCAGCACGGCGACGCCGTAGCCCAGCATCCAGCGCGGGGTGTGGCGCACCGCCTTGCCGAGCCGCGAGAGGTAATGTCGGGCGAGGCTTTCGTAGCCGTTGTTGAACGCGCGCAGGAAGCGATTGGTGTGCTCGTGCTCGGGCCGCAGCAGGCTGGCGCACAGCGCCGGCGTGAACGACAGCGCCATCAGCGCCGACAATCCCATCGAGACCGCGATGGTGACCGCGAACTGCTTGTAGATTTCGCCGACGCTGCCGGGCATCAGCGCGGCCGGGATGAACACCGAAGCCAGCACCGTGGTGACCGCGACCACCGCGCCGGTGATCTGCTGCATGCCCTTGCGGGTGGCTTCCTTCGGCGGCAGGCCTTCCTCGCGCATGATGCGCTCGACGTTCTCGACCACCACGATCGCGTCGTCCACCACGATGCCGATCGCCAGCACCAGCCCGAACAGGCTGAGCACGTTGATCGAGAATCCGAACGCGTACATGCCGATGAAGGCGCCGGTCAGCGCGACGGGAACGACCAGGGTCGGGATCAACGTGGCGCGCAGGTTCTGCAGGAACAGCAGCATCACGATGAACACCAGCACGATCGCTTCGCCCAGCGTCTTCACCACTTCGGTGATGGACACCTTGACGAAGCCGGTCGTGTCCACCGGCACCGACCAGACCACGCCCGCCGGAAAGTTCTTCGCGAGCTGGTCCATCTTGGCGGAGACGGCGGTCGCGACCGTCAGCGCGTTGGCGCCCGGCAGCAGCGACACGCCGAACGCGGACACCGGCTTGCCGTCCAGCCGCGTGAAGTTGCCGTAGTTGTAGGAACCCAGCTCCACGCGTGCGACGTCGCCCAGCCGCACCACGCTGCCGTCCGCGTTGGCGTGCAGGATGATGTCGCGGAACTGCTCGGGCGTGGTGAAGCTCGATTCGGCCGAAACGGTCGCGGTGATGCCTTGGCCGGGCACGGTGGGCGATTCCCCGACCGCGCCGGCCGCAAACATCACGTTCTGCTTGCGCACCGCGTCCAGCGCGTCGGTGGCGGTGAGTCCGTAGCCCTGCAATTTCAGGGGGTCCAGCCAGATCCGCATCGCGTATTCGGAGCCGAACTGGTTGACCGAGCCCACGCCGTCCACGCGCGAGATCGGATCAATCAGTTGCGAGGCGATCAGGTTGTTGAGGGCGGCCGTATCCAGGTTGCCGTCCTGCGACTGCAGCGCGATGACCTCGAGGAACCCGGTTCCGGATTTGCGCACCGTGACGCCGAGGTTGTTGACCGCAGCCGGCAGGCGCGGCTCGGCCGCGTTCACCGCGTTCTGCGTCTGCACCGCCGCGGTGTCCAGGTTGGTGCCGCTCCGGAAGTAGAGCGTGATGTTGGACGAGCCGGTCGAACTGGAAGACGAGCTGAAGTAGAGCAGGTTGTCTATGCCCGAGAGGTTCTGCTCGATCACCTGGGTGACCGTGCTCTGGATCACCTGAGCGTTGGCGCCGGGATAGCTGGCGCGGATCTGCACGCTCGGCGGCGCGATCGGCGGATAGGCCTCGATCGGCAGGTTGAAGATCGCGATCGTGCCGCTGAGGGTGATCAGGATCGCGATCACCCAGGCGAAGATCGGGCGGTCAATGAAGAATTGCGGCATCGGGGCCTCGGTGCGCTATCCCTGCGCGTGAAAGCGGACATCCATGGCCGCACTTCTGGGATGAAGCACTTTCCAAGGGATGTTTCAC
>DASVDY010000234.1:0-10936 GCA_036380855.1 Rhodanobacteraceae bacterium
GATCTCGCCGACCAGGCAGTGGACGACCTGATTGACATCGAAGGCATGGACGAGGAACGTGCTGCGGCGCTGATCATGGTCGCGCGTGCGCCGATGCTGGAAAGGATGCAGCAGGAATCGCAGTGAACCCGGCAACTGACCGGAGAAAAGAATGTCGGATGTAACGATCAAGCAACTGGCGGGCGTTCTGGGCATGACGGAAGACAAGCTGCTGACGCAGCTTGCCGAGGCCGGCATGCCGTTCAAGAACCCCGACCAGGTCATCAGCAGCACCGAGAAGGTGAAACTGCTCGGCTTCCTGCGCCGCACTCACGGCAAGCGCGACCAGGCGCGCGAGGAAACCTCCTCGCCGCGCCAGATCACGCTCAAGCGCCGCAAGGTCAGCGAGATCACCGTCGGCGGCGGCCGTGGCGCCAACTCCAAGACGGTCAACGTCGAGGTGCGCGCCAAGCGCACCTACGTCAAACGGAGCGTGATCGCCGAGGAAGCCAACGCCGACAGCGAGCGTGAGGAAGCACGCCGCCTGCTCGCCGAATCGCAGGAGCAGCGCGAGCGCGAGGAAGCCGAGCGCGCCGAGCAGGATCGTCGCCGCCAGGAAGAGCAGGCAAAACTGCAGGCGGCCGAGGAAGAGCGCAAGCGCGCCGAAGAAGAGCGCGCGCGTGCCGAAGCCGCGGCCCTGGCCGAAGCCGCCGCTGGCGCTGCCGCGCCGACCGCGCCGGCCGCGCGCGAGGCCGCGGCGACCACGCCGGCACGCCGCCATGAAGCGCCCAAACCCGCGCGTGCCAAGGAAGAACCTGCGTCCGCGCACAAGCACAAGCGCCATGGTTCCCATCGCATGCGGGAAGAGGGCGATGAGGATGTCCTGAAGACGCGCTACGTCGGGGGCGAATTGCACCTCACCGATGCCGAGCGTGCGCGCCGTTCTACCCGCAAGAAGCCCCGGCAGAAGATGGACCTCTCGCAGTTGACCACGCAGCACGGCTTCTCCAGGCCGACTGCGCCGGTCACGCGCGAGATCGCCATCGGCGATTCGATCGTGGTCGCCGATCTCGCCCAGAAGATGGCGGTCAAGGGTTCCGACGTGGTCAAGGCTCTGTTCAAGATGGGCACCATGGTCACCATCAACCAGGTGATTGACCACGACACCGCGGCGCTGGTGGTCGAGGAGCTCGGCCACACCGCCGTGCGCGCCGAGGAAAAGACCGCCGAGACCGCGCTGGCCGCGCATGCGGAAACCGCCGAGGGCGAGCGCACACAGCGCCCGCCGGTGGTCACCATCATGGGCCACGTGGACCACGGCAAGACCTCGTTGCTGGATTACATCCGCCGCACGAAAGTGGCCGCGGGCGAAGCCGGCGGCATCACCCAGCACATCGGCGCGTACCACGTGACCACGCCCAAGGGCGTGATCACCTTCCTCGACACGCCCGGCCACGCCGCGTTCACCTCGATGCGCGCGCGCGGCGCCCAGTCCACCGACATCGTGGTGCTGGTGGTCGCGGCCGACGATGGCGTGATGCCGCAGACCGTGGAAGCGGTGCAGCACGCGCGTGCGGCCAAGGTGCCGCTGATCGTGGCGGTCAACAAGATGGACAAGCCGGAAGCCAATCCGGACAACGTGCGCCAGGGTCTGGTGCAGCACGAAGTCGTGCCCGAGGACTGGGGCGGCGACACGCAGTTCGTGCCGGTGTCGGCCAAGACCGGCGACGGCGTGGACGCGTTGCTGGAGGCGATCAACGTGCAGGCCGAGGTGATGGAGCTCACCGCGGTCGCCGAAGGCCGCGCTTCCGGCGTGGTGATCGAATCGAGCCTGGACAAGGGCCGCGGCCCGGTCGCGACCGTGCTGGTGCAATCGGGCGAGCTGAAGCGTGGCGACTACGTCGTCTGCGGCGTCGAGTACGGCCGCGTGCGCGCGTTGTTCGACGAGACCGGCGCGCAGGTGCAATCGGCGGGCCCGTCCATCCCGGTGCAGATGCTGGGCCTTTCCGGTGTGCCCGAAGCGGGCGACGAATTCGTCGTCGTTGCCGACGAGCGCCTGGCCAAGGACGTGGTCTCCGAACGCGAGGCCAAGCGCCGCGACAAGCGGCTGGTCACTCGCACCAACACGCTCGAAGACGTGATGGCGATGATGGGCAAGGGCGAAGGCCAGCAGACGCTGAACCTCGTCATCAAGGCCGACGTGCAGGGTTCGGCGGAAGCGCTGCGGCAATCGCTGACGGACATCGGCAACGAGCTGGTCAAGGTCAACGTGATCGCCTCGGGCGTCGGCGGCATCACCGAGTCCGACGCCACGCTTGCGGCCGCATCCAAGGCGCTGATCATCGGCTTCAACGTGCGCGCCGATGCCTCGGCACGCAAGGTGATCGAGGCCAACGGGCTGGACCTGCGCTACTTCTCGATCATCTACGACGTGATTGACCAGGTGAAGCAGGCCGCCACCGGCCTGCTCGGCATGGAAGTGCGCGAGGACATCCTCGGCACCGCCGAAGTGCGCGACGTGTTCCGCTCGTCCAAGTTCGGCGCGATCGCCGGCTGCATGGTGGTCGAGGGCGTGGTGCGCCGGCACAAGCCGATCCGCGTGCTGCGCGACAACGTGGTGATCTTCGAGGGCGAACTGGAATCGCTGCGCCGCTTCAAGGAGAACGTGGACGAAGTGCGCAACGGCATGGAGTGCGGCATCGGCGTCAAGCAGTACAACGACGTCAAGCCGGGCGACAAGATCGAATGCTTCGAGCGCGTCGAGGTGGCGAGGACGTTGTAAGAAGCGGGACCAGGGACAAGGGACCAGGGACCGGGATGTGGTCTGGATGGTCCCCGGTCCCCGGTCCCCGGTCCCGACATATGCCCTCCCATTCCTTCCACCGCACCGATCGCGTCAATGCCGAGCTCCGCCGCGAGCTCGGCATGCTGGTGCACGCGCTGGTGCGCGACCACGCGCTGCCGCAGGCCAGCGTCTCGGACGTGGAAGTCACGCGCGACCTGGACGTCGCGACGGTGTGGGTCACGGCCCTGCAGCCGGACCGTTCCGCCGAAGTGGTCAAGGCGTTGAAGGAAGCCGCGAAGGATCTTCGCCGCGAGCTCTCGCACACCATGCGCATGCGGCGCGTGCCGGAACTGCGCTTCAAGTACGACGACTCGGTGGACAAGGGCGAGCGGATCGAGGAGCTCTTGCGAAAGAGCGGGGACCAGGGACAAGGGACCGGGGACCAGGAAAAGCAATAATCGCGGCGATATGCACGTGCCGCGGTGACACATCACGCGCCGTCGTTCCGGTGAAAGCCGGATGCCAGCGACTTGCAAAGGGAAAGACGCTGGACCCCTGCATTCGCCGGGGTGACCAATTCGAAGAGCTTTGGCCCGTTCTTGTCCGATGTCCCGCAACGAATTCCCGATCTCCAGCTCCTGGTCCCCGGTCCCCGGCCCCCGAACCCTGACGGGTATCCTCCTGCTCGACAAGCCTTCCGGCATCACCTCGAACCGCGCCTTGCAGTTCGCCAAGCGCCTGTACGGGGCGAAGAAGGCCGGCCACACCGGCAGCCTCGATCCCCTGGCTACGGGCCTGCTGCCGATCTGCTTCGGCGAGGCGACCAAGATCGCCGGTTACCTGCTCGGATCGCGCAAGGCGTACGACGCCGAGTGCCGGCTGGGTATCACCACCGATACCGATGATTCGCAAGGCGCGGTGATCCGCGAGCGCGAGACCCCTGTGCTCGACGACGAGACGCTCCGCGCGCAACTCGCGAAGCTCACCGGCCGCATCACGCAAATCCCGCCCGTGTATTCGGCGCTGAAGCAGCAGGGCGTGGCGCTGTACAAGCGGGCGCGTCGGGGAGAGGACGTGACCGCGCCGCCGCGCGAAGTGGAGATCCATCGTTTCGATCTGGTCGAGCGGCCGGGTCCGGATCGCCTGCGCCTCCACGTGGAATGCGGTTCCGGCACCTACATTCGCTCGCTGGTGCGTGACCTGGGCGAGGCCCTCGGTTGCGGCGCGCACCTGACTTCCTTACGCAGGCTGTGGGTCGAGCCTTTCAGGCAGCCGCGCATGTTCACGTTGGAACAGCTCGAAGCCATTCAGGCCGAGCGGGGTACGGCAGGTCTGGGCGAGTGCCTGCTGCCGCTCGAAGCCGGGCTCGCCGACTGGCCGGTTCTGCCGGTCGCGGCGGCCGATCTCGATGCGCTTTCGCACGGCCGGCGGGTCAACACGCCAGCCGCACGGGGCTTTTATCGCGCCCAGGCCGCCGACGGCCGGCTGCTGGCGCTCGTCGAGGCGGACGGGCACGAGGCGCGGGTGATTCGCGGATTTTCGCAGGGCGGGTCCTGAACCGCCGACGGCGTGTGCGGGTTTACCCGCTGCGGCTTGTTGCCAAGCACTTGTACCGGCTAGAATAACCGGCTTCACCGCGCCCCATGGCGGTCTTCACGGCCGCTGTTTTCACCATCACGGCGGCGGCTTGTGCAACGGCATTGGCCAACGCGTTCGGCCATTGAACGCGGAAGTCAAGGCAGTCACCGACGGCTGCACTTCTGGACAGACAGTGCCTTTGCCCAAGCCTCGCGCCGATATCCGTTTTTGCGATCATCCTCGATCGCGAAGATCAAAAAGCGGCCATCCGTGGCCACACTTTTCAAAGGAACAGAAAAACCATGTCGCTTTCAGTTGAACAAACCAGCAAGGTCATTGCCGACTACCGTCGCGCGCCGACCGACACCGGCTCGCCGGAAGTGCAGATCGCGCTGCTCTCCGCGCGTATTGACCACCTCTCGCAGCATTTCGCCGCGCACAAGCAGGATCATCACTCCCGCCGCGGCCTGCTGAAAATGGTGAACCATCGCCGCCGCCTGCTGAACTACCTCAAGGCCAAGGACAGCGAACGCTATCAGTCGTTGATCGGCAAACTCGGTCTGAGGAGATAAAGGTCGCTCGTGCGTTCGTCCATGAACGCGAGGATCAAGAAGCAGCCATCCCTGGCTGCACTTTTCAAAAAATCAGGACACAACGCACGTGGCTAAGATTACAAAGTCTCTCAAGTACGGCCAGCACGAACTCACGCTGGAAACCGGCGAAATCGCCAAGCAGGCATCCGGTTCGGTGATGGTGAGCATGGATGGCACCGTGGTGCTGGTCGCCGCGGTCGCCGCGCCCAAGGCGCGCGAAGGACAGGATTTCTTCCCGCTCACCGTGGATTACCAGGAGAAGTTCTACTCCGCAGGCCGCATCCCGGGCGGCTTTTTCAAGCGCGAAGGGCGCCCCACCGAGAAGGAAACCCTCACTTCGCGCCTGATTGACCGCCCGGTGCGTCCGCTGTTCCCGGAGGAATACAAGAACGAGGTGCAGGTCATCGCCACCGTCGTTTCCTTGAATCCGGAAGTGGACGGCGACATCCCCGCGATGATCGGCGCGTCCGCCGCCCTGTCGCTGGCAGGGATCCCGTTCAAGGGTCCGATCGGCGCTGCGCGCGTGGGTTACCTGAATGGCCAGTACGTACTGAATCCGACCAAGGCTCAGCTGAAGGATTCCGCGCTGGACCTGGTCGTGGCCGGAACCGCCAACGCCGTGCTGATGGTCGAGTCCGAAGCCAAGCTGCTTTCGGAAGACGTGATGCTCGGCGCGGTGATGTTCGGGCATCGCGAAATGCAGAAGGTCATCAACACGATCAACGAGCTGACCGTCGAAGCCGGCACCAAGCCTTCGGGCTGGACCGCACCGCCGCGCAACGAGGCGATGGTCGGCGCGCTGAAGGAAGCGGTCGGCAATCGCCTGGTCGAAGCCTTCCAGATCCGCGACAAGCTGCAGCGCCGCGACGCGATCTCCGCTATCCGCCAGGACGTGGTGGAACAGCTCGCCGCCCGCGCCGAAGCCGAAGGCTGGAGCGCCGGCGAAATCGGCAAGGAATTCGGCGAGCTGGAATACCGCACGCTGCGCGACGGCGTGCTCAAGAGCAAGACCCGCATTGACGGCCGCGCGCTCGACACCGTGCGCCCGATCACCGCGCGCGTGGGCGTGCTGCCGCGCACGCACGGCTCGGCGCTGTTCACCCGCGGCGAGACGCAGGCGCTGGTCACCGTCACGCTCGGCACCGCGCGCGATGCGCAGATCATTGACGCGCCGGAAGGCGAGTCGAAGGATCCGTTCCTGTTCCACTACAACTTCCCGCCGTATTCGGTGGGCGAGTGCGGCCGCATGGCCGGCCCGAAGCGTCGCGAGATCGGCCACGGCCGCCTTGCGAAGCGCGGCGTGCAGGCGGTCAAGCCGTCCATGGAGCGGTTCCCGTACGTGGTGCGTGTGGTCTCGGAAATCACCGAATCCAACGGTTCCTCGTCCATGGCGAGCGTGTGCGGTTCCTCGCTTGCGATGATGGATGCCGGCGTGCCGCTGACCGCGCCGGTCGCGGGCATCGCCATGGGCCTGGTGAAAGAGGGCGGCGACTTCGTCGTGCTGTCCGACATCCTCGGCGACGAGGACCACCTGGGCGACATGGACTTCAAGGTGGCCGGCACGTCCGAAGGCGTGTCCGCGCTGCAGATGGACATCAAGATCGACGGCATCACCGAGGAAATCATGAAGGTTGCGCTGGCGCAGGCGCGCCAGGGTCGGCTGCACATCCTCGGCGAGATGGCCAAGGCGCTCAGCGCGCCGCGCGGCGAGATGAGCGAGTACGCCCCGCGCCTGCTCACCATCAAGATCCATCCGGACAAGATCCGCGAAGTGATCGGCAAGGGTGGTGCGACCATCCGCTCGATCACCGAGGAAACCGGCACCACGATCGACATCAACGACGACGGCACCGTGGTGATCGCTTCGGTCAATCGCGAAGCGGCGGAAGCCGCGAAGAAGCGCATCGAGCAGATCGTGTCCGACGTCGAGCCGGGCCGGATCTACGAGGGCAAGGTCGCCAAGCTGATGGACTTCGGCGCGTTCGTCACCATCCTGCCCGGCAAGGACGGCCTGGTGCACGTGTCGCAGATTTCCAACGAGCGCGTCGAGAAGGTTTCCGACAAGCTCAAGGAAGGCGACATCGTCAAGGTCAAGGTGCTGGAAGTGGACAAGCAGGGCCGCATCCGCCTGTCCATGAAGGCGGTGACGGAAGAAGAGGCGGCAGCCGGCGCCACCGCGGGCTGAACTGCTTCGGTCTTCAACGTTTCAGGAAAAACGGGCCGTCAGGCCCGTTTTTTTTGCCGTCCATGGCGAAGAGCTCCGTGGCCGCATGGCCCGCTTTTTTTGCCGTCCATGGCGAAGAGCTCCGTGGCCGCATGGCCCGCTTCTTCTCCGGGGCCGCTCAGGATGAACGGCGATCGGCTGTTCCCCTTTCGTTCCGGTCCAAAACGGCTAGACTCGAACTGCCGCCGACCATGAGGCCGGCCGGGAGGGTGCGATGCAGCCGACCGATATCCGCAATCCCGCCTATTTCCACAAGGTGGTGGATTGCCAGTGGGCGTGCCCGGCGCATACGCCGGTGCCGGAATACATCCGCCTGATTGCGGCCGGCCGCTACGACGACGCCTTCCTCGTCAACTGGGATTCCAACGTGTTCCCCGGCATCCTGGGGCGCACCTGCGACCGCCCCTGCGAACCGGCCTGCCGGCGCGGACGGGTCGAGGAAAGCAATGGGGAGAAGCCCGAACCGGTCGCGATCTGCCGGCTGAAGCGGGTCGCGGCCGATCACAAGAGTGCGGACATCGGCTCGCGCCTGCGTGCACGGCTGCCCGAACGCATCCCCGGCGCGGAGCGCTTCCGCATCGCCTGCGTCGGCGCCGGGCCGGCGTCATTGACCGTCGCACGCGACCTCGCGCCGCTCGGCTACAAGGTGACGATCTTCGAAGCCGATGGGAAAGGCGGCGGATTCATGCGCACGCAGGTACCGCGTTTCCGCCTGCCGGAAGTCGTGATTGACGAGGAGGTCGGCTACATCCTCGACCTCGGCGTGCAGTTCGTCGGCAACCGGCGCATCGAATCGCTGCGCCCGCTGCTGGACGACTACGACGCGGTGTTCGTCGGCTGCGGTGCGCCGCGCGGGCGCGACCTGGACATCCCCGGCCGAGGCGAAGCCGCGGACAAGATACACGTCGGCATTGACTGGCTCGCGTCGGTCTATTTCGGACACGTCACGAGCGTCGGCAAGCGCGTGATCGTGCTGGGCGGCGGCAACACCGCGATGGATTGCTGCCGCAGTTCGCGCCGCCTCGGCGGCGATGACGTGAAAGTGATCGTGCGCTCCGGCTACGAGGAGATGAAGGCGAGCCCGTGGGAAAAGGAGGACGCCGAGCACGAGGGCGTGAAGATCCTGAACTGGCTCAATCCGAAAGCGTTCCTGCACGAAAACGGCAAGTTGACCGGCATGAGCTTCACGCCGATGCGCGCGGAATACGACGCGCGCGGGAAGCGCAAGCTGGTTCCGACCGGCGAGCCCGACGTGGTCTTCGAATGCGACGAAGTACTGATCGCGGTCGGGCAGGAAAACGCGTTCCCGTGGATCGAACGCGACGTGGGGATCGAGTTCGACGAGTGGGACATGCCGAAGCTGGACAAGGCGACGATGCAATCCACGCTGCCGAAGGTGTTCTTCGGCGGCGATGCGGCGTTCGGCCCGAAGAACATCATCTGGGCGGTCGAGCACGGCCACCAGGCGGCCATATCCATCCATCGCCACCTGCAGGGCGAGGACGTGCACGAACGCCCCCCGCCGATGGCGAACCTGGTCTCGCAGAAGATGGGCATCCACGAATGGAGCTACGACAACGCCATCAGCAATGACGAGCGTTTCGTGGTTCCGTGGGCGCCGAAGGAGAAGACGCTCACCAACATCCGCCAGGAAGTGGAGATGGGCTTCGACGCGGAAACAGCGTGGAAGGAAACCCAGCGCTGCCTCAACTGCGACGTGCAGACCGTGTTCACCGAGAACGTCTGCATCGAATGCGACGCCTGCGTGGACATCTGCCCGATGGATTGCATCAGCTTCACCGCCAACGGCAACGAAGCGGAACTGCGCACCCGGCTGAGCGCGCCGGCAAGGAACGCGCAGCAGGATTTGTATGTCTCGGGTGCGCTCAAGACCGGCCGCGTGATGGTGAAGGACGAGGACGTGTGCCTGCACTGCGGGCTGTGTGCCGAGCGCTGCCCGACCGGCGCCTGGGACATGCGCAAGTTCCTGCTGCTGGAGTCGCACGCGGGATGCGGCGAACGCGGCGACGCGGATGCGAAGGTGGCCGCATGAAGCCGATCGAAGCCAGCAACGACTTCGTCGTCAAGTTCGCCAACGTCAACGGTTCGGGTTCGGCCTCGGCGAACGAACTGTTCGCCAAGTCCATCCTGCGGATGGGCGTGCCGGTCAGTCCGCGCAACATCTTCCCGTCCAACATCCAGGGCCTGCCGACCTGGTACGAGGTGCGCGTCTCCGAACGCGGCTGGCTGGGCCGGCGCGGCGGCACCGACCTGATGGTGGCGATGAATCCGCAGACGTGGGATGCAGATGTCGCGGAGATCGAGCCCGGCGGTTATCTCTTTTACGACAACACCAAGCCACTGCCGAGATCGAAGTTCCGCGAGGACGTCACCGCGATCGGAGTACCGCTGACGCAGCTCTGCAACGCGACCTACACCGACGCGCGCCAGCGCCAGCTGTTCAAGAACATCATGTACCTCGGTGCCCTGTCCGTGCTGTTGGGCATCGAGCGCGAGGTGATCGTGCAGTTGATCGGTGAGCAGTACAAGGGCAAGGAAGCGCTGCTGAAGCCCAACGTGCATGCGCTGGAGCTCGGGCGCGACCACGCGGAGCAGAACCTGCAGCCGATCGGCCTGCGCGTCGGACGTCGCAATGCCGTGGGCGGGCGCATCTTCGTGGACGGCAACAGCGCCGCGGCGCTGGGCATGGTCTATGGCGGCGCGACCGTGTGCGCGTGGTATCCGATCACGCCGTCGTCGTCACTGGCGGAAGGCTTCCAGAAATACTGCGCCAGGCTGCGGACGGACAAGGAGACCGGGGCGCACAACTACGCCATCGTGCAGGCCGAGGACGAGATCGCCTCGATCGGCATGGTGGTGGGCGCTGGCTGGAACGGTGCGCGCGCCTTCACCGCGACCTCCGGCCCGGGCATCTCGCTGATGAACGAGTTCATCGGGCTGGCGTACTTCGCCGAGATTCCGGTGACGATAGTGAATGTGCAGCGCGGCGGGCCGTCCACCGGCATGCCCACGCGCACGCAGCAATCCGACGTGCTGCTGTGCGCGCACGCTTCGCACGGCGACACCAATCACGTACTGCTGTTCCCGGAAGATCCGCACGAATGCTTCAAATTCGCCGCGACCGCCCTCGACATGGCCGATCGCCTGCAGACGCCGGTATTCGTGATGAGCGATCTCGACATTGGCATGAACCAGCGCCTGTGCGCGCCCTTCAAGTGGGACGACGCGCGCCGTTACGACCGCGGCAAGGTGTTGACCGCCGCCCAACTGGAAGCCGGCGTGCCGTTCGGCCGCTACCGCGACGTGGATGGCGATGGCATTCCGTATCGCACGTATCCGGGCACGCATCCGACGCGCGGCAGCTACTTCACGCGCGGAACCAGCAAGAACGCGGACGCCAAGTATTCGGAGAAGGGCGAGGATTACGTCGAGAACATGCAGCGGTTGCAGCGCAAGTTCGAAACGGCGAAGTCCCTGCTGCCGCAACCGGTCGTGCACACGGCGAAAGGAAAGGCCGCGCACGGAGCGCTGTATTTCGGCTCGACCTCGCCGGCGATGGCGGAGGCCATGGCGATCGTGGGCGGCGACGGGCTGTCGCTGGACACGCTGCGCGTGCGGGCTTATCCGTTTGCCGATTCGATCCGCGACTTTGTCCTGGCGCACGATTCGGTGTTCGTGGTCGAGCAGAACCGCGATGCGCAATTGCGCACCTTGCTTATCGAACAGTTCGACCTCGATCCGAAGCGGCTGGTCCCG
>DASVDY010000235.1:0-2591 GCA_036380855.1 Rhodanobacteraceae bacterium
ACTGCACGCGCCGAGTGCGACAACCAGTGCCGACGCAAGAACGATACGTGTCAATTTCATGGGAAAAGTCTCCGAGCCGTGGATGCCAATGGATTTGGCCCCAACATTAAACCGCGAATGCGGAGAATTCGCCACTGGAAAGTGAAACCGCCGTATACGTATTCAGCCGGCGATTATCTCAGGCCCGTTCCAGCGCGATCGCCGTCGCCTCGCCGCCACCGATGCACAACGCGGCCACGCCGCGCCGGGCGCCGCGGGCCTTCATGGCATTCAAGAGGGTGACCACCAGCCGTGCGCCGGTTGCGCCGATCGGATGGCCGAGCGCGCAGGCGCCGCCATGGACGTTGAGTTTGGCGTGCGGGATGCCCAGCTCGCGGATGGGCGCCATCGCGACCACGGCGAAGGCCTCGTTGATCTCGAACAGATCCACGTCCTCGACCTTCCAGCCGGTCTTGTCCAGCAGCTTGCGGATCGCGTGCACCGGCGCGGTGGTGAAGCCTTCCGGCTCCTGCGAATGCGTGGCATGGGCCACGATGCGCCCCAGCACCTGCAAGCCGCGGCGCTTCGCTTCGGCTTCGCCGATCAGCACCGTGGCCGCCGCGCCGTCCGAAATACTGGACGAACTCGCCGCGGTGACGCTGCCGCCTTCCTTCTTGAACGCGGGCCTGAGGGTCGGGATTTTCGAGAGGTCGCAACGTGCCGGCTCTTCGTCGGTGTCCACCACGGTTTCGCCCTTGCGGCCTTTCACCGTGACCGGCACGATTTCGTCCTTCAGCACGCCCGATTGCTGCGCGGCCAACGCGCGCTTCACCGATTCGGTCGAGAAGGCATCCTGTTCTTCGCGGGTGAACGAATACTTGTCCACGCATTGCTCGGCGAACACGCCCATTGCGCGGCCGTCATAGGGATTGGTCAGGCCGTCCCAGGCCATGTGGTCCACCAGCGGCGCTTCGCCGTAGCGGATGCCGGTACGCGCGCCCACCATGTGCGGCGCGTTGGTCATGGATTCCATGCCGCCTGCAACGACGATGCTCGCCGAGCCGGCCTTGATCAGGTCATGGCCCAGCATGATCGCCTTCATGCCCGAACCGCAGACCTTGTTGATCGTGGTGCAGCCGGTGGAAACCGGCAGGCCGGCGCCGAGGGAAGCCTGGCGCGCGGGCGCCTGGCCCAGATTGGCGGGCAGCACGCAGCCCATGAAGACTTCGGAGACGTCGGCCGGCGCGATCCCGGATTGCTGCAATGCGGCGCGAATGGCGGCGGCGCCCAGCGTCGGCGTGGGAACGCCGGTGAACTGGCCGAGGAAGGAACCGATCGCGGTGCGCTTGGCGCCCACGATCACGACGGAATCGGACATGCGAAGCTCCGGTATCGGGGAATCGCCCGATTATGCGCCGGATGCTGCGCTGCGGCAAACGCTGTGATCGCGCACTACATGCGCAGGTCGGCGTAGCGGATCGGGTCGCGGCAGGGCTCCGGAATGCCGAAAGCCTCGCCCAGCAGCAGGGCGCGCATCTGTTCGACGACGCCTGCAGCCGCGTTGCGGGGAGGTTCCCACGGATGCGGCCTGCCCGCTTGCGGGGGAGCCTTGGCGAGGGCTTCTTCAGCCGTCCGGATCAGCCAGGCGCAAGAGTGTGTCGAGGTCGTTTTCACGATCGAAGAGCCGGAAGTAATCGCGCAGACGCTGCAAATCCAGTCTATTCCAGTTTGCCTTGATCAATTCCTGGATGTCGGCCAGATCCTGAAGACGACGCGGGTCGCCGTGAAAGGCCTGGATCTTCAGCCCGATCAGGTCCTCGGTCTGGATGACCGGAATGGATTGGCCGCCGAACAATACCGGCTCCGCGCGCGCGAGCATGCCCAGGCTGATTTCCCGCCTTGCATGCTGGAAGTCCACCCGCAACGGGCCATCCAGATAGGAGCTGAACTCCGCATCCTCCGAAACGATCTCAAGGCCGCGCTCGCGCATCAGTGCGCGGACGCGTTCAATGGCATCCACATGGAGAAGCATGTCCACGTCCGTCGTGCCGCGGGGATAGCCGCGCGGCCCCAACGCCAGGCCGCCGATGAGCGCATAACGGATGCCGGCTTGCTCGAGCAGCGAAGCGATCTTGCGCAGTTCCTCGACGACTCGCGGCTGCCGGTCCATGGGTTGGTTTCAGGCGTTGCCGTGGAACAGCTCGCGCCCGATCAGCATCTGCCGGATCTCGTTGGTGCCGGCGCCGATCTCGTAGAGCTTGGCGTCGCGCAGGATGCGGCCGGTGGGGAATTCGTTGATGTAGCCGTTGCCGCCCAGCGCCTGGATCGCTTCAAGCGCGACCTTCACCGCATTGGTGGATGCGTTCAACAGGCAGGAGGCCGGATCAATGCGCGACTTGATGCCGGCGTCGAATTGCTGCGCGACCATGTAGGCGAACGCTCGCGAAGCCTGCAGCGCGGTGTACATGTCCGCGATCTTGGCCTGCATGATTTCGAAGGTGCCGATCGGCGCGTTGAACTGCTTGCGCTCGCGCACGTAGGGCAGGGTGATGTCCAGCGCCGCCTGCATCAGGCCGATCGGACCGCCCGAGAGCACCAGCCGCTCGGTGTCG
>DASVDY010000236.1:0-3628 GCA_036380855.1 Rhodanobacteraceae bacterium
TGACTCGACCCAGCGTGCGACGCTCATGTCCGGACCCGGCGAATGGAAGCGAGCGCAAGGTTAGCGCACTCGCGGCACGCACGGCCGGGGCGTTGTCCGGCGCTGGCATAATGCGCGCTGCCCATTGCACGTGGATTGCCGCTTGGCCATGCAACGTTTCCGTTTCGCCGAACCGCTGGTGATGCTCGCAACGGTCGTGCAATGGCTGGTGCTGTCCATTTTCACCGGTGCGGTGATCGGCGGCGGCTGCACCATTTTCCTGCGCCTGCTGTTCGCGACCGCCGGGCGCACGTACTCGGCGCCGCTATGGCTGCAAATGAGCCTGCTCCCGATCGGCGGCCTGGCCAATGGCCTGTTGCTGCATTACGGCTATCGGCTGAGCCGCAGCGGCTACAAGGACAATGCCATTGTCGCCGTCAACGAGCAGCACGGCCGGATGCCGTTCCGCACCTTCTGGATCAAACCGCTCGCGACCTTGATCACGCTCGGTTGCGGCGGCTCGGGCGGCAAGGAAGGCCCGTGCTCGCACATCGGCGCCAGCATCGCGGCAGGCATCGGCCGGGTGCTGCACCTCAATCCCGAGATGCGCAAGCGCCTGCTCGCCTGCGGGGTGAGCGCGGGCTTCGCCAGCGTGTTCGGCACGCCGATCGCGGGCGCGATCTACGGCGTGGAAATGCTGGCGATCGGCCGCATCCGCCACGATTTCCTGTTCCCGGGCATCGTCGCCGGCGTCACCGCGTTCGAGGTCAGCCGGTACCTGGGCGTGCCGTATCCGGTGTACCACATCGCCTTCGCGTCGGATTTCACCGAACTGCTGTTTTTGAAAACGGTGGTGATCGGCATCTTCTGCGGCGCGGCGGCCTGGATCTTCGTCGAGCTGCTGCGGATGGTGCGGCGCGTGTTCGCTCACCTGCGTTCCACCTGGTCGATCTGGCCGCCCTTGCTGCCTTTGCTGGGTGGAGTGCTGCTGGCGCTGCTGATCCTGATGATCCCCACCGACTATCTCGGCCTGAGCCTGCCGATGATGGATCGTGCGCTGCAGGGCCAGCCGATGCCGTACCTCGGCTTCCTGTGGAAGGCGCTGCTGGTGGCGATCACGCTGGGATCGGGTTTCTACGCCGGCATCGTTACCCCGCAGTTCGTGATCGGCGCGGTGCTGGGCGGCGCGTTCGCGCACCTGCTTGGCCTGCAGGCGGCGCTCGGTGCCGCGGTGGGGTTGGTGGCGGTCGTCGCATCCGCGTCCAATGCACCGATCGCCGCCATTTTCATGGGCGTGGAGCTGTTCGGCGCCGATTCGACGCTGTACGTCGCCGGCGCGTGCGTGGCGGCCTATCTCATCATCGGCCACCGCAGCGTGTATCCCGAGCAGCAGGTCGCGTACTCCAAGTCTTCGTGGATCTTCGCGCGCGCCGATTTGCCCGTCGGCGAAGAGAAGGTGCGCCTGTCCTATGGCTTGCTGCGCTGGTGGCGCGATCGCAGGCAGAGTGCCAAGCGCAGGAGCGAGTTGACCCCGGACGAACCGCGCTGAGTGCGAGCCGCTTCGCTCAACTCCGTGACGGCCAGTGCAGCTGGTACAGGTCGTGGCGGCGGTCCTTGAGGTTCTGCACCGTGCCGTTGTTGCGCGCGCGCGCCAGGTCTTCCAGCCGCAGGTCGGCGAACAGCACGGTTTCGCTGTTGGGCGTGGAGTCGGCGGCGATGCCGTCGCGCGAGAACGGGAAATCGGAGGGCGTGAGGATGCAGCTCTGCGCGTACTGAATGTCGAAGTTGTTGACGCCGGGCAGGTTGCCGCAGTTGCCCGACAGCACCACGTAGCACTGGTTCTCGATCGCGCGCGCCTGCGCGCAGTAGCGCACGCGCAGGTAGCCTTCCCGCGTGTCGGTGCAGAACGGGGTGAACAGGATCAGCGCGCCCTGGTCAATCAGGTGGCGCGCGACTTCCGGGAACTCCACGTCGTAGCAGACGGTGACGCCGATCGGGCCGCAGTCGGTCGGGATCGCGCGCGCGATGTCGCCGCCGCTGATGCCCCACCAGTTCCGCTCGTTCGGCGTGGGGTGCAGCTTGACCTGCTGGTGGATCGAACCGTTGCGCAGGCACACGTAGCAGATGTTGTGGATCGCGCCGTCCTCGGCGCGGGTCGGATGGGTGCCGGCGATGATGTTGATGTTCCGCCGCACCGCCAGGTCGCAGAACAGTGCCTTCACCCGCGGCGTGTATTCGCTCAGTCGCAGGATCGCGTCCACCGGCGACAAGGCCGCGTTCTCGATCGAGAGCAATTGCAGCGTGAGCAGTTCCGGGAACACCACGAAGTCCGCTTCGTAGTTGGCGGCGATGTCCACGAAATAGCTGACCTGGGTGGCGAACTCGTCGAAATCGCGGACGCGCCGCTGCTGGTACTGCACCGTCGCGAGTCGGATCACGTCCGGCACCCGCTGCGCCGCCGGGTGCGACGGCATGTCCGGCTGGTCCAGGCGCCGCGGATTGCGCCAGACCAGGTGCGCCGCGTAACCCAGCGACTCGCGATCGTAAGGCAGGTAATCGGCGAGCAGGCCGATCGGTTCGAAACCGTTGCGCAACTGGAAGCTCAAGGTCGGGTCGCGCTGGCGTCCCTCGACGACGGCCTTCAGATAGTCTTCCGGCGTCGGATATTTCTTCGCATTCCTGGCCAGCCCCGGCATGCGTCCGCCGAACACGATCCCGCGAAGCCGCAGCCGTTGGCACAACCGCTTGCGAGCGCCATACAGGCGCCGCCCGATGCGCATGCCGCGCCGGTCCGGATCAACGCCCATGTCCATCCCGTACAGCCAATCGCCATCCGGGTCGTGGCGAGAGGCGAAGCCGCCGCCGGTGATCTCGGCCCAGGTGTGCGGCTTCATCGCCACTGCGCCGCCGATCCGGAACGTCACGCAGTAGCCGATCACGCGCTCGTCGTAGACGGCGACGAACTGGCCCTGCGGGAAATGCGCGAGCTGGCCGGCCACCATTTCCGGCGAATAGCCGAATCCCGGACCGTAGATGCGCTTGCCCAGCGCCACGACCTGCGGGATGTCGTCCTCGCGCGTGTTGCGCACCACCAGGCGCGGATGGTGTTCGTGGGTCGCTGCCATGCGGACATCGTGGCCGCCGGCGCGTCGCCGCGCCGTGGATGCTGGCGCGGACGCGGGCCCGCGGTTAGCCTTCGCGGAACGCCTACGTGCCCAAGGATGCGAGGATGTTGTTCGCGGAACACCTGTGGACCGCCACCGGCTGGCAACGCGACGTTCGCGTTGACGATGCGCCCGGCGGCGAATCGCGCGCGCGCTTCGTGCTGCCGGGCATGCCCAACCTGCATTCGCATGCGTTCCAGCGCGCGATGGCGGGGCTGACAGAAGCCAGTGCGATCGTCCCTGATCGCGAAGATCAAAAAGCGGCCGTCCATGGCCGCACTCTTCAATTGCCCCAGGACAACTTCTGGAGCTGGCGCGAAACGATGTACGCGTTCGCGTCGCGGATCGGGCCCGACGACCTGCGTGCGATCGCCGCGCAGTTGTATGTCGAGATGCTGAAGGCCGGCTACACGCACGTCTGCGAATTCCATTACCTGCACCACGCGCCGGACGGCAAGCCGTATGCCGATCCCGCGGCGATGTCG
>DASVDY010000237.1:0-2285 GCA_036380855.1 Rhodanobacteraceae bacterium
CATCAACGTGGACCCCGGCACCATGAGCCCGTTCCAGCATGGCGAGGTGTACGTCACCGACGACGGCGCCGAAACCGACCTAGACCTCGGCCATTACGAGCGCTTCGTGCGCACGCGGCTGTCGGGCAAGAACTCGATCACCACCGGCAAGATCTACGAGGCCGTGATCCGCAAGGAGCGCCGCGGCGATTATCTCGGCGCCACCGTGCAGGTGATCCCGCACATCACCGACCAGATCAAGCACACCATAGAGGAAGCCACCCGTGGCTTCGACGTGGCGCTGGTCGAGATCGGCGGCACGGTCGGCGACATCGAGTCGCAGCCGTTCCTGGAGGCCGCCCGCCAGTTGCGCATCGAACACGCCGACAAGGTGCTGTTCATGCACCTGACGCTGGTGCCGTACATCCGCGCCGCCGGCGAGATCAAGACCAAGCCGACCCAGCATTCGGTGAAGGAGCTTCGCGCGCTCGGCATCCAGCCGGACATCCTGCTGTGCCGCTGCGAGGAGCCGCTGCCCGAAGGCGAGCGCCGCAAGATCGCGCTGTTCACCAACGTGCCGGAGAACGCGGTCATCAGCGCGATTGACGTGGACGTGATCTACAAGCTGCCGCTGTGGCTGCATTCGCAGCAGCTCGACCAGATCGTCGTCGAGCGCCTGCACCTGGATGCGAAGCCCACCGACCTGGCGCAATGGAAGCGCACGGTGGAGGCGATCGAGCATCCGAAGGACGAAGTGCGCGTCGCCATCGTCGGCAAGTACGTCGAACACAAGGATGCCTACAAGTCGCTGGGCGAAGCGCTGAAGCACGGCGGCATCCACAACGCAACGCGCGTGCAGCTCGACTGGCTTGATTCCGAGGAGATCGAGGCGCGCGGCGCGGCCGATGTGCTCAAGGATGCCGATGCGATCCTGGTGCCGGGCGGATTCGGCAAGCGCGGTTTCGAAGGCAAGGTGCAGGCCGCGCGCTACGCGCGCGAAAACGGCGTCCCGTACTTCGGCATCTGCTACGGCATGCACGCGGCGACGGTGGAATTCGCGCGCGACGTGGCGGGCCTTGCCGGTGCCGGTTCCACCGAGAACGACCGTCATGCCGCCGAACCGGTGATCGCGTTGATCACCGAATGGACGCAGGGCGAAGGCGACGTGCAGCGCCGCGACGAATCGTCGGACCTCGGTGGCACCATGCGCCTGGGCGCGCAGGAATGCCACCTCAAGCCCGGCACGATTTCGCGCGAGCTGTACGGCCAGGACACGATCCGAGAACGCCATCGGCATCGTTTCGAATTCAACAACCGCTATCGCGAGCGTTTCGAGAAGCTCGGGCTGGTGATTGCGGGCGTGTCCAACGACGACCTGGTCGAGATCATCGAGTTGCCGCAACAGCAGCATCCGTGGTTCCTGGCCTGCCAGTTCCATCCGGAATTCACTTCCACGCCGCGCGAGGGGCACCCGCTGTTCTCCGGCTTCGTGCGCGCCGCGCGCGAGTTCAAGGCTGTGCGCGAGGCGCCGCGGCTGGCGAAGAAGGAAGCGGTGGGGTGAGGACGGAACTGTCGCCGCACCCCATGGTCGTCGCCCCGGCGAAAGCCGGGGTCCAGTGCCTTTCCCGACCGCACCTTGCATTGACCGGAACGCGGTTCCCGTTGACGAGACACAGGTCGCCGGGTTCCGGCTTTCGCCGGCATGACGGGGCCTGGAGCGGGGGCGCATGAATCTCTGCGGCTTCGAAATCGGCTTGCACAGGCCGTTTTTCCTGATCGCCGGTCCCTGCGTGATCGAGTCTCCGCAGTTGCAGCTCGACACCGCGGGGACGCTGAAGGAAATCACCGACCGTCTCGGCATCCCCTTCATCTTCAAGTCCAGCTTCGACAAGGCCAACCGCACCTCCATCAACGGCTTCCGTGGTCCGGGCCTGGAAGAAGGGCTGCGCATCCTGGCCGAAGTGAAGAAGCAGGTCGGCGTGCCGGTGCTGACCGACGTGCACGAGTACACGCCGCTGGATGAAGTCGTGCCCGTGGTGGACGTGCTGCAGACGCCGGCGTTCCTGTGCCGGCAGACCGATTTCATCCGCAACGTCTGCAGCGCGGGCAAGCCCGTCAACATCAAGAAGGGCCAGTTCCTTTCGCCGTGGGACATGAAGAACGTCGTCGAGAAGGCGCGCTCCACCGGCAACGGGCAGATCATGGTCTGCGAGCGCGGCGCGAGCTTCGGCTACAACAACCTGGTGTCCGACATGCGCTCTCTCGCGGTGATGCGCGAGACGAACTGCCCGGTGGTGTTCGACGCG
>DASVDY010000238.1:0-6881 GCA_036380855.1 Rhodanobacteraceae bacterium
CGCCGAGCGGCGCGCCGTAGAAGAGGTTCTGCCAGGAAAACCGGCCCGGTCGCTTGCTGATGTTGTAGAGGTGGAAGCCGGTGCCGACCAGGCCGGTGGCCGCGCAGGCGAGATAGACCGGATCGCGCACGCGATGGGCGGCGGCGCTGCGATCGTTGCTGCCGTGCGCGCTCACGGCAAGGCTCGCGGCCGAAACCACGATCGGCGTAATCATCGCCTTGTTGATGAACGAGCCGCGGTAGTGCTCGATGCCGCTGTCCAGCAACGTGGACGTCGCGATCAGGCCGGCTGCGCGGTTGAGGCGCTGCGCCGCCTGCACGGTCGGCTGCGGTGTCGAGCCCGCGAAGCGCGCGCGCGGGTGCTTGCGCAGCCGTTCGCCCGCGCGCGACGAACCGCGGCTGAGCGCAAACGTGCCCAGCCCGACAGCCAACGCGCCGAGGACCGCTGCGGTTCCGGGTTGTCCTTTCGCGAGCATGTGGAATCCGTTCCCTTTCGGCACTGTTGTATGAGCTTGCTTGCAAGCGACTGCGCAAGCTGTTGTGCAACGTCGTTTCGCAACGGTCGCCTGCAAGCAGGCTCCTACTGCTCGATGCACTCCGGATGTCCGCAGCCGCAGTTGCCGCCGTGAACCTCCAGTTCGTCCACGTCGGGCTGTTCGGCGGCCTGGCGGCAGAACTCGCAGCAGTACTGGTTGCCGGCCTCGACCAAGCAGCCGCAGCCTTCGTGCTGGCACTTGCCTTGTGGGTGGTCTATTTGCATGGCTGCCTCCGTTGGGCGGGTTTCAACCCGCCGCTGGCGGGCCTTGCCCGCCGTTGCGAATGGCGGGATTCGCCGCTGCGCGGCTGCTCCCGCCCTACATTTCCGGCGGGTCAAGACCCGCCCTACATTTCCGGCGGGTCAAGACCCGTCCTACTTTCCCGTAGGTCAAGACCCGTCCTACGTTCCCGTAGGTCAAGACCCGTCCTACATTTCCGGCGGGTCAAGACCCGTCCTACATTTCCGGCGGGTCAAGACCCGCCCTACATTTCCGGTGGGTCAAGACCCGCCCTACATTTCCGGCGGGTCAAGACCCGCCCTGCAACACGCGATAACGCTCCGCATCCGCGTGCTTGAACTCCAGACCCAATCCCGGCCGCGACGGATCGGGATGCAACGCTCCGTGCACCGGTTGCAACGCGCCGTCGAACAACAGGTTCTCGATGCGCACGTGGTCGTGGAAATATTCGATGTGCCGCAACGGTCGCGCTGCGCACGCCGGATGCGCGTGCAGTGCCGGCGCGCAGTGCGCCGACAGCGGCAGGTGGAACGCCTCGCACAAGGCGCTCGCCTGCATGAAGCCGCTGATGCCCGCGCAACGGGTGGCGTCCGCCTGCAGCACGTCCACCGCCCCTGCCGCCAGCATGCGGCGGAAGTACCAGGGCGTGTAGCCGTACTCGCCGGCGGCGATGTCCATCGGCGCCGGCGCGCGGTCGCGCAGGAGTCGCAGTCCATCCAGGTCATCCGACGTCACCGGTTCCTCGAACCAGCGCACCTCGCATTCGTTCGCGAAAACGCCCGCCATGTGCAGAGCCTGCTTGCGGGAACAGGCGCCGTTGGCATCCACGAACAGCTGCACGTCGTCGCCGATCGCCTTGCGCGCGACCCTGGCGCGCGCGGGATCGCGCCGTGGCTCGCGCCCGACCTTCATCTTGACCATGCCGATGCCATCGGCCGCCCAGCCGCCGAGCTGCTCGCGCAACTGCGCGTCCGAGTACGAACAGAAGCCGCCGCTGCCGTAGACCGGCGCTGCATCGCGTACCGCGCCCATCAGCTTGAACAGCGGCAAGCCCAGCAGCTTCGCTTTCAAGTCCCACAATGCGTTGTCCACCGCGCTGACCGCCATGGCGGCGATGCCGCCTCGGCCAAGATTGCGGATGGCGGCCAGCATCGCCGCCCACGCACCCGGGATGTCGAGTGCATCGCGTCCCTCGGTCACTTTCGACAGCAGCGAATTGACGAGGGTCGCCGTGGCAGCGTCGGCGTAGCTGTAGCCGATGCCGTGCTTGCCGCCCGCTTCGATCTCCACCAGCACCAGGGTCGTCGAGTCCCATTCCAGCGTGCCGTCGGATTCGGGGGCGTCGGTCGGCACCTTGTATGCGCTCGCCCTCGCCTTGCCGAGTGCGACGGTTTCCATCCTCAGCTCTTCTTGTGCCCGGGGAACAGGCTGGCCCAGGTCTGGCGCGTGGATTCGAGCAGCATGCCGCGCGTGCCGCTGTCGCCCTTCAGCATGGACTCGGTGAAGTCCTTGGCCTGCTTGAAGGTGATGTGCGGCGGCAACGGCGGCACTTCCGGATCGGTGACTGCCTCGATCACGCATGGGCGATCGGCCTTCAGCGCTTCGTCCCAGGCCGCCGCGATCTGCTCGGGCTTGTTGACCATGATCCCTTTCAGGCCGCACAGCTCGGCGTAGCGCGCGTACGGGAAATCCGGCACGTGCTGGGACGCGTCGTAGCGCGGATCGCCTTCCATCACGCGCTGCTCCCAGGTGACCTGATTCAGGTCGCGGTTGTTCAGCACCATGATGATCAGGCGCGGATCGGACCACTCCTTCCAGTACTGGCCGATGGTGATGAGCTCGTTGCTGCCGTTCATTTGCATCGCGCCGTCGCCGACAAGGGCGATGGCCACGCGGTCGGGGAACGCGAACTTGGCGGCGATCACGTACGGCACGCCCGGACCCATCGTCGCCAGCCCGCCGGAGAGCGAAGCCATCATGCCGTCGCGGATCTTCAGGTCGCGCGCGTACCAGTTGGCGGAGGAACCGGAATCGGATGAAAGGATGCAGTTGTCGGGCAGCCGCGACGAGAGTTCCCAGAACACGCGCTCCGGATTGATCGGATCGGCAGCGGCCATCGCGCGCGATTCCAGTACCTGCCACCATTCGGCCACGTTCTTTTCGATCTCCGCGCGCCACTCGCGATCGGTCTTGCGCTTCAGCCTCGGAATCAGCGCCCGCAAGGTCTTCCTGGCATCGCCGATCAGGTTGATGTCCATCGGATAGCGGATGGACACCATTGCCGGGTCGAGGTCAATCTGCACGCCCTTGGCCTGGCCTTCCTTGGGCAGGAATTCGGAATAAGGAAAACGCGAGCCGATCATCAGCAGCGTGTCGCAACCGGTCATCATGTCCCAGCTCGGCTTGGTGCCGAGCAGGCCGATGGAGCCGGTCACGAACGGCAAATCGTCGGGCAGCGCGGCCTTGCCCAGCAACGCCTTCGCCACGCCCGCGCCGAGCAGCTCCGCGACTTCGATGACTTCCTCGCGCGCGCCCAGCGCACCGGCCCCGACCAGCATCGCGACCTTCTTGCCGGCATTCAGCAGGTCGGCGGCCTGTTGCAGGTCGTGATCGGCCGGCACCACCTCCGGAGCGCGATAGCCCAGACCGGAGTGGACGGTGCCGTGCTTGCGCGGCGGCTTCTCGACCGCGTCCAGTTCCTGCAGGTCGTTCGGCACCACGAAGCAGGTGACGGTGCGCTTGGAGATGGCGATGCGCATCGCGCGATCCACCACGTGCCGCACCTGCGCGGGCACGGTCACCAGCTCGATGTAATCGGCCGCGACATCCTTGAACAGCGTGGTGAGGTCCACTTCCTGCTGGTACTGTCCGCCGAGCGCCGAGCGCGCCTGCTGGCCGACGATCGCGACCACCGGCTGGTGATCGAGCTTGGCGTCGTACAGACCGTTCAGAAGATGGATTGCGCCCGGGCCGGACGTGGCCATGCACACGCCGACTTCGCCGGTGAACTTGGCATGCGCGCATGCCATGAACGCGCACATCTCCTCGTGTCGTGCCCGCACCAGTTCGATCTCGCCGTCGGCCCGGTTCATCGCGCCCATCAAACCGTTGATGCCGTCGCCGGGAAAGCCGTAGATGCGGCGCACGCCCCATTCGTGCATGCGCTTGATGATGAAATCGCTGACGGTGGGCATGGAACCTCCGTGTTCGTGGGACGCAGAAGGACGCGCGCATCCTGCGCGCCGGACTTTTTCAGTGTGCGGCGCGCAAGGTTAACCTCGCGCGAATATGGCGCCGCTTTGCCATCGGCGCGGCCTTTGCGCTAACGTGTAAAGCTGCAAACGAGAGTCGCGGCGCCCGGGACGGGCGCGGCGTTGCGCGGACCAAGGACGGCAGTGGCGCAACTTTTCCCCAGGTGGTTCGGATTCGTGTTCCGGCTCGGCGCACTGGCCGCGGCCGTGATCATCGTCGCGGTGCTGCTGCTGTGGCGCGTGGCCACCGCCGAACCGACCACGCCGCACGATCCGCTCGAGCAGCCGGTCCCCTTCAGCCACAAGCACCACGTCGGCGACGACGGCATTGACTGTCGCTATTGCCACAGTTCGGTCGAGCAGTCGGCGTTCGCGGGGATCCCGCCGCTCTCGACCTGCATGACCTGCCACTCGCAGTTGTACACCGACCAGCCGGCGCTGAAACCGCTGATCGCGTCGTACCAGAGCGGCGTGCCGTTCCACTGGCAGCGGCTGCACAAGCTGCCGGACTTCGTCTACTTCAACCATTCGATCCACATCTCAAAGGGCATCGGCTGCGAGACCTGCCACGGCCGCGTGGACAAGATGCCGCTGACCGCGCAGGTCGCGCCGCTGACCATGCAGTGGTGTCTGGATTGCCATCGCGATCCGGAGAAGAACCTGCGCCCGCGCAATGAAGTCTTCAGCATGACCTGGCATGCGAAGGACCCGCACGCGCTGGGCCAGCGGCTGCTGCGCGAATACCACATTGACAAGCGACGGCTGACGGACTGCTCGGTATGTCATCGCTGACCTCGTCCCCATTGACGCGGCCACCGCACGCCTCGTCCCCGGCGGCGTTCGACATGGATGCCGAGCGCGCGCGGCTGAAGGATGCGCGCGGACCGAAGCTGTGGCGCTCGCTGGAAGAGCTGGCCGACAGCGAAGGCTTCCGCGCGTGGCTGCAGCGCGAGCATCCGCAACTGGCGGATATGGCGCCGCTGGATCGGCGCGGGTTCCTGAAGTTCATCGGCGCATCGCTCGCGCTCGCGGGTCTGGGCGCGTGCAGCCGCCCGCCGCAAACCGAAATCGTGCCGTACGTGCAAGGACAGGCGGGGCAGGTGGACGGCCTGCCGCGCTACTTCGCCACCGTGTTGACGCAATCGGGTTTCGCCCAGGGCGTGCTGGTCCGCAGCAACATGGGCCGGCCGACCAAGGTCGAAGGCAATCCGCAGCATCCGGCCAGTCTCGGCGGCACCGACATCTTTGCCCAGGCCGCCGTGCTGCAACTGTGGGATCCGGATCGTTCGCAGTCGGTGCTGTATCGCAACGATGCGACGACGTGGGATGCCTTCGTCGCCGCGATGCTGCAGTCGCGCGCGCGCTGGGAGCGCGACGGCGGCGCCGGGTTGCGCGTGCTCACGGGCGCGGTCACCTCGCCGACCCTCGCCTCGCAACTCGCCGCGTTGCAGAAGCGGTATCCGAATGCGCGCTGGCACGTGCACGAGCCCTGCGACAGCGGGCATGCGCGCGAAGGTGCGCGGCGGGCCTTCGGCAGGCCGTACGCGACGCGTTACCACTTCGATCGCGCGAAGGTGATCCTGGCGCTCGATGCGGATTTCCTGTCCGATCCGGCCGCCGGCGTGCGTTACGCGCGCGACTTCATCGGTACGCGCGATCCGGAGCGCGGCACGATGTCGCGCCTGTACGCGATCGAGCCCACGCCCAGCGTGACCGGCATGATGGCCGACCACCGCCTGCCGCTGGATAGCGCAGGGGTTGAGGCATTTGCGCACGCGCTTGCCGGTGAGCTGGGCGTCGCTTCCGGCAGGAGCGCGCCCGCGCGCGGAGCGTCGCCGGCATTCCTGCGTGCTGTTGCGGACGACCTGCGCGGTGCGCGCGGCGCTTCGCTGATCCTGGCGGGTGACACGCAATCGCCGGAACTGCACGCGCTCGCCCATGCGATGAACGCTGCACTCGGCAACGTCGGCAGCACGCTGGAATACGCCGAACCGGTCGAGGCGGTGCCGCCGCAGGCGACGAATCCCCAAGGCGAAGACGACGGCTCGCTGCGCGCGCTGGTCGCGGCGATGCGCGCGGGCAGGGTGGACACGCTGCTGGTGCTGGGCGCCAATCCGGTCTACGACGCGCCCGCGGATCTCGAATTCGCCGCGGCGCTGCAGCTCGTGCCGCACCTGCTGCACGCGGGGCTGTATCACGACGAGACCGGTGCACTCGCCGAATGGCACCTGCCGATGTCGCACGCGCTGGAGAGCTGGTCGGATGCGCGCGCATTCGACGGCACGGCCAGCATCGGGCAACCGCTGATCGCGCCGCTGTACGACAGCAGGTCGGCGATCGAAGTGCTTTCCCTCCTGCTCGACGACGAAATCACCGACGGGCGCGCGCTGGTGCGCAGGCAGTGGGCTTCGCAACTGAAGGACGATGCAACGTGGAATGCCGCATTGCAGGCGGGGGCGGTTGCGAATACCGCTGCGCGACCCGTCGCCGTGCCTCGAACCGACGTCAGGAGCGACCACACATTTCCGTCGTCCCGGCGCAAGCCGGGATCCAGTGACTCTGAAATGCCCAGAGCAGGAATGCCGGGCTCCGGATCGCCGCTGCGCGGCGTCCGGAATGACGGGCAAGAGACTTCGCCCGGAAATGCTCTCGAACTGCTCTTCCGCCCCGATCCCACGATTGGCGGCGGCGATTGGGCCAACAATGGCTGGCTGCAGGAATTGCCCAAGCCGCTGACGCAGCTCACCTGGGACAACCCGGCGCTGATCTCGCCCGCGCTCGCAAAGGAATACGGACTCGACAACGGCGACGTGGTGGAGCTGCGCTCGCATGGGCGCAGCCTGCAGCTTCCGGTC
>DASVDY010000239.1:0-5535 GCA_036380855.1 Rhodanobacteraceae bacterium
GGCGCCCCGTTGACAACGTCGGCTTCGGCATAGCCGGTGATGATCACGGCCGGCAGGTGCGGCTTGTCCACGCGCAGCCGGCGAACCACTTCGGCGCCGGAAACCAGCGGCATCGCGTAGTCGCTCACGACGAGATCAATCCTGGCGAGGTCATGATCCTGCATCTCCGCCACCTCTGCGCCGCCGGCCGCCGTCGTGACGTGATGGCCCAGGTCGGACAGCAGGGCGGCGGTCGCCGAGCGCACGCCTTCGTGATCGTCCACCAGCAGGATGTTGCGGGGGCGCGAGGCGTCTTCCCCGGTCTTGCTGGTCGCATCGCCGGCCGTGGCAGCCGCCTCTTCCGGCGCGCGCGGCAGCCAGATCGTCACGCAGGTCCCGCGACCCAGCTCGCTTTCGATGCGCAGGGTGCCGCCCGACTGTTGTGCAAAGCCGTACACCATGCTCAAGCCCAGGCCCGTGCCTTTGCCCACCGCCTTGGTGGTGAAGAACGGCTCGGCCACGCGGTCGAGGAGCTCGGCCGGAATGCCGCTGCCCGTATCGGCTACCGACACTGCCACATAGTCGCCCGGCGCCAGGCCGGTTTCGTCGTCGCTGCCGATCGTCGCGTTGCGACCGCTGATGCAGATGCTGCCGCCCTCGGGCATGGCATCGCGCGCATTGATCGCGAGGTTCATCAGGGTGAGTTCCAACTGTGCTTCGTCGGCGTAGGGCCACCACAGGTCGGCGGGCAGGTCCCATTCCAGCTTCACCAGTCCGCCCAGCGTATGCGCCAGCAACTGGTCAACGGCGCTGGAGAGCGCGTGCAGCTTGACGGGTGCCGGCCTCAGGTTCTGCTTGCGCGCGAACGCCAGCAGGCGCGAGACCACCTCGCTGCCCTGCTGCGCCGCATGCCGGATCATGTCGAGGATCGGGCGATGGTCGGGCGCGATCCGGGCGCGCCGTTCCAGCAATTCCAGCCCGCTGAGCACGGCGGAGAGCAGGTTGTTGAAATCGTGCGCGATGCCGCCGCTGAGCTGGCCGATGGCGTCCATCTTGCGCACGTGCATGAGCTGCGTCTCGAGGTCCTTGCGTTCGCTGACGTCGAGCAGGGTGCCGGCGTATTCTTCCGCGCCGGTCGCGCTGTCGCGCAGCAATACCGCCTGCGCAAGGAAGTGCTTCCAGGCCCCGTCGGCGCATTGCCAGCGATATTCCACCGAGTAGCCGCGGCCATCGCGGGCGGCCTCGAACGCGGCGATCGCCCGCTCGCGATCCTCCGGGTGGATGCGGTCGCACCACATCCGGGGATTGGCGAGGATTTCGTTGATGTCGAAGCCGGTGAGCAAACGGAAATTGCCCGCCATGAATTTGGGGGCGCGCAGCGGGGCATGCGGATCCTCGAGGTAGAGCATGATCGGCAGCGAATCGATGATCACCGCCTGGCGCTGCTCCGCGCGGCGCAGCTCCTGCTCGGCGCGCAACAGGTCGGCGTTGGCGCGCAGGTTGGCGTCCAGCAGTTGCTGCTCCTGCTGCGCCTTGCGGCGCACCTCGCGGGTCATCTGCCAAAGGTCCACGAACACCGCGGCCTTGGAACGCAACACCACCGGCTCGACCGGCTTGAACACATAGTCCACCGCGCCCATCGAATAGCCACGGATCAGGTGCTCGAGCTCCTTGTTGACCGCCGACAGGAAGATGATCGGGACGCGCCTGGTCTGCTCGCGCGAGCGGATGATCCGCGCGGTCTCGTAGCCGTCCATGCCGGGCATGAAGACGTCCAGCAGGATCACCGCGAACTCGCTCCTGAGCAGGTGTCGCAGGGCCTCTTCGCCGGATTTCGCCATGACGATGTCGGCGACGTCCTCCAGCACCGTGCGGATCGCCAGCAGGTTGCGCTCGTCGTCGTCCACGATCAGGATGCGCGCCCGCTCGGCGGGCTGCGCAGGCTCGGCGGAGCGGGCCCGCGAGGAGGTTGTCGGAAGGGGCGGGCGGGACACGGGAACGTCCATGGGTGGGCTCCGCGCTACGACGCAGTGGCCGGCGCACGCTCGCGCGAGCGGACCAGCCACACGCGCAGCAACGCCAGCAGCAATTCGATGTCCACCGGCTTGGCGATGTAGTCCGACGCGCCGGCATCGAGGCACTTGCGGCGATCGCCCTTCATGGCCTTGGCGGTGACCGCGATCAGCGGCATTTCGGCCAGCGCCTCTCGCCCGCGGATCTGCCGGATGGTCTCGTAGCCGTCCATCTCCGGCATCATGATGTCTATCAGCGCGATGTCTATGCCGGGTGTCTGCTCCAGGATCGCGATGCCCTCGCGGCCACCCTCGGCGTGCAGCACTTCCACGCCCTGGCTTTCCAGCACGCTGGTCAGCGAATAGATGTTGCGGATGTCGTCGTCCACGATCAGGACGCGCACGCCGGCCAGCTCGGGCACCTTGCGCAGGCCGGTCGCCGCTTCCGCGGGCGCCGGCGCGGGCGCGCGGCGGATGTGCTCGGCCAGGTGGGCAAACACTTCCGCGAGCTGGTCCGGCGAGGCCGGCTTCTCGGTCACGCCGATCGCGCCCAGTTCCATCGCCGAGGCGAGCTTGCCGGCTCCGGAAATCACCTGGATCGGCATGTGCGCGGTCTGGGGATCGTGCTTGAGCAGGTCCAGCAACACGAAGCCGTCAATGTCCGACAGGCCCAGGTCCAGGGTGATCGCGTGCGGCTGCAGCCTGCGCGCCAGCGCCAGCGTGCCGGCGCCGGCGGTGGAGACCACGCCCTTGAGCCCAGCCTCGCGCGCGATGTCCAGCAGGATCGAGGCGAAGGTCGGGTCGTCCTCGACGATCAGCACGAATGGCGAATCGCCGAGCGCGTCGCGGTCGTCGTTCACTTCCATCTGCGCGGGCAACGCGCCGGGCACCATCGCGCCGCTGTTGTCGTAGCGGGCGGGGGTGGCGCCGGTGAGAGGCAGCACCGACAGTTCCGCTTTCAACGGCACGAACAGCGTGAAGGTCGAGCCCTGGCCCGGGGTGGAACGCACCTGCAGTTCGCCGCCGAGCAGGCGCGCGATCTCGCGGCTGATGGACAAGCCAAGGCCCGTGCCGCCGTATTTGCGGCTGGTGGTGCCGTCGGCCTGCTGGAACGCTTCGAAGATGAGTTTCTGCTTTTCCTTCGGGATGCCGATGCCGGTGTCGGTCACGGCGATGGCGATGACCTGGCGCGCGTTGCGCAGGACCGGATGATTGGCGCTCCAGCCGCCCGACGCCGGGCGTACCGACAGCGTGACGCTGCCTTCGCTGGTGAACTTGAAGGCGTTGGAGAGCAGGTTCAGCACCACCTGCTGCAGGCGTTTCTCGTCGGTGCCGATCGTGGCCGGCAGCGTCGGGTCGAACTCCACCTTGAACTCCAGTTCCTTGTCGGCGGCGAGTTGCCGGAACGTGCGTTCCATGTGCTGCTTGAGGCCGCTGAGCGGCATCTCGCCGATTTCGATGGTCACGGTGCCCGACTCGATCTTCGACAGGTCGAGGATGTCGTTGATCAGGTTGAGCAGGTCGGTGCCGGCCGAATGGATGGTGCGCGCGAATTCGGTCTGCTTGTCGTTGAGGTTGCCCTGCGGGTTGTCGGCCAGCAGCCGGGAAAGGATCAGCAGCGAGTTCAGCGGCGTGCGCAGTTCGTGGCTCATGTTGGCCAGGAACTCGGACTTGTACTTGGAGGTGAGCGCCAACTGCTCGGCCTTTTCCTCCACCGCGCGGCGGGCCATCTCGATCTCGAAGTTCTTCGCCTCCACCTGCTTCTTTTCGTTTTCCAGCAGTTGGGCCTTTTCCTTCAGTTCCTCGTTGGTGACGTGCAACTCCTCCTGCTTGGTGGTGAGTTCGGTCTGGCGCGCCTGCAGTTCCTGCGTCAGCAACTGCGACTGCTTGAGCAGGCGTTCGGTACGCATGGTCGCGGCGATCGTGTTGAGCACGATGCCGACCGATTCCATCAACTGGTCGAGGAAGCTCTGGTGGGTTTCGTTGAAGTCGTGGAACGAGGCCAGCTCGATCACCGCCTTGACTTCATCCTCGAACAGCGCGGGCAGGATCGCCACGTTTGCCGGCGGCGCATGACCCAGCCCCGAGCCGATGCGGATGAAGCCGTCGGGGATGTCGGTCAAGAGCATCGCCCGCTTGTCGGCGGCGCACTGGCCGACCAGGCCTTCGCGCAACTTGAAGGTGGGCTTGAGCTGCTCGCGGCTCTCCGCTCCGTAACTGGCAACGAGATCCAGCACGGTCTCGTGGTCCTCGCGGCGCGCGACGTAGAACACGCCGTACTGCGCGTTCACCAGCGGCGCGAGCTCGGACATGATCAGGTTGGACACCGTCGCCAGGTCGCGCACGCCCTGCAGCATGCGCGAAAAACGGGCGAGGTTGGTCTTCAGCCAATCCTGTTCCGCATTCTTCAAGGTCTGGTCCTTGAGGTTGCGGATCATCTCGTTGATGTTGTCCTTCAGCGCGGCCATCTCGCCGGATGCGGCCACCGCGATCGAGCGCGAGAGGTCGCCCTTGGTCACCGCGGTCGCCACGTCGGCGATCGAGCGCACCTGGTTGGTCAGGTTGGCGGCGAGCTGGTTCACGTTGTCGGTGAGGTCGCGCCACAGGCCGGCGGCGCCGGGCACGCGCGCCTGGCCGCCGAGCTTGCCCTCGATGCCCACCTCGCGCGCCATGTTGGTCACCTGGTCGGCGAAGGTGGCGAGCGTCTCGATCATGCCGTTGATGGTGTCGGCCAGCGCCGCGATCTCGCCCTTGGCGTCCACCGACAGCTTGCGCTTGAGGTTGCCCTGCGCCACTGCGGTCACCACGTCGGCGATGCCGCGCACCTGGTTGGTGAGGTTGGTGGCCATCAGGTTCACGTTGTCGGTGAGGTCCTTCCAGGTGCCGGCCACGCCGCGCACCTGCGCCTGGCCGCCGAGCTTGCCCTCGGTGCCGACCTCGCGCGCCACGCGGGTCACTTCCGATGCGAACGAGTTCAACTGGTCCACCATCGTGTTGATGGTGTCCTTCAGTTCCAGGATTTCGCCCTTGACGTCCACCGTGATCTTCTTGGACAGGTCGCCGCGTGCGACCGCGGTGGTGACCTCGGCGATGTTGCGCACTTGGTCGGTCAGGTTCTCGGCCATCAGGTTCACGTTGTCGGTCAGGTCCTTCCAGGTGCCGGCCACGCCGCGCACCTGCGCCTGGCCGCCGAGCTTGCCTTCGGTGCCGACCTCGCGCGCCACGCGGGTCACTTCCGAGGCGAACGAGTTCAACTGGTCCACCATCGTGTTGATGGTGTCCTTGAGCTCCAGGATCTCGCCCTTGACGTCCACCGTGATCTTCTTGGACAAGTCGCCGCGCGCCACCGCGGTGGTGACCTCGGCGATGTTGCGCACCTGGCCGGTCAGGTTGGCGGCCATGGCGTTGACGTTGTCGGTGAGGTCCTTCCAGGTGCCGCCGACGCCCTCCACCTGCGCCTGGCCGCCGAGCTTGCCCTCGGTGCCGACCTCGCGCGCCACGCGGGTCACTTCCGAGGCGAACGAGTTCAACTGATCGACCATCA
>DASVDY010000240.1:0-19442 GCA_036380855.1 Rhodanobacteraceae bacterium
GCGCTCGCCTTCCGCAACATCGTGTTCGCGCAGGTGAAGATCGCCGCAATCAACACCTTTTTCACCGCGATCTTCCTGCTGGTCGCGCTGCCGCTGATGGGCGTGCACCTGCCGCTGACCAAGACGCTGATCGCGATCACCTTCGTGGTCGGCCTGCTGCCGGTGGTCGGCAACCTGATTTCCAACACGCTGATCGCGGTCGTCGCGCTGTCGGTCTCGCTGTGGGTCGCGCTGGCCGCGCTGATCTTCCTGGTGCTGATCCACAAGTTCGAGTACTTCCTCAACGCGAAAATCGTCGGCGGCCAGATCCGCGCGCGCGCCTGGGAAATATTGCTCGCGATGCTGGTGATGGAAGCCGCGTTCGGCCTGCCGGGCGTGGTCGCCGCGCCGATCTACTACGCGTATCTGAAGAACGAGCTGGAAGTGGCGGGGTTGATCTGAGGGTGGCCCGGATGCAGGCGCATGGCGCCGGAATCCTGGATTCTTCGCGAGATTGCCCAGGATCCCGCCGCAGTCCATCCGGGCCGCCCGGGGAATGCGACTGCGCCACGCGCACAGAAGAGCAGGCCATGGATGGCCGTGTCGAAGTGAGCTTTCCGGCGCCGTCGCATGACGCCGGAGCATCGCAGCGCCAAGCGGGAGCAAGGCGCGATGTCCGAGCACAGGGATGTGCGAGTTCGCGCCGGCCCGCTTGGCGCAAGATGCGACGGGCAGTCGAGCCAACCGGATGTTGGCGAGACCGTCATGCCCGGCGCCAATGGCTTTGGTTACTTTCCCCGAAAGGAAAGTAACCCGCGCCGCTGGACGGCGCGGAAAAGGACATGGATGTCGAGCATCAAAGTCACTGGATCCCGGCTTTCCTCGCTCATCAAAGCGCGGCCATCCATGGCCGCTCTTCGCGTCGCCGGGACGACGGCGATTGAATGCCGCAAGGCGCGCACGCGCTAACCCAGCATCGCCGCCAGTTTCTGCAACTGCGCCAGCGCCACGTCCTGCCGCGCCTGCGCGTCGGCTTCCGGATCCTGGCCCTCGCGGTGCAGGTCGCCGGAAGGCAATTCCTCGAGAAAGCGGCTGGGCTTCTGCGCGAACACCTGTCCGTAGCGGCGGGCCTGCGCGCTGTAGCTCAGCACCAGCAGTTCCTTGGCGCGGGTGATGCCGACATAGAGCAGGCGGCGTTCCTCGTCCAGCCGTCCTTCGTCCAGCGCGCCTTCGTGCGGCAGCGTGCCGTCTTCCATGCCGACGATGTGCACGCAGCGGAACTCAAGGCCCTTGGCCGCGTGCAACGTCATCAATCGCACCGCGTCGCCGCCGTCGTCGCGGTCGGCGTGCGTCAGCAATGCCAGTTGCGCGGCGAGATCGCCGGCGCGCGCGCGGCCCTTGTCCATCGCGCGGAACCATTCGATCAGCTCGCGGATGTTGCCCATGCGGCGCTCGTTGAGCGCGGCGTCGCGCGATGAAGCGGCGACGTGCTGCGCATAACCGCTGCGTCGCAACAGCTCCTCCACCAGTTCGCCGGCGCGCGTGTGCGCGGCTTCCGCGTGCAGGCCATCCAGCAGCGCGACGAAACCGTGCAGCGAATTCGCCGCGCGCGCGGGCAGTTGCTTCAGGATCGAATCGCTGCGCGCGGCACGCAGCAGCGAGAGATGCTTCGATTGCGCGAGTGTTCCCAGTTTTTCCAGCGTGGTCGCGCCGATCTCGCGGCGCGGCACGTTGACCACCCGCAGGAAGGCCGCATCGTCGTCCGGGTTGGCGAGCAGGCGCAGGTAGGCGAGCACGTCCTTGACCTCGTGGCGGTCCAGGAAACTCAGTGCGCCGGTGAGGTGGTAGGGAATGCGGTTCAGGCGCAGCGCCTTTTCCAGCACCCGCGACTGGTGGTTGCCGCGATACAGCACCGCGCAGTCGGACCAGGCGAGCGAATGCTTGTCGCGCAGGTGGATCAGGTTGGCGGCGACGCGCTCGGCCTCGTGCTCGCCGTCGCGGCATTCCAGCACCCGGATCGGTGCGCCCTCGTCGTGCGCGCTCCAGAGTTTCTTGACGTGCGCGTGCGGGTTGTTGGCGATCAGCGCGTTGGCCGCGCGCAGGATGCGCTGGCCGCAGCGGTAGTTCTGTTCCAGCTTGACCACGCGCAGCGCCGGATAGTCGTGCGCGAGCTTGTCGAGATTGCCGGGATCGGCGCCGCGCCAGGCATAGATGGATTGGTCGTCGTCGCCCACGCAGGTGAAGGCGCCGCGCTCGCCCGCCAGCAGCTTCAGCAGTGCGTACTGCGCGGCGTTGGTGTCCTGGCACTCGTCCACCAGCAGGTAGCGGATGCGTTCGCGCCAGGCGAGGCGCGCTTCCTCGTCGCGCTCCAGCACGGCGAGCGGCAGCCGGATCAAATCATCGAAATCCACTGCATTGAACGCGGCGAGCCGCTGCTGGTACGCCGCGTAGACCTGCGCGGCTTCCAGTTCGCGCGGGCTGCGCGCCGCCTCCAGCGCGGCGTCCGGCGTCAGCCCTTCGTTCTTTGCGCGCGAGAGCAGGTTGCGCAGCAGGAACAACTGCTCGGGTTTCACCGACGCGCCGGCCAGTTCCTTGACGAGCTGCGCGCTGTCGTCGGCGTCCAGCACGGAGAAACCTCGCCGCAGCCCGGCCCGCGCGTGCTCGATCTGCAGGAACTTGAGGCCCAGCGCGTGGAAGGTGCAGACGCTCAATGCGTCGGCATCGTCGGACTTGACCCGCTTCGCCACCCGCTCGCGCATCTCGCGCGCGGCCTTGTTGGTGAAGGTGATCGCCGCGATCTTGTGCGCGGGCGCAACGCCGCGCGCGATCAGGTGCGCGATCTTCTCGGCGATCACGCGGGTCTTGCCGGAACCGGCGCCGGCCAGCACCAGCAGCGGGCCGTCGCAGTATTCGACCGCGGCGCGTTGGGGGGGATTCAACATCGGGGATCGGAAGCGGGCAGCAGGGCGGTGGAAAGTTCGTGCAAGAATGCATTGTCGGCGGCGCGCGCCTCGATGACCAGCTTGCGCAACGTGGCGCGACGTGATTGCGCCCGCACTTTCCGTCCCCATTTCCTTCTTCCAGTAATTTCGGAGAGCAACCGTGACGCCAACCGAACCCACCCCCTGGCCGCGACCCTATTACTCGCGCGGCGAGGGCAGGGCGATGCTGCTGTTCTTCGTGTTCGGCGCGTTCCCCGGGAAACTCGAGTTGAACGTCGCCCGCTACGGAAGCGCCGGCTTGCCGCAAGGCATCGAGATGCATCGCCTGGACAAGCAGATGCTGGCGCATTGGGACGGGCATCCGCTGCGCGGAGCGATCGGCGAGCTGCTGCGCGAGGACGATCCGCACACGTTCAAGCTGGCGCGCGAGGCCCCCGAGTGCATCATGCTGCGCGGCGAACTGGACGATCCGGCCACGCTCGATTACCTGCGCGACACGCTCGGCGTGATTGCCGCGCTGCTGGACGTCGGCGGCGCGGCGGTGATTGATCCGCAGATCCTGAGCCTGTTCGCGCCGCGCGCCTGGGGCGAGCGTTACCTGGTCGAAGGCGGCGCACCGCCGCGCGCGCACGCGCTGATCCTGTGCCACGACGAGGGCGACGGCGCGTGGGTGCGCACCCGCGGCATGCGCAAGTTCGCGCGTCCCGACATCAGCCTGCGCAACGTGCCGAAGGCGGAGACGGATCGCGCCGGCGCGCTGGCCGAGCACCTGCTGGAACTGGAAGCGATGGGCATGCGCTTCGCCGAGGGCACCACGCTGGAGGTGGACGGCCTGCCGCGCGGACTCGTCGCGCATCACGGCGGATCGCTGGACGATCCGCAGTTCAACAATACGCACGTGGAGTTCGATTGGTCGAGTCCGGCGCGCTGACGATCAGCCGGGGGCCGATCGTGCGCCGGAGGAGGATGAGCCATGGATGGCGAGTGGCTGCGCACCATGGAAGGTTGCTTGCCGTACGGCGCTCGCGCGCCTGCGCGCGACGGGTCGTAAATGCGTCAAAGCCCAATCCTCGTCATTCCGGACGCCGCGCGGCGGCGATCCGGAATCCGCATTTCCGCTTTGCAAGCTGGAGCAGATTCCGGGTTCCGCCTTCGGCGGCCCCGGAATGACGGCAGAAGAGCCTGTCCTCCTACGTGCGCTTCTCGCCGGAAAGCTCACTTCGGCACGGCCATCCATGGCCTGCCTCGGTTGGCGCACCTATCTTTGACACTCCGGACACCAATACGTCGCGCGCTGGCCGATGACGCCTGCGCGGATCGGCGTGCCGCAGACCTTGCACGGCTCGCCGGCGCGGCCGTACACGAACAGTTCCTGCTCGAAATACCCGGGCGCGCCGTCCGGCGCGAGGAAATCGCGCAACGTGGTGCCGCCGCGCGCGATCGCGTGCAGCAGGATGCGCCGCACTTCGGCGGCGAGTTTTGCGTAGCGCGCGCGCGACACCGAGCCGGCGGCGCGCCTGGGATGAATGCCTGCGGCGAACAGCGCTTCGCTCGCGTAGATGTTGCCGACGCCGACCACGACGGACTGGTCCATCAGGAAGGTCTTCACCGGCGCGCTGCGCCCGCGCGAGCGTTCCCACAAATGATCGCCGTCGAAACCGGCGGACAACGGTTCGGGACCGAGGTCGCGCAGTAGCTCATGCACTTTGCCCGGCTTCTGCCAGAGCAGGCAGCCGAAACGGCGCGGGTCGTTGAAGCGCAGCGCCTTGCCCGAATCCAGCACGAGGTCGTAGTGGTCGTGCGCGCGCGGCGGCGTATCGGCATCCAGCACGCGCAGTGACCCGGACATGCCAAGGTGCAGCAGCGCGGAACCGGCCCGGGTGTGCAGCAGCAGGTATTTCGCGCGGCGTTCGACCGCGTCCACGCGCTGGCCCGGCAGCTTGCTGCGGATCGCGCGCGGGATCGGCCAGCGCAGGTCGCCGCGGCGCAACAGCACGCGCTCGATCACGCGGCCCTGCACGTGCGGGGCAATGCCGCGGCGCGTGGTTTCCACTTCGGGAAGTTCGGGCATCCGGAAGCGCTCAATACCGTTCGTGCTGAGCCTAGCTTGCGTCAGCAAGCGAAGTCGAAGCACATTGGTGCAGTGCCCTTCGACTCCGGCGCTGCGCGCCTACGCTCAGGGCGAACGGAATACTCACCGTGATGGCTTCATCGCCAGCGTGATCTCGGGGCTGTCCTGCTGCGGCACAAGCGCCACGCGATCGCCGACCCCGACGTAGCGCAGGTTGTCGAGCGCACTCAACGCGCCATAGCGAAGCTGCACGCCATCCAGCACCAGCGTGGCGGCGGGCTGCGCCAACCCGATCCTGGCCGGATCGAATTCATCCGCATGTGCCCAGCGCGCGACCGGCGTGAGCGCAAGCTTCGCCAGCCGTTGCAGGTGTTCGTCGTTGCCGCGCATGCGCGAGGGCGCCACGCGCCACCAGTGGCCGCTGCTCTTCTGGAATACCTGTGCAGGCTGCTGCGAAATCGTGAGCTCGATGCGCGTGATCGCATCCGGATCGAGGTGGGTGAGCGTCAGCGGTGCGGCACCCTGATCGCGTGCGCCCAGCCACAGCACGATCGCGACCAGCGCGGCCACCGCCGCAAGCAGCCAAAGCCGGTTGCGCAGCGCGCGTTTCATCAGCGCCTGCGGCGACGCACGCCGATCGTGATGCCGATGAGGAGCAACACCAGCGGAAGCGCAACCAGGCAGCTCCAGGTCACGACATCCAGGTCCGCCTGCGTCAGGCGCATCACGCGATCCGGCGCGCCGCGCGGCGGCAGCGCGACCAGCGCATCGTCGCCCAGCAGCCAGTCGAACACCCGCTCGCCGAAGGCGCGATTGCCGCCGTTGGCAAGATACGTATTGGACAGGAAATCGCCGTCGCCGATCACCACCACGCGTTGCTCGCTCTTGTCCGGGCTCGGCGACAGCCGCGTCAGCGCAAAACCGAAATCCAGCGGACCGCGCAGTTCGCCGGTACTCGCGTCGAATTTGATCGTGGACGGACGGGTGGGATCAACGGGCGCGATCTGGTTCCAGCTCTGCGCGCTGCTGCGCAGGATCGAAGCGTGCGCCCATTGCGCGTTGCCGGTGGACGCCAGCGCGGCGACCTGCGGGAACAATGTGTTCAGCGCGAAGCCGCGCGAGAGCGCGTGCGGCGGGTAATCGTTCTCCACCACCATGCGCGGGTCGCCGATGCCGAGTTTCGCGCCGGCGCCATCCACCAGCATGCCCGGCAACGCGCGAATGCCCAGTGTCTGCGCAAGCGGCGCAAGGCCCACGTCGCCGGTATCCGGCTCGGTGAGCCACAGGAAATTGCCGCCGCGATCCAGGTACTCGTTGATCGCCTTCAGCGATGCCGGCGACAGCTCCGCCTGCGGACTGGCCAGCACGAGCAGGTCGGTGTTGCGCGGCACGCTCGCGTTCTGCGCCAGGTTCAGCGGCAGCGCGCGCACCCCGCTGCCGGACAACTGCGCGACGAAGTCGCCGAGGTCCGCATTCGCCTTGCCGTCCGGATTGCGTTCGCCATCGCCGGTCACGAACGCCACCAGCCGCTCGCGCCCGCGGCTCAGGCGCGCCAGCGCATCGGTGAAATCGCGCTCGGTGAGTTGCACCACCTGCTGTTCGCGATCGCGCCAGTGCAGCACCACCTCGCCGTCCACGGTGATGCCGGCCTTGCGCATTGCGGCCGGGTCGGCATCGGGGTCCACGAACGAGAGCTTCAGGTCCGGCTTGAAGCGCTGGTAGCGCGCGACGACGGTCGCGATTTCCTCGCGCAAGTTGCCGCCCGGCCGCGCATAACTCACCGCATCCAGCTCGCCCGGCAGCTGCTTCAGGATCGCCTGGCTCTGCGGCGAGATGCTGGCGCGCGCGCCGGCGCTCCAGTCGGAGGTGAAAACGAACCGTGTAGACAGCACCGCGATGCAGATCGCCGCGACGACCAGCAACGCGGCCACCAGCCACGCATCCGCGCGTTCGCGCCAGCGCATCAGCCGCGCACCTTTTCGGCTGCGAGGCGCCGGATGGCGAAGGCCAGCGCAAGCGCGACCAGCAGCAGGAAGTAGACGATGTCAACGCTCGCCACCAGCCCGTGCATGAACGGGGTGAGGTGGGTGGGCAGCGCGAGATACGCCAGCCAGCCGGCGCCCATGCCGGTCAGGCGTCCGCCGCCGTCCAGCATCGCCAGGATCAGCACGACCAGCAGCGCGGAGATGGCGGCTACTGCCGGGTGCGTGGAGAACGCCGAAGCGGCAACGCCGATCGCGGCGAGTGCGGCGATGCACAGCGCGCAGCCGAGCAGGGCGGCGCCGAACTGGCCCCAGTCCGGCGTGGTCGCGCGCGCCAGCAGCACCGGCATCAACGCGACCAGTACCAGCAGCGCCCACAGATAGATGAGCGAGGAAACGTATTTTCCGAGCACGATGCGCGCCGGCGACAGCCCGGAGGCAAACAGCAGCGGCAGCGTGTGCGCGCGGCGTTCGCCGGCGATCGCGTGCATCGTGATCAGAGGTGCCAGCAGCAGGCACAACTGCATGTAGGCGAGCAGGTGCGGCACCGCGACAAGGTCGGTGTAGCCGGGACCGCTCGCGTTCGCCGCGAGCTTCGGCTGCGCGATCAGGAAGGCATTGAGGTTCTGCAGGAACATCCACGCCAGCGCGCCGAGCGCGATGGCAGCGAGGGTCCACGCGAACGGCCGCACCAGCAGGCGCTTGAGGTCCAGGCGCGCTACCGACAGCGCGCTCATGCGGCGATCTTTTGCGGGTTGCTGCGGATCATTCGGTTCCCCAAGAAGAGCATTTCAGACACGGAGGAACGCGGATGAGAGCCGATCAATTTTTTTTGAGCTATCCGCATTGATCCGTGTAAATCCGTGTCAAAACCGCTCTTGTCGAGCTCAAGCGGCAGCCTTTTCGCGCGCGATCTGCAGGAACAGCCTGTCCAGCGCGCCGCGGTCGCCCGCCAGCGCCGCATCGTGGCGCACGCGTCCCTTGTGCAGGATCACCACGCGATCGCACATTGCCTCGACTTCGCCCAGCACGTGGGTGGAAATGATCGTGGCGCGCCGCGCGGAGAGTCCGCGGATCAGTTCGCGCAGTTGCGCGGTCTGGATCGGATCGAGACCGTTGCCCGGTTCGTCCAGCACCAGCACTTCCGGATCGTGCAGCAGGGCTTGCGCGAGGCCGAGCCTGCGTTTTTGTCCCAGCGACAACTGGCCGCCCAGGCGGTGCGCCTGTTCGCCGAGGTCCAGCCGCAGCAGTTCGCGGTCAATCGCCTGCTTGCGTGCGGCGCGTGCCATGCCGCGCAGGCGACCGCAGGCATCGAGGTATTCGCGCACGGTCAACTCCGGCCACAGCGGCACGTTCTCGGGCAGGTAACCGATCCGCGTACGCGCGAGTTCCGGCCGCTCGCGCAGGTCGGCCCCACCGATTTGCACGCTGCCCGCGTCGGGTCGCAGCGCGCCCGCGACCATCGCCAGCGTGGTGGACTTGCCGGCGCCATTCACGCCCAGCAGGCCCAGCACCTCGCCGCGGGCGACGCTGAAGGTCACATCCGTGACCACCTCGCGCCCGGCCAGGCGGCGGCTCACGTGGTCCAGATGCAGCAAGGTGGGCTCGGACATGCGAAAACTTGTGTGAAGGCCGTTGCAGGAAGCGCTTTCCGGCCGCATATCCTAACGATTAAAGCTGGAGTGTGCTTGGGTATTCCCCTAGACTGGAAGCACTTCGGCACCACTGTTGCTTTGGCCGTGATCGTAGCCTGATCGTGGCATCCACCGCGAACCCTGCTTCGCACTGCGGGAACGAATGATCAACAACCTGCTCGATTTCGCCATGCACGGCCTGGCCCACTTCGGTTGGGTTGCCACGCTGGTTTACATCCTCGTCACCACCCAGCTCACCATTTTTGCGGTGACCTTGTACCTGCATCGCTCGCAGGCGCATCGCGGGGTGGATTTCCATCCGGCAGTGTCGCACGTGCTGCGTTTCTGGAACTGGATGAGCACCGGCATGGTGACCAAGGAGTGGGTGGCGGTGCATCGCAAGCACCACGCGCACTGCGAGACCGAGGACGATCCGCACAGCCCGCAGGTGCTGGGCATCAAGAAAGTGTTCTTCGAAGGCGCCGAACTGTATCGCGTGGCCGCCGCGAACGACGCCGACATGGAGAAGTACGGCCGCGGCACGCCCGAGGACTGGATCGAGCGGCACGTGTACACGCCGCATCCGTACCTGGGCATCACCCTGCTGGCGGTCATCAACATCGCGCTGTTCGGTGCGATCGGCGGCGCGATCTGGGCGCTGCAGATGGCATGGATTCCGTTCTGGGCCGCGGGCGTGGTCAACGGCATCGGCCACTGGTGGGGTTATCGCAACTTCGAAACAACCGACACCGCGACGAACCTCACCCCGTGGGGCTTCTGGGTGGGCGGCGAGGAGCTGCACAACAACCATCATGCCTTCCCGAGCTCGGCGCGGTTCGCGCTGCGCCGCTTCGAATTCGACATCGGCTGGGCGGTGATCTGCGGGTTGCAGAAGGTCGGCCTCGCCAAGGTGCTGCGCGTGGCGCCATCGCTGGACGTGCGTCCGAACGTGAGCCTGCCGGACACCGAAACGCTCAAGGCGGTGCTGACGCATCGCTTCCAGGCGATGACCGATTACTACAAGCTGGTGATCAAGCCGACGCTGCGGGAAGACGCCGAGAGCGCCGGCAAGCACCTGCGCAAGCTGCCGCGCTGGATGCGCCGCGCGCTGGCCGACGGCGGCCGCTGGCTGGATCGCGAGGGCCACAAGCAGCTCGCCGAAGTGATCGAGAAGCGTCCGCGCCTGCAGACCGTGGTCGCCTACCGCGCGCGCCTTGTCGCGCTGTTCGAACAGCGCAAGCCCGAATCCGCGCTTGCGGCGTTGCAGGAATGGATCCGCGAGGCGGAAGCCAGCGGCAACCGCATGCTCGCCGAGTATGCCGCGCGGTTGAAGAGATACGCAGTGGCGAGGGCGTGACCGCTTTTCGTTCCGCTTGAACCAATAATAAACCCGCCGAGAGGCGGGTTTTTTTTTCGGAGCCCGTGACTTGGTGGGCGCCCGAATCATTCGCGTTGATGTGGCGGTGCAGCCCGTGCAGGGCGGAATCCGCGCAACGGCTTCCGCCCAAGGTGTCGCACCCCACACGGACGCGCAAAAAGAAAACCCGCCTGGCGGCGGGTTCTCTTGTCTTGAAGGCGCTGGATCCCGGATTCCGCGCTGCGCGCGGCTCCGGGATGACGTTTTGGCAAAGCCGCGCGCGAAGCGCGCGGGCCAAAACGTCACTTGATCTTGCCTTCCTTGTAGATCACGTGCTTGCGCACGACCGGGTCGTACTTCTTCACTTCCATCTTGTCCGGGGTGTTCTTCTTGTTCTTGTCGGTGGTGTAGAAGTGGCCGGTGCCTGCCGAGGAGATCAGGCGGATCTTGTCGCGTTTGCTTGCCATGTTCGGTACTCCTTAAATCTTCTCGCCGCGGGCACGCAGCTCGGCGAGCACGGATTCGATGCCGTTCTTGTCAATGGTGCGCAGGGCGTGGCTGGACACGCGCAGCTTCACCCAGCGCTTCTCGGCCGGAACCCAGAACTTGCGTTCGTGCAGGTTCGGCAGCCAGCGCCGCCTGGTCTTGTTGTTTGCGTGCGACACATTGTTGCCGCTGCGCACGCCCTTGCCGGTGACTTGGCATACTCTCGCCATCGTATTTCTCCTCGGGTTCCGCATGGCCCGCGGAACATCGGCCCGGCGGGGGAAACTCACGCGATGCCGGAAGGCGCCGCTCGCAGCCTCCGCATCGCGTCCGCGGAGGCGCCCGCATGGGCGGGCCGGCAAAAATCAAGCGGGGAAGCATAGCAGAGCTTCGAGCCGGGCGGCAATCGAGCGTGCAGCGGCCGCGCATCCATGCCACAATTCCGCCTCTTTACCCGAACGATCAAAGCGGAGTTTGAAGATCATGGCAGAGCAGACCCCGGCCACCAACGGCGCGGCCGCCCCGCAGCGGCAACTGGCCTTGCAGAAAATCTACGTGCGCGACGCTTCCTTCGAGGTGCCCGGCGCACCCAACGTGTTCCAGGAGGAAGGCCAGCCGCAGGTGCAGTTGAACCTCAGCCACAAGGCCGGCCAGATCGGCGAAGGCGCTTACGAGGTGGTGCTCACGCTCACCGCGACCTGCACGCTCAATGAGCGCACGGCGTACCTGGCGGAAGTGCAGCAGGCCGGCATCTTCGTGGCGGTCGGGTTTCCCCAGGACGAGCTCGCCGCGATCCTCGGCAGCTACTGCCCGAACGTGCTGTTCCCGTACGCACGGCAGGTCGTGTCCGACCTGGTCCAGAACGGCGGCTTCCCGCCGCTGCTGCTGCAGCCGATCAATTTCGACGCGCTCTACGCCGAGCAGATGCAGCGTGCCGCCACCGATGGCGACGCGCCGGCACTGAACGCCTGAGTCCGGACCGGCGCCGATGGGGGGCAAGGTTGCCGTACTCGGCGCGGGTTCCTGGGGCACTGCGCTCGCCGCGCTGCTGACGCGCAACGGCGCGCGCACCACCTTGTGGGGCCGCGACGCCGAGGCGCTCGCGCAGATTTCCGCCGCCCGTCGCAATGTGCGCTACCTGCCGGATGCGGAATTGCCGGCGGAACTCAAGTTCGAATCCGACCTGCGCGCGGCCCTGGTCGAAGCCGAGGTCGCGCTGGTCGTGGTGCCGAGCCACGCATTCCACCAGATGCTGGACGAAGTCGCGCCGCTGCTGCCACGCGGCGCAGGTTTTGCCTGGGCAACGAAGGGATTCGAGCCGGGCACGGGCCGCTTCCTGCACGAGCTCGTTCGCGAACGCCTGCCGGACACGCCCTGTGCGGTCGTCACCGGGCCCTCGTTCGCGCGTGAAGTCGCGGCCGGCCTGCCGACGGCCGTCACCGTGCACTCGCACGACGACGCATTCGCGCAGAGAGTCGCCGAACTGCTGCACTCCAACACCTTCCGCGCCTACACCGGCAACGACATGCTGGGCGCGGAGCTGGGCGGCGCGATGAAGAACGTGCTGGCGGTCGCCACCGGCGTGGCCGATGGCATGCAGCTGGGATTGAACGCGCGCGCCGGTCTGATCACGCGCGGCATGAACGAGATGCTGCGCCTCGGCGCGGCGCTCGGCGCGCAGGCACAGACCCTGATGGGCCTTGCCGGCCTGGGCGATCTGGTGCTGACCTGCACCGGCGAGTTGTCGCGCAACCATCGCTTCGGCGTGGCGCTCGGCCGTGGCGTGCCGCTGCAGCAGGCGCTGCGCGACATCGGCCAGGTGGTGGAGGGCGCGGTGACCGCCGATGAAGTGATGCGGCTGGCAGACCGGCACGGGCTCGACCTTCCGATCTCGCACCACGTGCAACTCGTGCTGCGCGGCGAGATGACGCCGACCGATGCGCTGCACGCGCTGCTGGCGCGCGAACGCAAGCCCGAGTATCCGGAGCATCTGTTCCGAACCTAGGAATCTCGGCAAAGCCACTGCGTTCGGCATGCTGCCGCCGGCGAACTGGTGCCCGGACCACGCCCGGTACCTTTTTGCCCTGGCGGCTTTGCTCGCCAAGCGTCGCGGAGATCCTGTCGCGGACATGCTCCTTCTTGATGGCGGCTCGGCAGGGTGCTGCTACTGGCTCCTACTTTTTTCCGCGCCCGGTGTATGCTCGAGCTTTTGAGTGGCGGGAAACCGCAGCAATGCAACGCCGCAACGCCTCGACCGGAGCCGCATCCGCCAACGCCGAGCCGCGCGCCCCGGACAAATCCGCCGGTGCTGCGTTGCCGGCGGCATGGCGGCGCATCCTCGGCGAAGCTTCGTCCAGGCGCAGCGCGTCCGACGGCGCGATCCTGGGGTTCCTGCTGGAACTGCTGCACGACGAACCCCCGGCCGCGCGCGTGGAAGTCGCGCCGGTGTTGCTGGAGGCGATCGCGGGTGGCCGTCTCGGCCGCGCGGTGCCGCTGGATCCCAGGCAACTGACCCAGTCCGGATTGTCCGGGCCGATGCTGCGCCTGGCTGCGGGCGTGCTCGGATTGCCGCAGACGCAGCGCAAGGGCCGCTCCTATGCGCATCTGTCCGGCAATTTCGGCGACGCATTGATGGCGGAAATCCTCGATGCCGCGCCGTGCCTGCTGGGCGGGGTCGCGGGCCTGCGTCTTGCGCGCGGCAAATCGAGGCCGCTGAAGTGGAACTGGCAACTCGAGCCCGACGGTCGCCAGCGCCTGCTGCCGGAATTGCCGAAACAGGAGCGCCTGCTGCGCATCGGCGGGCTTTGGTTTCTCGATCCCGAACGCGCGGAGCTGGGTTTCCTCGACGGTTCCGAAGACGAAGTCGCGCTGCTGGATGCGCCGCCGCTCGCGCCCGAATACGGCGAAGCGCTGGCGCAGGCGCTGGAAACTTCCGCTTACGCCAGGCGCATCCCCGCGCCGCGCGCATTCGCCGCGGTCGAGCGCGCCGAACTTGCGCCCAAACCCGTCCTGACGCTGCATGCATTGACGCGCCACGCGCGCATCGGCGCGGGCACGCCGCCGCTTGCCTATGCACGGCTGGCGTTCGACTACGGCGGCGAAAGATTGCCCGGCCGCGGTGGGGAACCGCTGGTGCGGCGCGTGCGCAGCGGAAAACTGGTCGAGATCGCGCGCAAGCGCGCCGACGAACTGGCGACCATGGAGCGTCTGGAGAATTTCGGCCTCGCGCCCGCGGTGGATTGCGAAGGCCTGCCCTGGGACATGGCCGATGCCTTGCCGGAAGATGCATGGCTGTTTCCGGGCAAAGGTTACGCCGGTGCCCTGGAAGTGAATACGCCCGCGCGCTGGCTCGGCTTGCGCGAGAAGATCGAGAGCGACGGTTTCGTCGTGGACTATGCCTCGACGTTTCCGTTCGAGGTGCTGGAAGGCCCGCCGCAGTGGTACGGCGTGGCGGTCGAAGAGAAGGGCGGCGATGCGTTCGATTTCGAGGTCGGCATCGAGGTGGATGGACAGCGCGTGAACCTGCTGCCGGCCGTGGGCCGCGCGCTTTCCGAACACACGCTCTCGCTCACGCCGCCGCCGAACGAAACCGAGGACGCGGTGTGGTACGCGCCGGTGGACGAGCGCCGCAGGGTCCCGGTGCGCCTGGCGGTCCTGCGGTCGTTGCTGGCACCGCTCGCCGAGTACCTGCAGCGCCCGCGCGAGAAGTTGCGCCTGCCGCGCGTGCAAGCCGGACGCCTGGAAGAATTCGCGCAAGCCCTGCCCGCGAGCGGCGGCAAGCTGGATGCGCCCAAGGAACTGACCGGCTTCACCACGCGCCTGCGCGAAGCCGCGGCGCACGCGTCGGATGCGATCCCGCAGGATTTCGAAGGCGACCTGCGCCCCTACCAGCGCGAAGGCCTGCGCTGGTTGAACGCACTGGCCGAGGCCGGCCTGGGCGGCGTGCTCGCCGACGACATGGGCCTTGGCAAGACCGTGCAGTTGCTGGCGCACCTGCTGGCGTTGAAGCAGAGCAGCGCGCTGACGCAGCCGGCGTTGATCGTCGCGCCGACCAGCCTGATCCCGAACTGGCAGGCGGAAGCGAAGCGCTTCGCGCCGACCTTGAAGGTGCTCACGCTGCACGGCCCCGAGCGCGTGCGCAGTTTCGATCGCCTCGCCGGGCACGACGTCATCCTCACCAGTTACGCGCTGCTGCCGCGCGACCTTTCCGTGCTGCGCGAGCAGCCGTTCGCGCTGGTGGTGCTCGACGAAGCGCAACAGGTGAAGAACCCGCGCACGCAGGCGCGCCGCGCGTTGCTGTCCATCGCCTCCACGCGCCGCCTGTGCATGACCGGCACGCCGCTGGAAAACCACCTGGGCGAGCTGTGGTCGCAAATGGACCTCGCGGTGCCCGGCCTGCTCGGCGACGAAGGTTCGTTCCGCAAGCACTACCGCATCCCGATCGAACGCCAGTCCGACGCGGAAGTGCAGGCGCGGCTCAACCACCGGCTCGCTCCGTTCATCCTGCGCCGCACGAAAGCGCAGGTCGCGAGCGACCTGCCCGAGAAGACCGAGATCGCGCGCAGCGTGGCGTTGTCGGGCCGTCAGAAGGAACTCTACGAATCGCTGCGCGTGTCGCTGTCGGACGAATTGCGCGAGGTGATCCGCCAGCGCGGCATCGAGCACAGCGGCATCATCGTGCTGGACGCGCTGCTGAAACTTCGCCAGGCCTGCTGCGATCCGCGGCTGGTGAAGCTGGAAGCCGCGCGCGGCGTGCGTGAGTCGGCCAAGCTCGAACTGCTGATGGACATGGTGCCGGACCTGGTCTCGGAAGGCCGGCGTGTGCTGCTGTTCTCGCAGTTCACCGAGATGCTGGCGCTGATCGCGCGCGAGCTCGACCGCCGTCACCTGAAATACGTGACGCTCACCGGCGACACCCGCGACCGCGCCGAACCCGTGCGCAAATTCCAGGACGGCGAAGTGCCGCTGTTCCTGCTGTCGCTCAAGGCGGGCGGCGTGGGCCTCAACCTCACCGCCGCCGACACGGTGATCCATTACGACCCGTGGTGGAACCCGGCTGCCGAAGCGCAGGCCTCGGATCGCGCGCACCGCATCGGCCAGGACAAGGCGGTGTTCGTGTATCGCCTGATCTGCGCCGGCACCGTCGAGGAACGCATCGAACAATTGAAGGCGCGCAAGGCCGAGCTTGCGCAGGCCGTGCTGGAAGGTGGCGGCACGCGCGACAAACTGGCGTTCGACGAGGAAGATCTCGAAGCCCTGTTTGCCGCGGAATGAGCCCCTCTCCCTCCGGGGAGGGGGTTGGGGTGAGGGTTCGGACAGCGAGCCGTCCAATTGCCGTTCGCCTTGGGCGTCGGCGCGCAGCGCCGACGCGGGGAGCGGCCACGGATGGCCGCGCTTTGAGGAGCGAGGAAGTCGAAGGCGCATTTCGACTCCGCTCGTTTCACTCGCTACGCTCGATGCGAACGGATGTGAGGTCACGCACACGCCATGACTCCAAGCGAAACCTTCTCCGGCGGCTGCGATTGCAAACACGTGCGCTATCGCATGCTGGGCACGCCGCTGTTCGTGCACTGCTGCCATTGCCGCTGGTGCCAGCGCGAGACCGGTTCGGCGTTCGTTATGAATGCGCTGATCGAAACCGACCGCGTGGAGCTATTGAGCGGCGAACCGGAACTGGTGCTGACGCCGTCGAACAGCGGCAAGGGCCAGAAGATCGCGCGTTGTCCGCACTGCCGCATCGCGCTGTGGAGCCATTACCCCGGCGGCGGCGACATCTTCACTTTCATTCGCGTCGGCACGCTCGACGACCCCGACCGCTTCCCGCCGGACATCCACATCTACACGATGTCGAAGCAGCCATGGGTGGTCCTGCCCGAAGGCGTGCCCGTGATGCGCGAATACTACGAGCGCGAGAAATACTGGCCGAAGGCAAGCCTGGAGCGGCGCGCGGCGCTGCTGGCCAAGCACTCCCCTTGATCCGCTCTGCGCTTCACTTCGGCAGAGGTCCGCGCATCGGTACCGGATGCCCGTAGGGAGACGGCTGCGGCTCGCGTTTCATTCCGTTCTTCTCCAGCGCTTCCACATACGCCTTCCAGTTGCGTTCCTGGTTGACGCCGAGCTCGTGCAGCGTGGTCCACGAGAAGATGCCGGTGGCGTGGCCATCGGAGAAGCGCAACAGCACGCCGTAATTGCCGACGGGTTCGATTGCCTCAATGTTGACGTCGCGCTTGCCGGCGACCAGCACCTGCTGGCCGGGGCCGTGGCCCTGCACTTCGGCGGAAGGCGAATGCACCCGCAGGTATTCGCATGGCAGGGTGAAACGCTCGCCGTTGTCGAAGGCGACTTCGAGCGTGTGCGAGGCGCGGTGCAGGATGATGTCGGTGGGGCGGGGTGCGGGCATGCGGGGATTCTAATGCCCGAATCCGCACCGCATCATTACCTCGCGCGGCCCCGGAGTGGCAAAAAAGAAAACTTCGATCGCACTCAGGCTCTGCGGTCGCGCGCAGGCGCGCTCCTACAACAGCAGATTCCGGGTTCATCGCCGATGAAGCCGGCGATGCCCCGGAATGACGATGGATTTATGCTTCCGTCCCGAGTCCCGAGTCCCGAGTCCCGAGTCCCGAGTCCCGAGTCCCGAGTCCCGAGTCCCGAGTTGGCCTAGGCCCTGCCCGCGCCCGACCCGACCTGGTCAATGCGCGGCCACTGACCGGCAACGTCCAGCAGGGCGCGCGCGTAGGGCTCGTCGAAGCTGATGGTGGAGACCTCGTCCCAGGCGAAGAAGGACGGCTCGCGCAGCCATTCGGCGTCGGGGGTGATCTCCTGCAGGTTGAAGCCGTCTTCCTCGATGTTGAGCAGGCGGCCGATGTAGCAGACCTCGGTCTCTTCCTCGCTGTCCACGTGCACCCCCATCACCGCGGCGTGCTCGGCGGCGGCGCGCACGACCTGGTCAATGCCGTCCAGCGGGAATTCGCGCGGCAGGCGCGGGAAGATCTTGCGGATAGCCAAGGCCTTGCCGATGAAGACGTGGTGGGCCTCAGGCGCCTCGACCTCGGTGATGTCGCGCAGGCGCATGGCGTAGAGGCCGTCGAAGCTGATCTGGTCGCCGACCACCCATAGCAGCAGGAATTCCATCCCGATGCCGGCGACGTAGCCGCAGAAGCTTCCTTCCTCCAGATTGCCGCGCCATACCCGGACCAGCTCGCCCCGCTGCATGGCCGCACGCAACTGCTGGCGCGGGCCCGTGCTGGGCAGTTGAATCACATTGCTCATGGCCGACATTTTACCCGAACGGAGGGTGCGCCTAAAGGATGTAACGCGACAGGTCCTCGTCGGCGGCGAGGTCCTTCAGGTTTTTGTCTACATATTCAGCGTCGATCACGTATTTTTCGCCACTTTTGTCCGCAGCCTCGAAAGAGATCTTTTCCAGCAGCCGCTCCATGACGGTATGCAGGCGGCGGGCACCGATGTTCTCGGTGCGCTCATTGACCCGCGCGGCCACTTCGGCCAGCCGGGCGACGCCCTCGTCGGTGAACTCCAGGGTCACGCCTTCGGTCTTCAGCAGCTCTTCGTACTGCCGGGTCAGCGCGTTGTGCGGCTCGCGCAGGATGCGCTCGAAGTCCTCGCGGGTGAGCGCCGAGAGCTCGACCCGGATCGGCAGGCGGCCCTGCAATTCCGGGATCAGGTCGGAAGGCTTGGCCAGCGAGAACGCGCCCGAGGCGATGAACAACACGTGGTCGGTCCTCACCGGCCCGTACTTGGTGGAGACCGTGGAGCCTTCGACCAGCGGCAGCAGGTCGCGCTGCACGCCTTCGCGCGAGACACCGGCTCCGCCCCACTCGGCGCGCTGGCAGACCTTGTCTATCTCGTCAATGAAGACGATGCCGTTCTGCTCGCAGTTCTCGATCGCCTGCGCGCGGATCTCGTCGTCGTTGAGCAGATTGCCTGCCTCTTCCTCGATCAGCAGCGGCCGCGCGGCCTTGATCGCGAGTTTCCGCTTCTGGGTGCGGCCGCCGCCCATGTTCTGGAACATCGAGCGCAATTGCTGGCCCATCTCTTCCATGCCCGGCGGCGCCATGATCTCCACGCCGACGTTGGCGGAGAACTCCAGCTCGATCTCGCGATCGTCCAGCGAACCGTCGTGCAACTGCCGCAGCAGTTTCTGGCGTGTCGCGGTTTCGCTCTCGGAAGGCGGCTGCGCATCCCAGCCGGTGCGGTGCGGCAGCAGCGCATCGAGGATGCGCTCCTCGGCCCGCTCCTCCGCCTGGGATTGCACGCGCAGCTTGGCCTGGTCGCGGGTGAGCTTGTACGAGATGTCGGCCAGGTCGCGCACGATCGAATCCACGTCCTTGCCGACGTAACCAACTTCGGTGAATTTGGTCGCTTCCACCTTCACGAACGGCGCGTTGGCGAGCGTGGCCAGGCGCCGCGCGATCTCGGTCTTGCCCACGCCGGTCGGGCCGATCATCAGGATGTTCTTGGGCGTGACCTCGTCGCGGAAATCCGGGTCAATCTGCATGCGGCGCCAGCGGTTGCGCAGCGCGATCGCGACGGCGCGCTTGGCGTCGTTCTGGCCGATGATGTAGCGGTCGAGTTCGTTGACGATTTCGCGGGGAGTCAATTCGGACATGTTGGGGACCAGGGACAAGGGACCGGGGGCCAGTAAAAACAGGCAACGAGGCGAGGGTTGCCATGATCGATGGGAAACGCTGGGGCGGACGTAGCGAGAGCTTTCATGAGCCCCCGGTCCCCGGCCCCCGGTCCCCGGTCCCGAGTTCTTCGATTGTCACGTTGCGGTTGGTGTAGATGCAGATGTCGCCGGCGATACCGAGCGCCTTCTCCACGATGGTGCGCGGATCGAGATCGGAGTTCTGCAGCAGCGCGAGCGCCGCGGCCTGTGCGAAGGGGCCGCCCGAGCCGATGGCGATCAGGCCGTGTTCGGGTTCCAGCACGTCGCCGTTGCCGGAGATCAGCAGCGAGGTGTCCTTGTCGGCC
>DASVDY010000241.1:0-9595 GCA_036380855.1 Rhodanobacteraceae bacterium
CGCGCATGAGCCCGACAAGGATCTGCGCAAGCGGCTGGACGCGGCGCTGGCGCAGATCAACAGCGTGCTGCTGGGCAAGCAGCACCAGGTGCGGCTGGCCTTCGCCTGCCTGCTGGCCGGCGGGCACCTGCTGGTCGAGGACGTGCCCGGCGTGGGCAAGACCACGCTGGCGCACGCGATGGCGGCCACCTTCGACCTGGTGTTCCAGCGCATCCAGTTCACGTCGGACCTGCTGCCGTCCGACATCGTCGGCGTAAGCGTGTACGAACGCGAGACCGGCACGTTCCGCTTCCATCCCGGCCCGGTGTTCGCGCAACTGCTGCTGGCCGACGAGATCAACCGCGCCACGCCGAAGACGCAAAGCGCGCTGCTGGAAGCGATGGCCGAAGGCCAGGTCACGGTGGATGGCGTGAGCCGCGCCCTCACCGCGCCGTTCTTCGTGGTCGCGACGCAGAACCCGCTGGATCTCGCGGGCACCTATCCCCTGCCGGATTCGCAACTCGACCGCTTCATGCTGCGCATCTCGCTGGATTATCCGAATGCGGATGCCGAGCGCGCGCTGCTCACCGGCGAGGATCGCATCGAACTGATCGGCCGGCTGTCGCCATGCCTGGACGTGAAGGACATCGATCGCCTGCGTGCCTCTGCGCGTGCCGTGCTGGCCAGCCCCGCGCTGCTGGATTACCTGCAGGCGCTGCTGGCCGCCAGCCGCAAGCATGCCGAGGCGCGCGTGGGCCTTTCGCCACGCGCGGGCCTCGCCCTGCTCGCCGCCGCGCGCGCGTGGGCCTTGCTGGGCGGGCGCGACTACGTGATCCCGGAAGACCTGCAGGCGGTGTTCGTCGCAGTCGCCGCGCATCGCCTGATCCCGGCTCGCGGCAGCACGCGCGAGGCGCTGGCAAGGACGCTGCTGGCGGAAGTACCCGTCGGCTGAAATGAACGCGGTCGTCCGAACGTGGCGTGAAGCGCTGATGCTGCGCGCCGAGCGGCGCCTGCCCGCGCTGACGCGCATGCGCCGGCCCGAAGCATTGCCGGTCGAACTGCACCGCCGGCGCATCTACATCCTGCCCACGAAATCCGGCTTCGGCTTCGGCGTGCTGCTGCTGGTGATGCTGGTCGGCGCATTGAACTACCAGAACAACGCCGCGCTGCTGCTGACCTGCCTGCTCGGCGCCACCGTGGTCAACAGCATGCTGGTGGCGTTCCGCACGCTGCACGGGCTGCGCATCACCCGCATCTGCGCAGGGCACGCCTGCGCCGGCGAATCGCTGCCGCTGACCGTGGTGTTCGACACCGGCCGTCGCCCCCGCGGCGCGTTGTGCCTGGACCTGGAGGGCGTGGCGCACGCGTTTTCCCTTGAGGCGCGCGGCGGCGAAACAACCCTCTCCATGCACGCCGAACGGCGCGGCTGGAATCGCGTGCCGCGCATGCGCGTTTCCAGCACGCTGCCGTTCGGATTGTTCCGCGCATGGAGCTGGATCACGCCCGAGCACGACGTGCTGGTGTATCCGCGCGCGCTGGACGGCCCGCCGCCGCCGGCGGACGAGGACGACGGCGCGCAACGCATGCACGGCGACGAGGACTACGCCCAATTGCGCGAATACCATTTCGGCGATCCGCTCAAGCGCGTGGCCTGGCGCGCCAGCGCGCGCCACGACCGGCTGCTGATCCGCGAACTGGATGCCGCTGCGCGCGACGCGCCGCAGCGCTTCGACTGGGCGATGCTGCACGGGCTGGACCGCGAAACCCGCATAAGCCGCCTTGCCGGCTGGATCCGCGAAGCGCACGCGGCCGGGCGTGCGTGGACGCTGGTGCTGCCGGATGCGCGCGTGTTCGGTCCCGACGCCGACAACGCGCATTATCACCGATGCATGACGGCGCTCGCGCTGCTGCCATGAACATCGCCTACGCCAGCGCGGAACGACAGGCGCTTGCGGCCGCGGAGGAGCGCGCCTCGGCCAAGCCCGAAGTCCCGAAGGACGCGCTCGACCGGCGCGCGTTCGACCTGCTCTGCCTCACCATTGCCTGCGTGCTGGCAGCGCACCTCGCGCACCTGCCGCCGTGGCTGGCCGCCGCGCTCGCGGGCCTGCTGCTGCTGCGCTGGCTGCAGCGGCGCACGCAGCGCGGGCAGATTCCGAAGCTCGCGCGCATCGTGCTGGTCATCGCCTTGCCGGTGGCGATCCTCACCACCTACGGATCGCCGTTCGGGCGCACGCCCGGCAGCGCGCTGGCGGTCGGCCTGCTGGTCTTGAAGTTGCTGGAGAGCGAGCGCGCGCGCGATGCGCGCATGGCAGTCGGGTTCTGCTGCTTCGTGTTGATGAGCGCGCTGCTGTTCACCCAGTCGCTGGCGATGACGCTGCTGGTCGCGCTCGCGCTGCTGCCCGCGTTCGCCTGCCTGCGGGCCCTGCAACCGGATGCACAACCGCGCCAGTATGCGCGCGCGTTCGTGCCCGGCGCATGGCTGTTGCTGGCCGCGCTGCCGCTGGCCCTGCTCGGCTTCGTGTTCGTGCCGCGCCTTTCCACGCCACTGTGGGGCGCGCCGGGTGCCGACATCGCGCACACCGGCGTCAGCGACCGGATGGCGCCCGGCGACATGCGCGACCTGCTGATTGACGACAGCGTGGCGATGCGCGTCGGCTTCGACGGAACGCCGCCGCCCAAAGCCGCACGCTATTTCCGCGGCGTGGTGCTGTGGTACTTCGACGGTCGCGCCTGGGTGCCGGGCACGGCCGGCATCCGCAACGGGGCGCCGGAAGCGCTGCAGGCGCACGGTCCCGCGTTCGGTTACGACGTGACCCTGGAGCCCACGCGACGGCGCTGGCTGTTCGCGCTGGACGTGCCGCTGGATGCCAGCGGCGGCGCGGTGCTCGGCGCCGATCGCACGTTGCGCCGCGACAAGCCGGTGAACGACGCGATCACCTACCACGTGGATTCGGTTTCGCATTACGTGCTCGCGGCGGAGCTCGCGCCGGGCCTGCGCCGTGCCGCGCTGGAATTGCCGCAAGGCTACGATCCGCGCGCGCTCGAACTGGCGCGATCCTGGCGCGCGAAATATGGCAGCGACGACGAGGCGATCGTGCGCGCGGCACTGGCCCTGTTCCGCGACGGCGGCTTTGCCTACAACCTCGCCGCGCCGCCATTGGGTCGCGACAGCATCGACGATTTCCTGTTCGGCACCAGGCAGGGCTACTGCGAACACTACGCCGGTGCGTTCGCCTTCCTGATGCGCGCGGCCGGCATTCCTTCGCGCGTGGTCGCAGGCTACCAGGGCGGCTTCTGGAACGATTACGCGCACTACCTGCTGGTGCGCCAATCGGACGCGCACGCATGGTCGGAGGTGTGGCTGCGCGGACACGGCTGGGTGCGCGTGGACCCGACCGCGGTGGTGCGCCGGGTGATCGCCGCCGACGGCGGCGCGCTCGGCGGCGGCGCCGATGGCCAGGGGGGCAATTGGCTGGATGCCCTGCGCGACCGGCTCGACATCGTGAACCGGCTGTGGGATCGCGGCGTGCTCGGCTTCAACGCGCTGCGCCAGAGCGAACTGCTGACGCCGTTCGGGATCCCGCACCTGGATTGGAGCGAATTGGCGATCGCGCTGGCGACCGGCATCGTGGTGATCCTCGGCATCGGCATGCTGGCTGCATTGCGGAACTCGCGGGTGCGCCCGCGCGATGCGCTGGACGCTGCGCAACTCAAGCTGCAGGAGAAACTCGCGCGGCAAGGGTGCCAGCGCGCGCCGCACGAAGGCCCGCGCGATTTCTTCGCCCGCTGCATGCTCGCCCTGCCCGGATCCCGCGCGGAACTGGCGGCGCTGGCGCAGGAATATGTCCGGCTGCGCTACGGGCATTCCGCACCGCCGGCTGAACCGGTACGCGATTATTCACGCGCCGTGCGCGACTTTCGTGTACGAAGCGTGGTGAAATAAGATTCATCGTGGTTGAAATGTACGCGCAAGGATGGCGGTCCATTCTGTAACCGCGCCGATCCGGCGCAAGCGAGGCAATGCCATGTCACGCCGACTGATCCTTCCCGCCATTCTCGCCCTGGGCCTCGGTGCCTGCGCGACGGTTCCGCAGGAACTCACGGGCACGTATGCCACGGTGACTCCGGACAATGCGGTCACCGCCGCACAGGGCGCGCGCGTACGCTGGGGTGGCCGCATCATCGAGACCGAGCCCCAGGAACGCGAGACCTGCTTCTTCGTGCTGGACGAGCCGCTGGATTCGCAGGCGCGCCCGCAGCGCAGGGAAGAGAGCCGCGGCCGTTTCGTCGCCTGCAAGCAGGGCTTCTACGATCCCGAGGTCTATGCCAAGGGCCGCGACATCACCGTGACCGGCACGGTGGACGGCAGCGAGACCCGCAAGGTGGGCGATTACGACTACGCCTATCCGCGCGTGGATGCGGACGTGGTGTACCTGTGGCCCAAGCGTCCCCTGTACGCGCCCGGCCCGTACTACTACGACCCGTTCTACAGCCCGTTCTACGATCCCTTCTGGGGCTTCGGCCCGGTCTGGTATCCGCCGCGCGTGATCATCGTCCACCCGCGCACGCCGCCCCCGAAGGGCGGCTGAGGCCTCGCTGGAGCCACGCAGCGCCCGCCCGCGCGGACACCGCGTCACCGCTCACGCCATGCCTTCGTGCATGTGCTTGCCTGCGAGCAGGTGCACGTGGAGGTGGTAGACGGTCTGGCCGCCGAATTCATTGCAGTTGATCACGCAGCGATAGCCCTGCTTCGCGAAACCCTCGCGCTTCGCATAAGCCGCAGCAGCCAGCAGCAGCCTGCCGAGCAACGCCGCGTCCTCTTCGCCGACATCGTTGAGGGTGGCAAAGCTCTTCCTGGGCACGAACAGCACGTGCACCGGTGCCTGCGGGGCGATGTCGCGGAAGCCGAGGATGGCATCGTCTTCGTAGACGATGTCGGCAGGCAGCTCGCGGCGGATGATCTTGTCGAAGAGGGTGTCGGGCATGGGAGACGGAAGACGGAAGACGGAAGACGAAAGACGGAAGACGAACGAAGCGTAAAGCATTTCGTCATTCCGGGGCGGACAGAACCCCGAATCCATTCGATTTGCTCTCCGCAGGACCGATTCCCGATCGCGACTTCGCGAAGGTCGGAACTGCAGCTATTCGAGCACCTGCCGGCTCCCGAACGCATGCGCCAGAGTCCCGCGATCCACGTATTCGAGCTCGCCGCCCAGCGGCACGCCGTGGGCGAGGCGCGTGGCGCGGATGGATGCCGCGCGCGCCAGGCCCGAGAGCCAGTGCGCGGTCGCCTCGCCCTCCACGGTCGGATTGGTGGCGATCACGATCTCCTGGATTTCGCCTTCGCGCAGGCGGCGTTCCAGCAGGTCGCGGCCGAGTTCTTCCGGGCCCAGCCCGTCCAGCGGTGACAACCTGCCCATCAGCACGAAATAGCGCCCGCGGAACCCGGTGGCCTGTTCGATCGCCAGCAGATCGGCCGGAGTCTCCACGATACACAGCGTGTGCGCGTCGCGTGACGGACTGGCGCACAGCGCGCATATTTCCGACTCACTGAAATTGCGGCAACGCGCGCAATGGCCGATGCGCTGCATGGCCGCATCGAGCACCTTCGCAAGCCGCACGCCGCCCTGGCGATCGCGTTCCAGCAGATGGAAGGCCATGCGCTGCGCGCTCTTGGCGCCCACGCCCGGCAGGCAGCGCAGCGCTTCGATCAGTTCGGAGAGGAGGTTGGATTCGGCCATAGCAGAAACTTGAAAGTGGGATTTGGGGGCGGGTAGCGGGGGCGCATAGTTGGGGCTTTGTCGGCACAACGAAGGTGCGCACCCACTGCCCAATCCCCAGCCCCGGTTAAAACGGCATCTTGAATCCCGGCGGCAGGTTCAGTCCTTGTGTCACCCCACCGAGTTTCTGCTGGCTGGCCTCTGCGACCTTGTTGACCGCATCGTTCACGGCCGCGGCGATCATGTCCTCGGCCATTTCCGGATCGTCCGCCATCAACTTGCGATCCACCTGCACGCGGCGCACTTCGTGGCGCCCCGTCATGGTGACGCTCACCATGCCGCCGCCGGCGTTGCCGGTGACTTCGAGTTTCGCGATCTCTTCCTGCGCGCGCTTCATCTCTTCCTGCATGCGCTGCGCCTGCTGCATCAATTGTCCGATCTGTCCTTTCATTTGCTCTCTTTCTCGATCTTGAATCGTCGTGCACCCATGTAGCCAAGGCCTGCTCCCGCAGCCTCATCCACCCCTTGCAGGCAAGGCCTTGATTGCCGCCTTTGCCAAAGGGGGATGAAGATCAAGAGCGGTCACGTGTCCTCTGATCCAACGGGCGAATGCTTTCCGGAATCACGCGCGCGCCCAGCTCGCGCTGCATCTGTTGTACCACCGGATCCTCCTCGATCGCGCGCGCGGCCGCGGCCTGTTCCGCCGATTGCATTCGCGCGGCGCGCGCCGCCGGCGTCTCGACGGCCTTGTCGCTGACGAAGCGCAGCCGCAAGGTTCTGCCCAGCGCCTCTCCGAGCTGCCGCTGCAAATCGTCGCCCAGCGAATCGGCCATGGGTTGGTGCTCGGGCTTGATCGCCAGCGTGAGCATGGAACCGTCCAGCGACTTCGGCGCGGCGTGATGCGCAAGCTGCCCCACCGGACCGCCCAGCCCGGCGCGCGCGATCCACTGCTCCCAGTCCGGCATGCCGTCGGGGCCGAGCGCCAGCGGCTCCGCTTGCCGCGCGGGTTCAGGCTCGGGGGCGGATTGCGCCCCACGCGGCGGGTTCAACTCCGGTATCGGCGGCGCCACGCGCTGGCCCGCTCCTGCGCGGGGCGTTTCGTGGCTCGCCGGCGCCGCGCTCCGAGTCGGCGCAGCGTGCCCGCGCTCGTCCGTGCGCGAAGGCGCGCTCGACTCGCGCGCGGGCTTGTTTCCACCCGGATCCATGCGAAAGCCCAGCATGCGCAGCAGGACCATTTCGAAACCGGTGCGCGGATCGGGCGCATACGGCAGTTCGCGGCGGCCGTTCAATGCAAACTGGTACCAGAGCTGCACGTCTTCCGGATCAATGCGCTGGGCGAGCGCCGCGATTTGCTCATCGTCCGCCGCGCCCTCGCCGGTGAATCCGGGCACCAGTTGCCGCAACTGGATGCGGTGCAGCGCGCCGGCGAGCTGATCGAGCACACCGGCGAAATCCGGCGCCAGCGCGGCGACGCGGTCGGCCTCGGTCAGCAGCGCCTTGCCGTCATTGGCCGCGAGCGCTTCCAGCAACGCGCCGACTTCGCTGCCGGCGATCGTGCCGAGCATCGCGCGCACGTCGTCCGCGCGCAGTTCGCCACCGCCGTGCGCAATGGCCTGGTCCAGCAGCGAAAGTCCGTCGCGCAGCGATCCGTCGGCGCCGCGCGCGAGTTCGACGATCGCCTGGTCCTCGAACTTCACGCCTTCGGCGGCGAGGATCATCCGCATCTGCTGTGCGATCTGGTCCGGCAACAGGCGCTTCAGCGAAAACTTCAGGCAACGCGAAAGCACCGTCACCAGCAGCTTCTGCGGGTCGGTGGTCGCAAGCAGGAATTTCACGTGTTCGGGCGGCTCTTCCAGCGTCTTCAGCAGCGCGTTGAAAGCCGGCTTGCTGAGCATGTGCACCTCGTCAATCAGGTACACCTTGTAGCGCCCGCGCGTGGGCGCGTACTGCGCGTTTTCGATCAGCTCGCGCACGTCGTCCACGCCGGTGTTGCTGGCGGCGTCAATCTCGATCAGGTCGAGGAACCGCCCGGCGTCCACGGCCGTGCAGATCGCGCATTGGCCGCACGGGTGCGAGGTCGGCCCGTGCTCGCAGTTCAGCGACTTGGCGAAAATGCGCGCGATGGTGGTCTTGCCCACGCCGCGCGTGCCGGTGAAGAGATACGCGTGGTGCATGCGCCCGGAATCCAGCGCATGGCCCAGCGCACGCACCACGTGCTCCTGGCCGACCAGCTCGGAAAAGGTTTTCGGCCGCCACTTGCGGGCGAGGACTTGGTAAGACATGAGCGCGACCTTGGGGCGAAGGGGCATTGTGCCAAGCCATCGCACCTTGCGCCACGCGCAATTTCATGCGCGCAAGAAGGCGGCAGCCCCGCCAGCGTGACTCCGGCGCCCGAATCGAACGATACCGTTGCTGCCTTCCGGCCCTGGCGGGGTTTTCGATCTATCGTCGCGGAGGGCGAGGCGGCGCGCTTGCGCGATGCCTCGAATGGCATCGCGCGCGCCGATGAGCGCACGGCCATGGATGGCCGGGCAGGAAAGTCTTCCAGGGACGGCTGCTTGCCCTGCCCAAAAGGGCGGCAGCCCCGCCAGCGTGACTCCGGCGCCCGAATCGAACGATACCGTTGCTGCCTTCCGGCCCTGGCGGGGTTTTCGATCTATCGTCGCGGAGGCGCCAACGGGGCCACCATGAACTGACAAACTGGCGGAGAGGGCGGGATTCGAACCCGCGAAGCGGGGTTAAGCCGCTTACACACTTTCCAGGCGTGCTCCTTCAACCACTCGGACACCTCTCCGCGCCTGAGAACGCGACAGGATAACGGCACCGGCCGATGCAGGCAATGCAGGCGGACCACGGAATCTCTGAAAAAGCGTCGCGAGCGAAGCCGCCAGCCGTGGCAAAAAGCTCCGTGGTTGCACGTCGCCGGAGCGCAGGAACCGCAGCGTGCACGTCAGTACGTGAGGATTCCTTGGCCCCAAAGCGGTACATCCATGTACCGGGCCTGATCCGAGCACCAGCCCGCCGGCGCGCAACATGCCGAGCGCAGCAGCTTATTCAGGGATTCCAGGGATGCAGCCACTCAGCCTTGCCGCCCACATAGCGCTCGTGCTTCCAGATCGGCACGCGCGACTTCACCTCGTCAATGATGTAGCGGCAGGCGGCGAAGGCGGCGTCCCGGTGCGCGGCGCTCACCCCCACCCACACCGCGAGTTCGCCCAGGGCCAGTTCGCCCACGCGATGCACGCACAGCGCCCGCGCGATCTCGAACCGCGTACGCGCCTCTCCGAGGATGCGCGCGCCTTCGGCCTCGGCGAGTTCCGCATAGGCTTCGTAGGCCAGGCCACGCACGGCGCGGCCTTCGTTGTGGTCGCGCACGCGGCCTTCGAAGGTCACCACGGCGCCGACGTGCTCGCGTTCCAGCTCGCGCCCGAGGCTCGCCGCGTCGATCGCGGATTCGCTGAGCGAGAAAGTCTTCATCCTCCGGATACCGGCGGCAGGAACGCGATCTCGTCCCCGTCGTTCAGCACAACATCCCGCGCCGCGAATGCGCCGTTTACCGCAACGCGCACGCGCTCCGGCGGCATCCTGAATCCATGCCGCGCCGCGGCGTCCGCATAGAGCGAGCCGGGATCGCGCGCTTCGCTCACCACGCTTTCCTGCGCGCAACCCGCCGCATCGCGCAGGGATGCGAAATAAAGCAGCGTGTAATTCATCCGCGCGCCCTGCCCGGCTTGCGTGCGGACGACGTAAGCTTGCCGCCACGCACCTCGCGTTTGCCGCCGGACTTCTCCAGCAGCCGCACTTCCGCGATCACGATCTCGTGCGACAGCGCCTTGCACATGTCATAGACGGTAAGCGCGGCGACGCTGGCGCCGGTCAGCGCCTCCATTTCCACG
>DASVDY010000242.1:0-2515 GCA_036380855.1 Rhodanobacteraceae bacterium
CGCGCCGCCAATCGCGCTGGCCACGCTGGACGGCCGGCACATTGATACGCAGGACCTGCGCGGCAAGGTGGTGATCCTCACGTTCTGGGCGACCTGGTGCGAACCGTGCCGCGAGGAATTGCCGCTGCTCTCGCGCTACGCGCAGCAGCACGCGAAGCAGGGGCTGGTCGTGCTCGGCTTCAGTCTGGACACACCCGACGAACTGCCGCAGGTGCGCAAGGTCGCGAGCACGCTCAGCTTCCCGGTCGGCTTGCTCGGCGATGCGCACGTGCCCGGCTACGGGCGTATCTGGCACCTGCCCGTGAGTTTCGTGATCGGTCGCGACGGCCGGCTGGTGGACGACGGCTGGAAGGACGACAACCCGGTGTGGACACGCGAGCGGCTGGAGCAGGTCGTCACGCCGCTGCTGGACAAGCCGTAGCGGCTGGACACGCGGCAGGCTCCCCCGTCGAGGGCTCCCGGTCCGTCGTCCCGGCGCAAGCCGGGATCCAGTGCCTTTGCAGATGCCCCTCGCAGCGGGAGCAGAGGCGCTGGGTTCCGGCTCGCGCCGGAATGACGAGGTACGGGGTTCCCGCCGATCAACGAGGCACGCGGCGACCCGCGATCGCCAATCAACAAAAAACGCGGCAAGTCGCGAGCGCCCGTCAACGAAACACAACGGTCGCGAAGCGTATTCCGCCGGTCCCATTTACCGTCGTCCCGGCGCAAGCCGGGATCCAGTGACTTTGCGCCAGGCTACGCGTCGCGCCAGATTGCGACGTTCGGCGCGCCATCCGCGCCGATCCAGCCGCGGTACATGCCCGGGGTGTTGAACGGCAGCGCGAACGCTCCTTCCCGGCCGAGCACGATGGCCCCGCCGCTGCCGCCGAGCTGCGGGATCTCGCCGTTGATCACGTCTTCGGCCACGTTCTCCAGCCGCTCGCCTTGCGCCACGCGCATGCAGATCGCGTGCGCGGCGCAGGTGCGGATGTAGAACTCGCCCCAGCCGGTGCCCGACACCGCGCAATGTGCATTGGCGTACGTCCCCGCGCCGATCACCGGCGAGTCGCCGATGCGGTTCCATCGCTTGCCTGTCATGCCGCCGGTGGAGGTCGCCGCCGCGAGATGCCCGTGCGCATCGCGCGCGACCGCGCCGACGGTGCCGAAGTAATCGCCGGGATCCTTTCCGGACGGATCTTTTGCGAGCGCCTCCTGCAACTGCCGCCAGCGATGTTCGGTTCGGAAGTATTCCGGTTCGACCAGGGCGAGACCCTGCGCCTGCGCGAACGCTTCGGCGCCCGCGCCCGCCAGCATCGCGTGCGGCGAATGTTCCATCACCGCGCGCGCCAGCAGGACCGGATTGCGCACGCGATGCACGCCCGCGATCGCGCCCGCGCGCACGGTCGCGCCGTCCATGATCGCGGCATCCAGTTCGTTCTGGCCATCGTGGGTGAACACTGCACCGCGTCCGGCGTTGAAGTGCGGCGCATCTTCCAGCGCAACCACCGCCGCGCTCACCGCGTCCAGCGCCGAGCCGCCGGCATGCAGTTTCGCGTGACCTGCGCGCAGCGCTTCGGTCAGCGCGGCACGGATGGCCTGGCCGGCCTCGTCGGTATCCCTGCGGATCACCCCGGCGCCGCCGTGGATCAGCAGCACCGGGGCGTTGTCATCGGCACCCATGCCGGGGAGTATCGCTCAGCGGTGACCCGCGGACGAGGGTGCAGCCGGTGCCGTGGGCGTTGCAGGTGCGGCCGCGAGAATGGGTGCGGAGTTCGCGACCGGTCTGGCTTTGTCCGCGGCCAGCGCGGGATGGGGCGCAACAGCCGGCGCAACGACCGGCGCAGGCATGGCCGAACCCATCGGCGGAATGTAGGGGGGCGTCGGCATCGTCGGCGCGGGCGGCATTGCCGGTGATGCCGGCGGAGGCGGAATTACCGGTGCGGGAGGCAATGTCGGCGGAGGCGGAATCGCCGGCGGCGCTGGCATCTGCATGCCGCCCGATGTCGGCGGTGCGGGCGGCGGAGGGGGCGGCGCCGGCGCAGCCGGGGGCGGCGGAGGGGGCGGCGGCGGCGGCGCGAGGCGCGCGGTGCAGCCGAACGTCGGCACGATCTCCAGTTCGGTCTGCGAGGTGCGGTCCACCAGCACGGCCATCGGCTTGCCGGGCGGCCCGCTCAAGGACACATCCAGCTGGTTGGTTGCACCGCCCTCGCGCAAAAAACCGTTGAGCGACACGCGTACTTCATTGCGACCGACCGTCTGCGCATGGACCCGCAGGTCGAGCCCGAGCGCCGAACCGTTGCGCTCGTCGGTCTGCACGATGGAAGCGGTGCCGCCCGATCTCATGCACACGATCGGGGAGGCAAGGGTTTCCCCGCCCCGCCTGATGCGCATGGCGAGCTGGTATTCGGACGCGTGCACACCGGGTTTGGCGATGGCGGCGGGCGGTGGCTGTCCCGCGGCGTAGGATGCAACACTGATTGCGACGGCGAGACCGCCGGCAGCAACGCGGCCGAGGATGCGGCGCGTGCCACCCGGA
>DASVDY010000243.1:0-19380 GCA_036380855.1 Rhodanobacteraceae bacterium
GTTGGCTGCGGAACGAGCGGCAAGCAGCCATCCATGGATCGCTTTCCGGCCCGCACATCCATGTGCGGGCGTTCGTCAGCGCAGCCGATGCCATTCAAGGCATCGGCTAAGCGCGCTGCCTCACCCTTGCGCTTCTCGCCGCGCGCGCGCCGGCGCGAACAAGGATTCGCAAGCAGCCATCCATGGATCGCTGTCCCGCCCGCACATCCATGTGCGTGCGCTCGCCGGCGCGCGGCAGTGCCGCGCGAAATCCCGGCTCGCCCTTTCCCGCGCGACACGGCCATCCATGGCCTGCTTTTCAGCTTTCTCGTGGCACCGCTATGCTTCTTTGAAGATGTGCGTAGATGACAACCGGCTCCCGCGAGCATTCCTGATCAACCGTCTTCCGGCATACGCATGAACCAGTTCAAGCTGCTCGCCAGACGCCGCTTCGCGCCGTTCTTCGCCACACAGGTGCTTTCCGCGTTCAACGACAACGCGTTCCGCAACGCGACGATCGTGCTGGTCGCGTTCCAGATGGGGCTGTCGGACGCGAAGGTGGGTTTCTATTCCAACCTGGCGCCGGCGCTGTTCATCCTGCCGTTCTTCCTGTTCTCGGCCAGCGCCGGGCAGATCGCGGAGAAGTTCGAGAAGCACAAACTGATCCGCTACGTGAAGCTGTTCGAGATCGGCGCGATGTGCCTCGCCGCCTGGGGCTTCTTCATCGCGAGTCCCGCGCTGTTGCTGGCCGTGCTGTTCCTGATGGGCCTGCACTCGACGATGTTCGGCCCGATCAAGTACGCGATCCTGCCGCAGGTGCTGGAACCCGATGAACTGGTCGGCGGCAATGGCCTGGTGGAAATGGGCACCTCCATCGCGATCCTCGTCGGCATGATCGCCGGCGGCGCGGCGATGCAGACGATCGGTGTGGGGCCGATGCTTTCCACGATCCTGGTGATCGGCGTGGCGGTGATCGGGTTTGCCTCGAGCTGCGCGATCCCGCGCGTGCCTGCGACCGCGCCGGAGTTGAAATTCAACTGGAACGCGTTCAGCGAAAGCGCGCGCGCGATCCGCTTCGTCGCCAAGGATCGCGCAGTGTTCAACGCGGTGCTGGGCATCTCGTGGTTCTGGTTTTTCGGCGGCGTGGTCACCGCGCAGTTGCCGAACTACACCAAGCTGTTCCTGGGCGGCGGCGCGAGCGTGGAAATCCTGGTGCTGACCCTGTTCTCGGTCGGCGTGGGCGCAGGCTCGCTGCTTTGCGAGAAATTGTCCGGGCACAAGGTCGAGATCGGTCTGGTGCCATTGGGCGCGCTGGGCATGACCGTGTTCGGTATTGACCTGTATTTCTCGCAGCACGCCGTGGCGGCCACGCATGGACTGCACGCGCTTGCCTTCCTGTGTGCCGGCAATCACTGGCACGTCGCGCTGGACCTGGCCCTGATCGGCCTGTTCGCAGGCTTCTACATCGTGCCGCTGTTCGCGCTGGTGCAAAGCCGCAGCGAACGCCACGAACTGTCGCGCGTGATCGCCGGCAACAACATCATCAACGCGATTTTCCTGGTCGCCGCCGCGCTGTTCGGCATCGTACTGCTGAAGGCGGGGCTGACGATTCCGCAACTGTTCCTCGCGACCGCGATTCTCAATGCCCTGGTGACGCTGTGGATCTTCCTGCTCGTGCCGGAATTCCTGATGCGTTTCGTGGACTGGCTTTTGATCAGCGTGTTCTACCGCGTGCACTGCGACGGCCTCGAACGCATTCCCGAGGAAGGTCCCGCGCTGCTGGTGTGCAACCACGTGAGTTTCATGGATGCGCTGATCATCATGGGCAGCGTGCGCAGGCCGGTGCGCTTCGTGATGTACTACAAGATTTTCCGGATTCCGGTCCTGAGTTTCGTGTTCCGCACGGCGAAGGCCATTCCGATCGCGGGCACGAAGGAAAATCCGGCCCTGCTGGAAAATGCCTTCGCCCAGATCGACCGGGCGCTCGCCGAAGGCGAGCTGGTGTGCGTGTTCCCGGAAGGCGGCTTGAGCAACGACGGCGAAATCGCCGCGTTCCGCCCCGGCATCGAGAAGATCCTGGCGCAACGGCCGGTGCCGGTGGTGCCGCTGGCGTTGCGCGGACTGTGGCACAGCATGTGGAGCCGCCGCGATTCGAGGCTTGGCCGCGCGCGCCTGCCGCGCCGATTCCGCGCGCGCATCGCACTGCTCGCCGGGCATCTGGTGGACGGCGCCTCCACCAGCGCCGCCGACCTCGAACAACGGGTGCGGCAGTTGCGCGGCGCGGAGGGGTAACGAAATGCAGGCCATGGATGGCCGTGTCGAAGGGAGCTCGGCGCCGTTGCATGACGCCGAGCATCGCAGCCGGGCGCGCGGGAAAGGCGCGATGTCCGAGCACAGGGATGTGCGAGTTCGCGCCGGCGCGCGTCCGGCGAGAAGCGCAGGGCAGTCGAGCCAAGCGGACGTTGGCGAGACCGCCATGCCGGCGCCAATGGCTTTGGTTACTTTCCCCGAAAGGAAAGTAACCCGCGCCGTGGGACGGCGCGGAAAAAGACATGGATGTCGTGCAGAAACGACGAATGAGTGTCACTGGGTCCCGGCTTTCCTCGCTCATCAAAGCGCGGCCATCCATCGCGTCGCCGGGATGACGACAAAATTGCAGGTATTCCCTCACCCTGCCGGGCTGGCGCACTTGGCTTCCCTCTCCCGCAAGCGGGAGAGGGAAAAACCTAAGCCACCCAGCCCGCCAACACGATCAGCGCGACCACCGCCAGCCACACGATCAGTACGCGGATCAGCAGGCGGCGCGCGTCGGCCAGTTCTTCCAGCGGATCGCTGGCATCGGCCACCGCGCCGCCATCGCCGGCCTCGATGTCGGCGTCCACGCCCGAACGCGCGACCGCGGCGAGGAAGCCCGGTTCCAGTTCCCACGGCGAGCGGCCCGGCTGCGCGTGCCAGGCGCGCCAGGCGTGCAGGACCGCCTCGAAATCGGAAACCAGCGCCATCGCCAGCACCATCAGGTGCGCGGGAATCCAGTCCAGCGCGGCGGCGAAGCGGCGGGCCCCGTCGCGCGCACGCAAGTCCAGGTCGCCCTCGTCGTTGGCGGCGACGTGCGCGAGCCGGTACAGCAGCGCACCCACCGGGCCGATCAGGAAGAACCAGAACAGCACGCCGAAGCGCCGCCGCAAGCCGGCCAACACCGCCGCCTCGACCAGCGCGGGCGAAGTGAACGGCAGCGGCGCGGCGCTCGCGTCGCCGCGCAATTCCTGCGCAGCGGCCTCGCGCGCCGGGGCATCCGGCGCGGCGAGCACCGCATCAATGTCGGCCTCCGGTTCGCGCGGTCCGAGCGTGTAGACCAGCACCAGGATTGCGAAGACCAGGCCCGCCGCGCCGAAACCCCATCCGTACAGGGCGCGCTGGATCAGCGCGCAGGCGATCACCGGCAGCGCCAGCGCGAGCGCGATGCGGCCGCCGCCTTCGGCGAATTTCAGTTGCGCCAGCCACGCGCGGAACCAGGCGAAATCGCGCACGCGGGTGAAATCCACTTGCGAAAACGCCAGCAGCAGGACGATCAGCGCGGCAACGAGTCGAATGGCCATGTCTGCGCAACGGGAGTCTTGCGCCGGATTGTATCGCCGCGCCGCGGCGCGTGTTACGCGACGGGAGCCGTCCGCACCACGTCGTTCAGCTCGACGTCCGCGCGCGCGCGCAGCCAGTGTTCGATCAGGCGATAGGAAATGGACAGCGGCGACGAGGGTCGCAACGCGCCGCTGCGCACGCCGTCCACGATCTGCTTCGCGGTGAACCAGCGTGCATCCTCGAGTTCACCGTCGGCGAGCCGGATTTCACGCGCGCGCGCAACGGCCGTGAACCCGAGCATCAGCGAAGCCGGGAACGGCCACGGTTGCGAGGAGTGGTAATCGCAATCCAGCACCTCCACGCCGGCTTCCTCGCGCACCTCGCGGCGCACGGCGTCTTCCAGCGATTCGCCCGGCTCCACGAAGCCGGCCAGCGTCGAGTACTGGTGCGGTCGCCACAGCGCCTGCCGGCCGAGCAGGCAGGCATCATCGTGCTCGACGATCACGATGATCGCCGGATCCGTGCGCGGGAAATGCAGCCGGCCGCATTGCGGGCAGGCGGCGCGATGACCGGCGCTGACCAGGTCCAGCGCCGCACCGCAGGACGAACAGAAACGCGTCGCGTCCTGCCAGTTGGCCAGCCCGCGCGCGTACGCCAGCAGCCCGGCCTCGGCGGCGGGCAGTCGCACGCCGGCTTCGCGCAAGCCGATCCATTCCGCCGCGCCGAAGGTTTCCGCGCCGATCGGATCGCGCAGCAGGAACACCGGCGCGCCATCATCCAGCCCGAGCAGATTCGCTTGCGCCTGCGCGCCGACCGCGTCGGCGGAAAGCAACACCAGGCCGTCATCGCGCACGGGCACGCGGCCTTCCTTGTCGAAGCAGAGGAACCGGGCCTGCGAAGACGCGCGCTGCGTCGCGAGCCATTCGACATCGTCTCGACGCTCGGCGGCGCGCTCCAGGTGCAGGGCCGCGAATGTGTTGCGATGCGAGCGCGCAGCCGAACTTCGCGGCTCGTTCATACCGTGAACGACGAGCCGCATCCGCAGGTCGTCTTCGCGTTGGGATTGCGGATCACGAACTGCGCGCCGGACAGCGATTCCGAATAGTCAATCTCGGCGCCGGTGAGGTATTGCAGGCTGAGCGGGTCCACCAGCAGGGTGACGCCGCCCTTTTCCACGGCCAGGTCGTCCTCGGCGCGGTTCTCGTCGAAGCTGAACCCGTACTGGAATCCGGAACAACCGCCGCCCTGGATGTACACGCGCAGCGCGAGCTGCAGGTTGCCTTCCTCGGCGATCAGCTCGTGCACCTTGGCCGCCGCGGCGTCGGTGAAAAGCAACGGCGCGTCGGGATGGTTGCGGTAGTCGGGCGTGCTGGACATGGCTTGCATTATAGAAAGATCGCCGGTCGAAGATGCGGGCGGTCCGGCGCGCGCGCAAGGGTCAGGAGGCCGCGCCGCCGCGAAGCGCCTCGCTCCACGGCAGGCTGCGCGTCACCTGCGGGCCGTCCTGCGGATCGAGCGTGACGCGGATGCGGTTGGGCGTGAAGTCCGCCGGCAGCATCAGCGTGCCCTGCACCTGCTGGAAATACTTGAAGGCGAACGGCAGCCCGCCACCGGCGTCGGGGCCGACCAGCTCGCGCCAGTCCAGCACCGCAAGCTTGTCGGCGCGGATGCCCTCCACCGCAAGCGTCAGCGTGCCGCCGGTCTCCTTGCCGCCTTCGGCGCTGTGCGTCAGCGTGACCGTGAAGTTGAACGCACGCGTGCGCGCGATCGGCTTCAGCGCGACGCCATGCACGGTCAGCCCGCCGGGTCGCGCGTCGGTGCCGACCAGCCGGGAATAGAAGGCCTGGTCGGCGCGCAGGCTGCGGATTTCCTCGTCGCGCTCGGCGAGGCTCCTCTGCAGCGCGCGATCGGCGATCTGCGAAACCTGGCGATCGCGTTGCAGGATCGCTATCCGGTTCTGCAGCGCCTCGTTGCGCCGGGCCAGTTCGAATGCGTGCGCGGCGGAGCCTTTCACCACCGCGGCGTGGTGGCCGGCGAGCACGCCCAGCCCGAAGATCGCCACGACCGCCAGCGCCGACACCGCCGCGACCAGCGCGCGAGGCCTGCGCGCGGACAGCGCGCGGATTCTCGACCACGACGGCAGGACGGAAGGGAAGCGCATCGGACGCAGACGGGAGAAACGGGACGGGGGTGGCGCAAGCGTAGCAAACCGGGGCGGGCGGCCGCCGGGCGTGCCGCGCATCGCGGCGGCCGGCAGGCCAGGCACGTATACTGCGCGCCTCCGGGAGGCAGGCATGGCGACGTTGATTCTCTGGCTGAAAGCGTTCCACGTGGTCGCCATGGTGACCTGGTTCGCAGGCCTGTTCTACCTGCCGCGGCTGCTGGTCTATCACGCCGAGGCCGCCGAGCCGCAGGTGCGCGAGCGCTTCAAGGTGATGGAACGGCGGCTCCTCGTGATAACGCACATCGGCGCGCTGCTCACGATCGCGCTCGGCATGGCCACCCTGGGCGCGTGGCAGCACGTCGCCCCGGACTACTTCCGCCTGGCCGGGTGGCTGCACGTGAAGCTCGGCCTGGTGTTGCTGCTGGTGGCCTATCACGCCATGCTGGTGCGGTTGGTCGGTGCCTTCGCTCAAGACCGTATTCGCTGGAGTCCGCGTGCGCTGCGCATCTTCAACGAAGTCCCCGCCCTGCTGTTGATCGGAATCGTGATCCTGGCCGTGGTCAAACCCTGACTTTCGGCACGCGGGCTGCATGCCATAGTTGTTCACGATGCGCGTATAGTCCGGGCGAGGGGGAGTTTTCTGCATGTCGGTATCAGCGCCCGAGCGGGATCAGAGCGCGGAGCTGCGCGATGCGTTCCTGCATCACCTGCCACAGCGTTTGAAGACGCTGCTGCGGCGCGCGCGCGTGCAAAACCGGGGCGGCTGGGACATCAACGTGCTCCAGCTCGTGCACGACGAGGTCGCCAACCTTGCCGGCGCCTGCGGTCGCTACGGCCAACTGGAACTGGGCGAGCGCCTGCTCGCCCTGGAATCGGCGCTGGAGCCCTACGCCCGCAGCCAGCAGGTGCCGACCCCCGCCATTGCGACGCAGATTGACGCGTTGCTGGACAGCCTGCGCCCGCATCTGGAGGGTCCGGCCTCGCTGCCGCTCTGGGCGCCGCCGCACGAACCCGCGCTCGAACCGGTGCTGGCGGAAGAAGGCGCCTACGTCCAGCACGAGGCGCCGCCGCCGAACCACTGGCGTGCGCTGGGCGCGGCGGATTTCGTGCCCGAACCGCCGCCGGCTCCGCCCGAGCGCGCGCGTCCGGCGCCGCAACCCGCCGCAACCGCCTCCGCCGACGCCACCGAGGCCGGGCTTTCGGTATACGTGCTCGGCAGCGATCCGTTGCTGACGGAGCTGGGCATGCGATTCGAGGACCGCGGCTGCACGCTCACCGCGATCGCGGACCCCGACGAAATGGTGGAGGTGCTGGGTGCGCTGCCCCCGCGGCTGGCGATCATCGGCGCCTCGCACACCGATGCGCTGGAGCGCATCGGCCCGGCGCTGCGCGCCGCCCGCGGCAGTGCCTCGCACAAGGTCGCAATGCTGGTGCTGCTGACCGACAGCGACGTCAACCAGCGCCTGCGGGCGCTGCGTGCCGGTGCCGATCGCTGCCTCGCCCTGCCGCTGACGATCGAGGAAGTACTCGGCCGCGCCGTGGAGCTGCTCGGCAACGACGACGAGGAACCCTTCCGCATCCTGATCGTGGAGGACGACGCCTCGCAGGCGCTGTTCGCCGAATCCATCCTGCGCAAGGCCGGCATGGTGACGCAGGTGCTGCACGAGCCGATCACGGTGCTGGAGGAACTGGACCGCTTCCAGCCCGACCTGCTGCTGATGGACCTCAACATGCCCGGCTGCGACGGCCTGGAGCTGACCGCGTTGATCCGCGAACGCGAGGGCTACGTCAGCACGCCGATCGTGTTCCTGTCCGGCGATCCGGACGCGGATCGCCAGTTCGCCGCGCTGGATGCCGGCGGCGACGATTTCCTTTCCAAGCCGATCCGGCCGAAGTACCTCGTGGCGGCGGTCACCAACCGCGTGCGCCGCGCGCGCGCGGCCGCGCGCCGCAGCCGCGAACGGCGCGCGCGCGACCCGGCCACCGGCCTGAACGAACGCGCCCAGGTGCTGGAAGCCCTGAATGAACGTTTCGCCACTTCCGGCGGCAACGTCGTGCGCGGCGGCGTGCTGTGCGCCGAACTGGACGGCGCGCCGGAGCTGCGCGCGCGACTGGGCCTGACCGCGCTGGACACCCTGCTCGCCCAGATCGGCGCGTTCATCGCCACGCACGTGGAACGCGACGAGATGGTGTCGCGTTTCGGCAATGCCGGCTTCCTGGTGCTGTCGCCGCAACGCGGCGAAGAGGCGCTGGCCACCTTCGCCGAAAGCCTGCGCGCGCAGATCGCACGCGAACGTTTCGGCGCCGAGGCGTTGCCGGTGGAAATCAGCTGCGGCGTGTGCGCGTTCGGCCCGGGCCTGAGCGAGGCCGGCGGGGTGCTGGCCGCGGCCGAGCGCGCGCTGGACGCCGCGCGTCGCGGCGGCGGCGGCATCGGCGTGTTCTCCAGGCTGGATGCGGAAGCCGGCGGCATGCATGCGCAGTTGCGCGCCGCGTTGAACGCGGATGCGTTCCATCTCGTGTTCCAGCCCATCGCGCCGCTGGTCGGCGCGGCCGAACCTCAGTACCAGGCGCTGTTGCGCCTGCGCGACGGCAGCGGCCAGCTCTACGCCGCGGCCGAACTGGTGCCCGAAGCCACGCGCGCCGGCCTGATCGGCGCGGTAGACCGCTGGGTGCTGACGCGCTGCCTGGCCACGCTGGTCGAGCGCGAGCGCAGCGGCAGCCACGTGCGCCTGTTCGTCAGCCAGTCGCTGGAAGGCTGGACCGACGATGCGCGAATGGAGGAGTTGCGCCAGCAGATGCCCGCCTCGGGCATTACCCGCGGCAGCCTCGCGCTGGAGTTCCGCTACGAGGACGCGCGCGGCCGGTTGCGCGCGCTGATTGACCTCGCGCTCGCGCTGCGCGAGCTGGGCATCAAGTTGTCGCTGGCCGGCGTGGATCGCGAAGTGCTGGCCTCGGGATTGCTGGAGCACCTGCCGCTGGATTACATCAAGCTCGCGCCGGGCTACGCCGGCAGCGAAACCGACCTCGACGCGCTGGTCAAGGCCGCGCATACGCATGGCCGCCAGGTGATCGCGCCGCGGGTGGAGGATGCCGCCACCGCGGTGCGGCTGTGCGGGGCGGGCGTGGATTTCCTGCAGGGCAACTTCGTGCAGCAGGCCGGACAGTCCCTGGATTACGATTTCAACGCCGCACCGCAATGACCGTGAACGATCCGCCCGCCCTGCCGCTCTGGTCGAAGTTGCTGGCCAGCCTCCTGCTCGCCTGCGCGATCGCGCTGGCCTGGTGGTGGCTGCCGATGGTTTCGGCGGCGATCCTGAGCGCGCCGCTGGCGATCGTGGTCGCGATGGGGTGGCTGGCGCGCGCGCGTGGCGGGGAGATGCCGGCGCTGCTCCCGACCCCGCATCCTGCGCGCGAACCGGCGCACGCGAACGGGCGCATGGCGGCGCTGGAGTCGGAACTGAGTTCGCTGCGCGGCGTGCAGCGCGAGCTGATGGCCGCCAAGCAGGCGGCCGAGTCGGCGATGCTCGCCAAAAGCGAGTTCCTCGCCACCATGAGCCACGAGATCCGAACGCCGCTCAACGGCATCCTGCCGCTGCTGGACATCGTGCTCGGCATGCCCCTGCAGCCCACGCAGCGCGACTACCTCGCCACCGCGCACCGCTCCGCGCAGGAGCTGCTGCGGATCGTGGACGACATCCTCGACTACTCCAAGGTGGAGGCCGGCAAGCTCGACCTGGAGAAGGTCGGCTTCAACGTGCGCGAGTTGATGTCCAACGTGCAGCGCCTGATGGACAAGCCGGCCGAAGCCAAGGGCCTGGCGCTGCGCATCGTGGTGGACGAGGACGTGCGCGCCAGCGTGCGCGGCGATCCGGTGCGGCTGCGGCAGATCATCACCAACCTGGTCGGCAACGCCATCAAGTTCACCGAGAAGGGCGGCGTGTCCGTGCGGGTCAGCCGCCGCGCCGACACCGCAGCCCATCACGAGCTGCTGTTCGCGGTGCGCGACACCGGCATCGGGCTGGCACCCGAACAGGCCGCGCGATTGTTCCACCCGTTCACTCAGGCCGACGCGTCGGTCACTCGCCGCTACGGCGGCACGGGCCTCGGGCTCACGATCTGCAAGAAGCTCGTTGACCTGATGAACGGCAAGATCGGCGTGCGCTCGGAACCCGGGCGCGGCTCGGTGTTCTGGTTCTCGGTGCCGTTCGAGAAGATGCCCGGCGACATCGCCGGCGCGCGCCGCGAACTGACCGGCCTGCGCACCCTGCTCGTGTGCGGCAACACCCCGTCGCAAAGGCTCATGCCCGTGCTGGCCGGGCTGGGGCTGGAAGTCACCCACGTCGCCGCCGCCCCGGCCGCGCTGGTGCGGCTGCGCCAGGTCGCGCCGCTGGGGCGGGCGTTCGCCTATGAACTGATGGTGATGGACACCGCCAGTCTCGAGGGCGATGCCAACGCGCTGCTGCGCAACGTGCTGCGCGATCCGAAACTCGCCGCGATCCGCGTGCTGGCGCTGGGCGGCGCGACGGAATCCGATCCGCGCATCGCCATACTGACCCGCGAGGTGGACGACAACGCGCTGCGCAATGCGCTGCATGGGTTGTACGGCATGCCCGAGCGCGGGCGCCCGCAGCCGCTGCTGGGCGTTCCGCCCTCGCCGGAAGCGGCCAACGCGGCGGAGCGGCAACTGCGCGGCCAGGTGCTGCTGGTCGAGGATCATCCGGTCAACCAGCAGGTCGCGCGGCGCCTGCTGGAACGACTCGGCCTGAAAGTGGACCTTGCCTGCAACGGCGCCGAGGCGCTGGAGAAAATCAAGCAGCAGCATTACGACCTGGTGCTGATGGATTGCCAGATGCCGGTGCTCGACGGTTACAGCGCGACCCGCCGGTTGCGCGAACGCGAACTGCGCGAATCGGTGCCGCGCCTGCCGGTGATCGCGATGACCGCGCACGCGATGGCGGGCGATCGCGAGCGATGCCTCGACGCCGGCATGGACGACTACCTCACCAAGCCGCTGGATCGCACCTTGCTCGCCGAGACGCTGGCGCGCTGGCTGGATCTGGCCAGTGCACCACCCGAACCGCCGGTGCAGGTCGCGGTGACGCCCGAACCCGCCGCCCTGGCCGGGAACCCGCCGCCGGCCTCGGCGCCCCCGTCGCCGGGCATCGCGCCGCATCCGGTGCCGAAGGCGGCGCCGTCTGCAGCGCGCGCCGCGGCGCCGGCCGCGCCTGCCCCGGCCGCAGCGGACGGCAACATGCTCGATGCCGCCACGCTCGCCGACCTCGAGGACATCATGGGCGAGGAATTGCGCGCGCTCGTCACCGCCTATCTCACCGACGGCGATGCGCGGATCCAATCATTGCGCGAAGCCGCCGACCGCGACGACGTGCCGGAAATCGGCAGGCTCGCGCACTCGCTCAAATCCGCCAGCGCCAACCTCGGCGCGCAACCGCTCGCAACCGAAGCCAAGGGCGTGGAACAGGACGCCCGCAGCGGCACGCTGGGCGACCCCTCCGCGCGCGTCGCGGTGCTGGAAAAGCTCTACGCCGAGACATCGCGCGCGTTGCGGGAACGGTTCAGGCTCTGATCTACCACCCTTGAAGCCGCGGGGCGGATCCGCCCCATGCCGGTCTTCCTTTTGTCGTGCGGCAAGCGCGATCCGTGCTGTCGGAAGCCCCCGTGTTTGCGGCCCCTGCGACAGCGTTCAATAGCATGATAGAAAGGGCACTCCGGCGCGAATCCATTCGCCCTCGTGAACCCAATTCGAATATCGAAGCATGGAGAGGCAATCCATAGCGCAATCAATTTTCCAGAAAAGGGGAAACGACCGTGCCGCTCTCGATCAATTTCAATTCAAAATACCGGGTTCCCCGCATCCTGAAAGAAAAATACGAGTACGTTCCATTCAAGTACACCGTCTACCAGCTCACGATGAGCGATGGTTCAACCGTCACGCTCGACATCAGGAAACAACTGACGGATGCCTGGAACTACCTGGAGGGTCATTGCGCCAGGTCAAAGGGGTGCAATGAGTACTTTTCCAGGCTCGCCGGCAAGAAGACCCTCGCGGAATGGATGAAGCACACGGACTTTGTCATCCACCTGTTGAGTCCGAGGGCCAGAAACGCACGTACCGGGAAGGAATACAAGCAGGAGGATCTGCCGCAAGCCAACAGCGCGGGATCAGACATCGGCTTTAGCTTGTATACGTTTCTGGACAACAGGCAGGACACTCCCGCCCTCGCGGCCGTATTGCTGCACGAAATCGCGCATTGTGCCGGGGCAACGACCAACGCATCCGCCCCGAATTCGCTGGAGGCGGAGAATGCGCTGCTCCCGTGCGGTTTGGGGAAATATTTCCAGCGGGATGCCCGCGGCTGATGGCAGCGCGGGAAAAAGGATCGGTCAAAGACGAGGCCGTCCCTTGCCTGATTCAACCCGCCGGCGCGTCCGCATCCCGGTGGCGCGGGGGCGCCATGCCCAAGGTGATGCTGAAGGTGGTCTCCACCAGCGGCGCGAAGTGGCGCAGGGCGCGTTCGTAGACTTCGCGCTTGAACGCGACCACGTGTTCGGCCGGATACCAGAAATCCACCCAGCGCCAGAGGTCGAACTCGGGCGTCTCGTGTGCGTCCAGGCGCAGCGCGCTGTCGTCCTCGAGCAGGCGCAGCAGGAACCACACCTGCTTCTGGCCGATGCACAGCGGATGCTCGTCGCGACGCAGATACCTGTGCGGAAGCTTGTAGCGAAGCCAGCCATGCGTGCTGCCGAGCACCTCGACCTGCCCGGCGCGCAACCCGGTCTCTTCGTAGAGCTCGCGGTACATCGCATCGGCAGGCGTCTCGTCGGTGTTCATGCCGCCCTGCGGGAACTGCCAGCCGTCGCGGCGCACGCGCCGGGCCCAGAACACCTGGCCTTGCGCGTTCAGCAGCACGATGCCGACGTTCGGACGGTAGCCGTCGAAATCAATCATGGCCCGATTCAAGCATGGCGCGCGAAGGCACGGCAAGCGCGCCGTCACGTGCACCGGACATCCGTTCCATTTCCGGCTTTTACCTTGGCGCCGTTCCCGGTCCGGGCGACTTCCGCGAGTTCGCAAGGCGGTGCGCGGCTTGACACTCCCCCGGCGCGAGCTAGACTTTCCGGTTCTTTGCGGCATCGCGTGGCTAGGTAGCTCAGCCGGTCAGAGCGCGGCACTCATAATGCTGAGGTCGGCGGTTCGATCCCGCCCCTAGCCACCATTTCCAGGCACCACGGAGCCATGGCGCGGCGTTCCGCGTCGGCGCGGGACAAGCGCCTGAAGCGCCGGCGCCTGTCCGAACGGAATTTCCAGCAGTCTTGCAAGCACGGGCCTGCGCCTCTCCGGCGCCCCGCGTGCTCGTTGCCTTCCGATCAGGCCGTGACCGCCGCCGCCCGCACCGGCTCGCGGGCATGCGCCGCCCCGGCCATGCGGCCTTCCAGCGAGGCGAGGAAGCGCCACACGAACAGCACCGTCGTCAGCAACAAACCGGCATAGCCCACCCACGACAGCAGGTACGGCAACCCCGGATTGCCGTCCACGCGCACGCTGGTCAGGTTGAACGACAGCAAGCCCAAGGTCACGATGGCGCCGAACAGCCACATCCCGGTCAGCCAGGTACCGACCTCGAAACCGCTCAGCGGCCGCGCCCAACCCGCCGGCTGGCGCGCGGCGCGGCCGCTCGCGGCCGATGCGGGGGTACGGTGGCCCATCGTGAGCAGATCGAATGCCGTCACGCCGGCCCCCAGCAGGAACAGCAGGCCGAACGGAATCAGCAGCAGCTTGTAAGGCGCCATCAGCGGGCGTACATCGCCGCCGAACCAGTCCAGGCCGAGCGTGCGGTAGGCATACACCTCCACCACGCCACCGATCGCGAACGCGAATGCGAGCCCGAGGATGCCGACGAACACCAGCCAGAAGCCCAGCCGGCCCAACCGCTGGTCGAAGTTGCCGAGTCCGCGCACCGCCGGCACCGCGTAGTACGCGGCGCCAAGGCCCAGCATGCCGAAGGTGCCGAACAGCGCGAGGTGCGCGTGGCTGGCCGTCACCCAGGTGCCGTGCGACCACACGTTGGTCAACGCAAAGGTCATGCTGAAGCCCAGGATGCCCGCGCCCACCTGCTCCAGCACCACCGAGCCGAGGATGAAGTAGAACGCCGGCGCGTTTTCCAGAGGCCGCCGGTTCTGGTGCGCATCCAGATAGACGTGCCAGAAGCAGAACACCAGCGGCAGCGGCTCGAATGCGCTCAGCAGCGAACCCCAGAATTGCCAGAACGACGGCGTGCCGATCCAGAAGTAGTGGTGCGCATTGCCGATCAGTCCGGACAGCCACACCAGCGCGACGCCCCAGAACACGGCGAAGCCCACCGACTTCACGTCCACCTTGAACAGCAGTACCAGCAGGAAGCCGACCAGTGAAATGTGGATGACCTCCCACACGCCTTCGACCCAGTAATGCACCACGAACCAGCGGAAGTATTCCGACAGGTCCAGGCGCGGGACGTAGAACATGCCGAACACCCACACCACCGCGAGTGCGGTCACGCCGATGCCGAGGCCCCAGTGGATCTCATTCCATTCGCGGACCGGTGGGAAGGTGCGCAGCACCACGTAGGCCACCGTCGCGAACGCCGCCAGCAGCGCCACCTGGGTGATCCGCCCGGCCTCGAGATACTCGCGCCCCTGTTGCAGCCACGGCTGGCCGGCCCACCACCCGGCGATGCCCTGCATTGCAAGCCGCTGCGTGCAGACGTTCCACAGCACCACCACGATGAACGCCCAGAACAGGGCCTTGATCAGCCAGGGCGTCGCCAGCTCGCGCCTGGCCAGCAGCGGTCCGACGAAGAAGATCGCGCCGATGAAGCCGGCCAGGATCCACAGCACGGCGAGGTTCAGGTGCTCTGCGCGCACTACGTTGAAATTCAGCGTGCCGGCAAGGAAGCCCGGATCGGACTGCTGCATCGCCAGGATGAAGCCGAAGCCGACCTGGGCGAGGAACAGCACCACCATCAGCATGAAGAAGCGCAGGCTGAGCCGCTGCGTGCGGTACTGGATCATTTCGGATTCTCCAGCGAGTGGATGTAGGCCACCAACGTGGTCGCATCCTTGTCGGTGAGCTGCCCCGCAAAGACGGGCATCACGCCCTTGGGATAGCCGGCGACGGTCGTCGTATCTGCGTGCAGGATCTTCTTTGCGAGGTAGGCATCATCGGCCGTGACCGTGGAGCCATCGGCCAACTGCACCTTCGAGCCGTACAGCCCGCCCCATCCCGGCCCCACCAGCTTCTGCGTGCCCGGCGAATGGCAGCCGCTGCATCCGTACTTGTCCGCGAGCTGCTTGCCTTGCCCGGCCGGCTCGGAACCCGCCGCAGCGGATGCGCTGGTTGCCGACGCATCGAGGGTCGGGGCGGAGAGCGGCATGGCGGCTGCGGCTTGCCCGTGTGCCAGGGCCAGGCGATGCGCGAGGCTTCCGGCTTCGACCTTGGGCGGCCAACCCTCCGTGTCCATCGCCGAGGTGTACTTGAGGTAGGCGATCAGTTGCCCGACTTCCGCCTGCGTGAACGGCAGGTTCGGCATCAGCGAACCGCCTTCGCGACGCGTCACGCGCTCGCGTGCGCCCGGGAATTTCCTGTAGTACTCCTCCAGCGACGAGGTACCCGCATCGGCGGCGATCAGCTTGTCGGCCAGTTGCACCTTCAACGCGGCCTCGCTCGGCCAGTGCCCGGCCGAAGGCAGGAAGGCGGCGAGCCACGCCGGACCGGCCTTGCGGTATTCCTCGGTCAGGTCGGGCGCGAAGTAAGCCCCGTTGCCGACGACCGTATGGCAGTCCATGCAGTTGTAGGCCTGGAACACGCGCCTGCCGTCGTTCGCGGAGTACGCGCCGAAATGGAACTGGTCGGGCGTGACCTGGCTGCGCGAACGCAGGAACGAGAAAGCCGACAGCAGGATGAACAACACCAGCATCGCGCCGAGCGCCAGCATCGCGCGCAGGCGCTTGCGGCCTTCCTCACACGGCACCCCCTCGCGGCAACTCATGGTGCATTCTCCTTGCCGCCGCCGGCCCGGCCCTGCGCGTCATGCGCGAACAAGGTGTGCAACGCGCCGAGGAAGACGTAGAAGACGTACACGGACAGCACGAAGCCCAGTCCGAAATACACGTACCAGGCCACGCGTGAAACCGGCCAGTAGCCGAAGTCGCGCCAGAACGGCCACGACAACGCCACCCCGATCACGGCGGCCAGCACCGAAAGGGAAAGATCGATCGCGCGCTGGTTCATGCAGGCCTCCCCATGCAAGCGAAATGATTCTCGGATCGTGCACCCCCGTCTTCCTTGACGCCGGTCAAGCCGCATTCCGGCTCGGCCTCCAGGCGATGCGCGCGCGTGGATGCGGCGATCTGCGTCGCTTCTAGTCCAAACCGAAGCGCCCTGTCTTGACATGGATCAAGGCCGCCCCGGCGCTGCCCGGGATAATTCGCGACCTGACGCGTACCCCTGCGGAGACACCGACTGGAGGAGGCCTGCCTCCGGCACACGTCGCTGTGCGCCCCGCGAACCGGAATCGAAGATGACCTGCGAAACCAGCGAGTGTTACAACGACCACGTCGTGCGCCTGTTCCTGCTGGCATCGGCGGTATGGGGCATCGCCGGCATGCTGATCGGCATGTATGCGGCGGCCGAGCTGACCTGGCCGGGCCTGAACCTCGGCATCCCCTGGCTGACCTTCAGTCACATCCGCCCGGACCACACCTTCGGCGTGATCTTCGCCTTCGGCGGTTCGGCGCTGATGGGCACCTGCTATTACGTGGTGCAGCGCACCGGGCATGCGCGTCTCGCGTTCGACAGGCTGGCCGAATTCACCTTCTGGGGCTGGCAACTGGTGTGCGTGCTGGCAATGGTCACGATGCCATTCGGCATTACCCAGTCGAAGGAGTACGCCGAACCCGAGTGGTTCATTGACATCCTGATCGCGATCGTCTGGGTGAGCTTCGGCGTCGTGTTCTTCGGCTCGCTGGCGCGCCGTCGCATCCGCCACATCTACGTCGCCAACTGGTATTACGGCGCGTTCATCATCGCGGTCGGCCTGCTGCACATCGTCAACAATCTCGCGGTACCGGTGTCGCTGTGGAAGTCGTATCCGATCTACTCGGGCGTGGTGGATGCGATGGTCGAGTGGTGGTACGGCCACAACGCGGTGGCGTTCTTCCTCACCGCCGGCTTCCTCGGGATGATGTACTACTTCGTGCCGCGCCAGGCGCAGAAGCCGTTGTGGAGCTACCGCTTCTCGATCGTGAACTTCTGGGCGCTGATCTCGGTGTACATGTGGGCGGGCTCGCACCATTTGATGTACACCGCACTGCCCGACTGGGTGCAGTCGGTCGGCATGGCGTTCTCGATGGTGCTGCTGATGCCGAGCTGGGGTTCGGCGGCGAACGGCCTGTTCACCTTCAACGGAACCTGGCACCGGGTGAAGGACGACCCGGCCGCGAAGTTCATGATCATGGCGCTGGTGTTCTACGCGGCGGCAACCTTCGAGGGTTCGATGATGGCGGTGAAGACCGTCAACTCGCTCTCGCACTACACCGACTGGACCATCGCGCACGTGCATTCGGGTTCGCTCGGCTGGGTGGCGATGATCACCATCGGTTCGCTGTACGCGATGGCGCCGCGCGCGCTGGGGCGTCCGGCGATGCATTCGCACAAGGCGATGGAGCTGCATTTCTGGCTGCACATCACCGGCACTTTGTTGTACGTCGCCGCGATGTGGGCCGCGGGCGTCACCGAAGGCATGATGTGGCGCGCGACGCAGCCCGACGGCGCGCTGACCTATTCGTTCCTCGACAGCCTGATCGCGATCAAGCCCGATTACTTCTTCCGCTGGTTCGGCGGCGTGCTGATCTGGCTGGGCATGTGGGTGATGGCGTGGAACCTCTGGTACACGGCGGCCGATGCGCGCCGGCACATCATCAAGCCCATGCCGGTGCCGATCCCCGGCCCCGAACCGAACCAGTTCCCGGCGCCGCTGCCGGCCATTTGAGTGCGATCTTCCGTGATCGCTGCTTCGACGGATTTTCCGGACATGGCAATGCAATCGCTTCGTGCAAGTCCAGAAGCGGCCATCCGTGGCCGCACTTTCAAATAGAGCTTTCCCATGGCTTATCGCCACTTTGAATTCATCGAAAAGCACGCGTGGACGCTCGGCATCCTCACCGCGATCATGGTGTCCATCGGCGGCCTGGCGGAAATCACGCCGCTGTTCATGGAAGCGCACGCGGTGAAGGCGCCGGCCAACGTCAAGCCGTACGATCCGCTGCGCCTGGCCGGTCGCGACGTATACGTCAGCGAAGGCTGCTACCTGTGCCATTCGCAGATGATCCGCGCGCTGCGTTTCGAGACCCAGCGCTACGGCCACTATTCGACCGCCGAGGAGTCGGTATACGACCGGCCGTTCCAGTGGGGCTCCAAGCGCACCGGGCCCGACCTCGCGCGCGTGGGCGGCAAGTATTCCGATCGCTGGCAGCGCATGCACCTCATGGATCCGCGCAGCGTGGTGCCGCAGTCCAACATGCCCTCCTACCACTGGCTGGCGGACGAGAAGCTCGATCCGAAGGACATCCAGGCACGCATGCGCACGTTGAAGTTCCTCGGCGATCCGTACAGCGACGCGGACATCGCCGCGGCGCCCGCGGCGGTCCAGGGCAAGACCAAGATGGATGCGCTGATCGCGTACCTGCAGGGGCTCGGCATCAGGAACGAGCCGCAACCGGCGAACGCCGCCGCCGCGAAACCCGCGGGAGGTGCGCCGTGAACCCGATCTGGGGGCATGTCGCGGGCGTGTTCATCGTGCTGATGATGGTCACTTTCATCGGCATCTGGATCTGGGCGTGGCTGCCGCACCACAAGCGCACGTTCGGGGAACTTGCGTCGCTGCCGATGGAAGACGATGCCGGGAAGCCCGATCACGCGATCCCGGCGACGCGCCCGGAGGATCGCACATGAGTTCGATGTGGTCGTTCTGGTCGCTCTGGGTGATGTTCCTGGTGGTGCTGAACATGGGCATCACCTTCTCGTTGTTCCTGTGGGCTCCGCGCGCGAAGGTGCCGGTGAAATCCGATGGCACCACCGGGCACGTGTGGGCGCACGGCGCGGTCCGCGAAGGACTCAACAACCTGCCGCGCTGGTGGATCGTGCTGTCGGGCAGCATGTTCGTCGCGGCGTTCATCTACCTGTGGCTGTTCCCCGGTTTCGGCGCGCACAAGGGCAGGCTCGGCTGGACCGCGCACGGCCAGCTCGCGCACGAGGTCGCCGCCAACGACGCCAAACTCGCGCCTTATCTCGAACACTTCCGCCTGCGCAGTGTCGAACAGCTCGCGCACGACGGATCGGCGCTGCAGATGGGCAAGCGCCTGTTCGAGGACAACTGCGCGGCCTGCCATCGCCGCGACGCGACCGGCAACCAGGCGCTGGGCGCGCCCAACCTCACCGATGACGATTGGCTTTACGGCGGCACCGGCGACGACCTCATCGCCTCCATCACCCACGGCCGCGCCGGCATGATGCCGGCATGGAAGGGACTCGGCGAGGACACCGTCAACAACCTGACCGAATACGTGCTCGGGCTTTCCGGCCGCGCGCACGATGCGAAGATGGC
>DASVDY010000244.1:0-9982 GCA_036380855.1 Rhodanobacteraceae bacterium
GGCATCCCGCTGATCGCGCTGTTCTGCGGACTGTCCATGTACATCATCCCGAAGATGTGGCCGTTTTGATCCCGGTGAATCATTTGAATCCATTGTCTGGCTCGTCGTTCCGGACGCCGCGCAGCGGCGATCCGGAATCCAGTGTCTTTGCTTTTGAAGCGTCGACATCCTTGTCTTTTTCCGCTCGCCTCCCGGGCGAGCGGGCTACTTTTGTTTCGGCAAAAGTAGCCAAACCCATTGGCGCCGGGCATGACGGTCTCGCCAACGTCCAATTGGCTCGACTTCGCTGCGCTTCTCGCGCCAAGCGGGCCGGCGCGAACTCGCACGTCCCTGTGCTCAAGCAGTCGCGCCTTGCTCCCGCTTGGCGCTGCGATGCTCGCCGTCATGCAACGGCGCCGGAAGCTCACTCCGACACGGCCATCCATGGCCTGCGCTCAAGAAACACAGAAGCTCTGCGGAGGCATGGAGGAAGGCACACATGACCGCTCTCCCTCCTCCATCGAAGAAGAAACTCGGCCTGGTGATTGACCTGGACACCTGCGTGGGTTGCCACGCCTGTGCGGTGGCGTGCAAGGAGTGGAACGATGGCGGGCAGTTCGGGCCGCTCCCCGACAGCGACCCCTACGGCGCCGATCCGGTGGGCGTGTGGTTCAACCGGGTGCATACCTACGAAGTGGCGCCGCATGACGCCAACAGCATCGCAGACGCAAGGCCCGGCTCGTTCCAAGCGTCCACGTCAAACGTGGTCCACTTCCCCCGCTCGTGCCTGCACTGCGAAACGCCCGATTGCGTGACGGTGTGCCCGACCGGCGCCAGCTACAAGCGCGCGGAAGACGGCATCGTGCTGGTGGACGAGGACAAGTGCATCGGCTGCCAGCTGTGCGCCTGGGCGTGTCCCTACGGGGCGAGAGAGATTTCGCTGGAGCGCCGGCACCCCGCGCAGACGGGGCGCCCCGACAAACGTGGCACGATGCAGAAGTGCACGCTGTGCGTGGATCGCATCTACAACGAAACGCTGGACGAGGAAGACCGCCAGCCCGCCTGCGTCAAGGCCTGCCCCACCCGCGCGCGCCATTTCGGGGACATCGGCGATCCGGACTCGGCGATCTCGAAGCTGGTCGCCGAACGCGGTGGCTACGACCTGATGCCGGAGTTCGGCTACAAGCCGGTCAACAAATACCTGCCGCCGCGACCGCGGCGTGACGGTTCGCACATGCCGGCGCCGATGTTGCAAGGGGAAACTGTGGATCCTGCCCGGTTGCCGCCCTTGCTGCGGTGGCTGGACAAGGTATTGTCGCGTTGAACGTGCAGGGGGAGATCCGCCCATGAAACCCGCACTTTCGGTGATCTTCTTCACCGTGCTGGCCGGTGCCGGCTACGGCTTGTGGTGCCTGATGGGAGGCGCGCTGGCGCTGGGCGTGTATCCGCCCGGGCGTGGCAACGTGCTGGGTCCGCTCGCCATCGGCTTCGTCTTCGTCAGCGTCGGCCTGCTCTCGTCCACGCTGCACCTGGGCAGGCCGGGCCGTGCCTGGCGGGCATTCTCGCAATGGGATTCCTCGTGGCTTTCGCGGGAAGGCCTGGCCGCGATGGCCACCTACCTGCCGATGTTCGCGGTCGCGGGCCTGGCCCGCGGCGAGCATGAATTCATCCCCACCCGCGTCGCCGGCGGGATCTTGTGCCTGTGCGCGCTGGCCACGCTGTGGTGCACCGCGCGCATCTACACCTCCCTGAAACCGATTGCCGCATGGCGCGACCCCCGGGTCTTGCCGCTTTATCTCCTGTTCGGCCTGCTCTCGGGCGGGCTGTGGTTGTGGGCCTACCTGGCGTTCAATCCGGGCCTGCTCGCCGGGCCTTTCGCCCTGGCGCTGCTGGCGCTGGCGGCGATCGCGGCGGGCGTCAAGCTGGCCTACTGGAAAGTCGTGGACGCGAAGCCCGCCGATTCCGCCGGCCACGCGACCGGGCTGGAAACCCTCGGCTCGGTACGCCCTTTCGAGGGCCCCACCACCGAGGGCAATTACCTCACCCGCGAAATGGCCTTCGTGCTCGCGCGCAAGCACGCGCACGCGCTGCGCCGCTATGCAGTGACGCTGCTCGCCCTCGTGCCGATCGCGGCCATCGTGCTGATCCTGATATGGCCGTCCACGCACGTCTGGCTCGCACCGCTGGCCGCGGTGTCGTGCGTACTCGGGCTGTTCGTGGAGCGCTGGCTGTTCTTCGCGCAGGCACGCCACGCCGTGGCCGCCTATTTCCCCGTGCAGCAGGGCTAACCTGGCGTCGCGCCCGCAGCGGTCGCACGACGAGACGAACATTCCTCAACGCAAGTTTCAAAAAAACAACGTGACGACGCTCGCGTTTCGGAGTGAGCGTGGCGCAACCGCGCCCGAACTTTTGCGATCATTCAGGGTCGCACCCGAATGAAGTTCACGCTTCGAGGAAAGAAGATGTTCCGCATGCCGACCCCGCTCGCCGTCGCGGCCGCCGCCGCGCTGTTGTCGTTTGCCGCCCACGCCGCGGATGCTCCCGTGGGCAACTGGAGCGGCAGCGGCGAATTCGGTTTCGCTTCCTCGCGCGGCAACACGCATTCGGAAAACCTCAACGCCAAGCTCTCGCTGCATTACCAGGACGACACCTGGAAGGACGACCTGTTCCTGAACATGCTGCGCGCCAAGGGCGAGGTGAGGACGCCGGTGGTGGTGGACGGCGTCACCACGGGCTACTCCAGCACCTTCGACACGACCGCCAACCGGCTCGAAGCCGGCGTATCCAGCGGCTACAAGTTCAACCCGCGCAGCTACCTGGTCGGCGCGCTGCGTTACGACCACGACGATTTCGCCGCCAACCGGTGGGAACAGGTGGCCTCGCTGGGCTTCGGTTACATCGCGCTGAAGGACGCGAGCAGCGAACTGTCCTTCGAAATCGGCCCCGGCTACAAGCGTTCGCAGCCCAAGGATTACACGGTGGTGAACACCGCCACCACGCCACCGACGGTGACGCAGGTGCATCCGGCCGCGAAGGCCCAGGCGATCGGCCGCGGGCTGGTGAACTTCAAGCACCGCATTACCGACAACACCAGCTTCGAAGACACCCTGCTTGCCGAGTCCGGCACGCAGAACACGTTTTACCAGAACGAAGCCGGGCTGGCGGTGGCGATGACCAAGACGCTGGCGCTCAAGCTCGGTTACGAGACCCGCTACAACAGCGAGATCGCGCCCGGCGCGGAACACTCGGACCAGTTGTTCACGACCAACCTGGTGTACAGCTTCAGCGGCTCGAAGTAGGACTCGACTCGGGACCCGGGACTCGGGACCCGGACTCGGCGAAAAGCATGAAGCTCGTCATTCCGGGGCCGCGGCGAACGAAGTCCGGCGCGGAACCCGGAACCCCGACCGACTCGGCTCCCTTTTCAACACCAAGCCACTGGGTCCCGGCTTTCGCCGGGATGACGGATGAGAGGTTTTCGTTGCGACCCGGGACCCGGGAAGAGGAAACATGCATCTTCGTCATTCCGGGGCTGTTCGGACGCAGTCCGGACAGAACCCGGAATCTGCTCCCGCAGGCGCGCGTCTGCGTGCGACGGGCCAGCCATCCAAGGCCAAGAGCTCCGTGGTTCCGTTCGCGACAAGCCGCGAACGGCCCCGGAAAGGCGAATCATCTGATGTCGTTCGGCTGGCGGGACAGCACCTCGTCGCCGCCCTGCTCGCGCAGAACTCGCGCCACTTCATTGCCCAACGCTTGCGGGTCCTCTCCGTGCGCTTCGGCGCGCAGCACGCGGCCGTTGCGCGCATCGCCCAGCATGCCGCTCAGGTGCAGCGAACCGTTTTCGATTTCGCACCACGCGCCCAGCGGCAGCGTGCAGTCGCCGCCCAGCGCCGCGTTGAGCGCGCGCTCCGCGGCGACGGCGCGGCGGGTCGCGGCATCGTCCAGCGGCGAGAGCAACGCGGCGATACGGGCATCGTCCGCGCGCCTCTCCACCGCAATCGCGCCCTGCCCCGGCGCCGGCAACCATTGCGGCGGCGCCAGCCGCGCGCGGATGCGTGCCTCCAGGCCCAGCCGCTGCAAGCCTGCGGCGGCCAGCACGATCGCCGCGTAATCGCCGGCGTCCAGCTTCGCCAGCCGCGTGCCGACGTTGCCGCGCAGGTCGGCGATCTCCAGGTCCGGCCGCCGCGCGCGCAATTGCGCCGCGCGCCGCAGCGAGGACGTGCCCACGCGCGCGCCTTGCGGTAGTTCATCCAGCGAAGCGAACCCGTTGCTGACGAAAGCGTCCGCGCCGTCGGCGCGCGCGAGGATGGCGCCGATCGCAAACCCCGGTTCCAGGTTTGCCGGCATGTCTTTCAGCGAATGCACCGCGATGTCGGCGCGTCCGTTCGCCATTGCGATTTCGAGCTCTTTCAGGAACAAGCCCTTGCCGCCGATCTGGCTGAGCGAGCGATCCAGCACCTCGTCGCCGCGCGTGGACAGCGGCACCAGCTCCACCTGCAGAGCCGGATGCAGCGCGCGCAGCCGCGCGGCGACGTGTTCGGCCTGCCAAAGCGCGAGCGGACTTTTGCGGGTTGCGATGCGGAGGGTATGCGAGGGCATTCGGCGATTTTAATCGGAGAGGCGGGAGGAGTGAGGCGCGAGCAGAGAGAGCGGAGTGCTTGCGCGAATGGCTGTTGCGCCTCCCCCTCCTGCATCACGCCTGCCGCAGGAACTTCCGCACCGCCGCGAGATTCCGCCGGCTGACTTCCGGCGTGTCGTCGGTGCCGGCGATCAGCGCGTGCATTTCGCCGTGCGCGTCGCGCTGCAGGCCGAGCAGCCGAACCGCCGGCACCAGGCAGTTGCGATGGATGCGCACGAAACGATCGGGAAATGCCGCCTCGATGCCCTTCAGCGAATCCTCGATCAGCAGCGCCTCGCCTTCGCGATGCACCGCCACGTATTTTTCGTCGGCGGTGAGATACACGACGTCTTCCAGCGGAATCCTGACCGGGGCGCCGCGCACGCGCGCGACCAACGTTTCGCGCGGGTTCGCATGCTCGCGCGCGCGCAGCGCCTGCGCCCGCGCCAGCGCCTCGCGCAGCCGTTCGACGCGTACAGGTTTCAGCAGGTAGTCCGCGGCCCGCAGCTCGTAGGCGCTGAGCGCGTGCGCGTCGTAGGCGGTGCAGAAGATCAGTTGCGGCGGATTCGGCAAGGCCTGGATCCGTTTCGCCAGCACCAGGCCGTCCATGCCGGGCATGGCGATGTCGGCCAGCAGCACGTCCGGTTTCAGGGCGATGGCCTCGCGCAGCGCGGCTTCGCCGTCACCGACGCTCGCCACTACCTGCGCGCCTTCGCATTCGGCCAGCAGCGCACCCATGCGCGCTCGCGCCAGCGGTTCGTCGTCGGCAACCAGGATGCGCATGTCAGCCCGCCTTGTCCGGCAACCGCACGATCACCACGTAGCGGTCTTCGCCCACGATCGTCTCCAGCCCTGCCCGCGCACCGAAGTGATAGGCGATGCGCCGGCGCACGTTGTCCTGCGCGTGACCGTTGCGCCTTGCCGGTGCGTTGTCCGGCAACGGGTTTTCGATCTCGATTTCCACGCCGTGCTGCACGCGCCGGCCGCTCAGGCGCACGGTGCCGCCCTGCTGCCGCGGCTGGATGCCGTGATACACCGCATTTTCGATCAGCGGCTGCAACAACAGGGGCGGCATTTCCATGTCCGCGGGCAGGTCGTCGAGATCGCGCTCCACGCGCAGGCGCTCGCCCAGCCGCAGCTGCTCGATGTCGAGGTAACGATCCGCCAGCGCCAGTTCTTCGCGCAGCGTGCTGGGCCGTGCGTCCGGGCCGAGCGCGGCTCGGAACAACTCGGTGAGATCCTCCACCGTGCGCTCGGCGGCGCCCGGATTCACCCGCACCAGTGCCGCCACGGTGTTCATGCTGTTGAACAGGAAATGCGGACGGATGCGCGCCTGCAGCGCTTCGAATTGCGCGCGCGCCACCGCGTCCAGCCGCGCGCGCCATTCCGCCAGCACGTACAGATAGCGCAACAACGCGGCGCCGAGCAGCGCGGCCAGGGCGGCGTTGCCAAGGATGAAGCGCGGCAACGACGCGGGCGTGAGCCAGGTCCCGAGCGCGTGGTCCAGCCAGCCCACCAGTGCGCTCGCGGCCGCGACGATCGCGACCAGCGTCGCGCAGGCAAGCAGGTAGCCCATGCGCACCGGCAGCCGCGCGAACAGCGGCGCGGTCTTGCACAGCAGCAACGCGCACAGCAGCGCCAGCCACACCGCGAAGGCGGTGGCGGTGGTGAAACCGCCGAAGCTCATCCGCGCATCCGGCACCAGGGCGGCGATCACCACCACCAGTTCGGCGACGATCAGCAATGCGAACACCGCCGGCAATCCGCAGAACTGCGGCAGCGCGACCGTGTCGTTGCGTTGTGTGGACTCGCGGGCCATGGTTTCTCCCGCCCGCAGTATGCAACGTCAGGCGGGGAAGGGAAGCATCATGAAGAGCATTGGACACGATTTGACGCGGATGAACACTGATCAAAAACCGGCCGGCGGACAATGTCCACCCACCCGGAAGCGGATGAATGCCGATTGATGGAGACCGGCTTTATCCGCTCGTATCCGTGTTGATCCGTGTCAAAAGCTTTTATGGCCAAAGCGCTCGCCCAGCCACTCGGCCAGGTCGGAAATCTCCTGCGGACACACCTGGTGCGCCATCGGATAAGTGTGCCAGGCAAGCGGATGGCCGAAGTCGAGCAGGCGCTGGCGCGACACCTCGCCCAGAGCCAGCGGCACGACCGGATCGAACGTGCCGTGGGCCATGAAGATCGGCGTGCGCGCGTTTGCGGCATGGCGCTCGGCCGCGACGATTTCCGCGATCGGCAGGTAGGTCGAAAGCGCCACGATGCCGCCGAGCGGTTGCCCATGCCGCAGGCCGCCGGCCAGCGCGATCGCGCCGCCTTGCGAAAAGCCGGCCAGGATCACGCGCCCGGCCGGCACGCCGCGTCCGGCCTCGCGTGCGATCAGCGTTTCCACGTGCCCGATGGATTGCCGGATGCCGGGCTCGTCCTGCTTCTGCCCCAGGTCGAACCCGGCGATGTCGTACCAGCCGCGCATGCGCATCCCGGCGTTGATCGTGATCGGCCGCACCGGCGCGTGCGGGAACACGAAGCGCAACGGCGGCCAGCCGCTGCGCAGCAGTGCCGGCACGATCGGCACGAAATCGTTGCCGTCCGCGCCCAGGCCATGCAGCCAGATCACGCTGTGGGTCGGGTGGGGTGCCGTTTCGCGTTCGAGGACTTCGAGCATCCCGCCATCGTAACGGCAAAACCCAACTTCCGACCCGTTGCGGCAACGAGCCGGGCCGCTATGCTGCGTGTTTTGCCCCGGAGTCCACGACCATGCGCCGAACCGCTCTCGCCGGCCTTGCCTTCGCCTTCGTGTTCGCATCGGCACAGGCGGCGCCGCAGGATGCGCCCGTGTTGCCCACCGCGGCGTCGGTGCCGGCGACCGGCCCGCTGACGCTGGAGCAGATCATGGCCGACCCGGACTGGATCGGGCCGCAAGTGGAAGACGCGTACTGGAGCGTGGACGGCCGCAGCGTGTACTTCAAGCTGAAGCGCAAGGGCTCGCAGATCCGCGATCTGTATCGCGTGGACGCCGGCGGCGGCGCGCCGGTGAAACTGGACGACGCGCAACTGGCGAGCGCCGATGGCTACGCGGTATTCGATCGCGCACACGCGCACGCCGCGTTCCTGAGCCATGGCGACGTGTTCGTGCGCGACCTCGCCGGCGGCGCGACGCGGCAGCTCACCCGCAGCGACGCGCCACGCGGCGAATTGCAGTTCTCCCCCGACGGCCGCCTGTTGAGCTGGCACGAGGGCGATGCCTGGATCGTCTGCGACCTCGCCAGCGGCACGATCGGCCCGGCCGCGACGCTCAAGGCGGAAAAGGATCCGGAGGCGAAGCAGCCCGACCAGCTCGAGCGGCTGCAACTGCACCTGTTCTCGACCCTGCGCGAGATCAAGGCCGACAAGGACGCGCAGCAGGCGCGCGAGCGCAAGCTGGACAGCGAAGACGCCACCCGTGCCCCGGCGCCGTTCTACCTGGGCGACGACGTCAAGATCGACGGCAGCACGCTGTCGCCGGACGCGCGCTGGATGATCGTCGTCACCTCGCCCAAGGATTACCAGCGCGGCGAACACCCCACGGTCACGCATTACGTCAACGACTCCGGCTATCCGCAGGCGGAGAAGGCGCGCACCTACGTCGGCCGCAACAAGCCGGCGCCGGAATCGCTGGTGCTGCTGGACCTGCGCGCGCACAAGCAGTACGCGCTTTCAACCGCGGGGCTGCCGGGCATCCACGACGACCCGCTGAAGGCGTTGCGCAACCCGCGCATCGCGCAACTGGAAAAGGAAGGCCGCGACGACGAGGCCAAGGCGCTGGCCGCGCCGAAGACCCGGCCGGTATCGCTGGGCTTCATCATGGCCGGCGAGAGCGGCAAGCCCGCGATCGTGTGGAGCGACGATGCGAAGAACGTGGCGATCGAGCTGATGTCCAACGACCACAAGGACCGCTGGATCGTCACCGTGGATTTCAACAATGCGGTCCTGGTGACGCAGGATCGCCTCAGCGATCCGGCCTGGATCAACTGGAGCTTCAACGAGCTGGGCTGGCTGCACGACGGCCGCACGCTGTGGTTCGACTCCGAGGCCAGCGGCTGGTCGCAGTTGTACGTCAAGCCGCTGGGCGGCAAGGCGCGCGCGCTGACCGGCACCGGCTACGAAGTGTCATCCCCGACCGTGTCGCCGGACGACAAGTGGTTCTACGTGCTGTCCAACAAGCAGGCGCCCTACGACTACGACGTCTACCGCCTGCCGACCGCGGGCGGTGCGATGCAGCAGGTCACGCATTACGAAGGCCTGGCATGCTTCGAATGCAGCGCGCCGTTCGCGCTGTCGCCGGACGGTTCGAAGCTCGCGGTGCTGCATTCGAGCGCCTACATCCCGCCGCAGCTTGCGGTGGTGGGCAGCGACGGCTCCAATCCGCACGACCTCACCGATACCCGCACGCCCGCATACAAGGCGATGCACTGGATCGAGCCGCAGTTCGTGAAGGTGCCGAGCAGCCATGGCCAATTCGGCATCTGGGCGAAGTACTACCAGCCCGCCGACTATGACACCTCGCACACGCACCCGGCGGTGCTGTTCGTGCACGGCGCCGGTTACCTGCAGGATGTGACCAAGGGCTGGTCGTACTACTTCCGCGAGCAGATGTTCAACAACCTGCTGGCCCAGGAAGGCTACGTGGTACTCGACATGGATTACCGCGCCTCGGCCGGCTACGGGCGCGAGTGGCGCGATGCGATCTACCGGCAGATGGGCCACCCGGAACTGGAGGACCTGCTGGACGGCAAGGTCTGGCTGGTGAAGAACCACGACGTGGATCCGAAGCGCGTCGGCATCTACGGAGGTTCCTACGGCGGATTCATGACCGAGATGGCGCTGCTGCGGGCGCCCGGCGAATTCGCCGCCGGCGCCGCGCAACGCCCGCCCTCGGACTGGACGAGCTACAACGACGACTACACCTCCGACATCCTCAACGATCCGCAGCTCGATCCCGAGGCCTACAGGATTTCCTCGCCGATCGAGTACGCGCAGAACCTGCGCGATCCCCTGCTGATCAACCACGGCCTGATTGACAACAACGTGATGCCGGGCGATTCGATCCGCCTCTACCAGCGCTTCATCGAGCTGCACAAGAAGAACTTCTGGATGTCGCTCTACCCGATGGAACGCCACGACTTCAAGCACGCCGATTCGTGGTACGACGAATACCGACGCATCCACGAGCTGTTCTCCACGTACGTGCTGCCTGAATCGAAATGACGCGCGCCGGCGCGTGGTGAAGCCGATGTTCCCTCTTCCGCCTTCGGGAGAGGGAAACTCCTGGCCGTAGCCGGGCCGGCAAGCCCGGCATCAATACCCCAAGTGGGCTGCGCTTTGCCCCCT
>DASVDY010000245.1:0-9432 GCA_036380855.1 Rhodanobacteraceae bacterium
TCGAACGTCGGCATGGTTTCGGCCAGCGCGATCGCGTAAGTCGCCACCTTGTTCTTGGCGTCCGCGGGCTTGGTCAGGTCCGGCCGCATGTCGGTGGTCCACGCTTCATAAGCGAGGCCCGCGATCTGGTAGCCGCCTTCCAGCGAAGGCGTGTCAGGGCAGATGCCGAAGGTCTGGTTGAGGTCGGTGATTTCGAACGGGGAGCACACGTCCTGGTAGGTGGTCGAAGTCAACGGGCCCTGGCGACCCACGAGGTATTTGAGGGGCGAACCGGAACTCGTCTTGGTGTCCAGTCCTTCCATCTGCCCGATCAGCGTGGTGGCCGAGGCGGTATTCAGGTTCACGTTGACGGTGGGAATCTCGTCGCTGTCGAACGAATCCAGCCCGGTGCTGATCACCACGATGCTGCACTGCGCGCAGTACGCGTTGCCGCCATCGTTGGTGCTGCGGTACGGATCCAGCCAGGTGGTCATCACCGGCAAGCCGAGCAGGGAAGCCCCGCCGGTCGTGCTTTCGTCAACCATCGCCGCGGTGGGCGAATCGCCGCCCGAAGCACTGGCTCCGCCGATGTAGCGCAATGCTTCGGCGTACATCTCGGCCAGCGGGTTGCCGGAGTCCTTGCACTTGTAGGCCGTGGTGGACCCGCCGGAACCATCCGGATCGAGGATGTGCCCGTTCGCGCCGCTGACATCGCGCTGCAGGATGCCGTAGGTGGAGCAGTCGTTGTAGTTCTGGTTGCCCGGGTTCCAGGAAGTGATCTTGAACCGGCTCAGCGTGTTGATGATGCCTTCGTCTCCGCTGGCCTGGTTGCAGAACTGGCCGGTGGTGAGGTTCACCTCGTCCACCTTGCCGACCGCGGGCTCGTAATCGCACGCCGTGGTGGAGCTGTTGCCGGCGAACAGGCCGATGTCGCGGCGCAGGACGCCGCCGTCGCGCGGCTTGAAATACGTGCCGGAAATCAGGCCGAAGCGCAGCGAGCCGTTCTCGCCGTAGCGCTGCAGCAGGCCGGCCGGCTTGTGGTGCGCGATCACGGTACCGGTGCTGGAAGTTTCGTCGTATTCGCGGCAGAAGGATTCGAGGGCGCTGGTGTTGTCGCACACGTCCACGCGCGCGGTCAGGGTGGCGAGCTCGTCGCTGCCCGACGACGCATCGTCGTTGGGGTTGATGTCCGAACCGGTGCCGAACGTGGAGACCACGTCCTCGCGCCACATGCACTGCTCGCGCGCGGTGGAGGCCCAGTTGTAATAGGCGCCCTTGGCCACGCGGATCTGCGGCTCGCTGGTGGTGGTCGGCGAGACGTTGCACAGCGAGATCGGATAATTGCTGTAGGGCGTGTACTTGTTGACGTCGCTGCCCGCGTACACCTTCGACCAGGCGTGCAGGTCGCTGGGGATGTAGGAGCGCTCGAGGATGGTCTTGTCCGTGTCATCCACCACGCGGTTGCCGCCGTACATCACGTAGCGCAACACGTCTATGCGGCTCATCGCCACCCAGTTCATGAAGTTGCCGCTGAAGGTGGTGCCGTCGCACTGGTGGTTGGTCGCGGAACCCGACGCCTTGAACGCGCCCGCGCCGTTCTTGCCGCTGACGGTCACCGAGGAATCGTAGGCGTAGCAGAGGTTCGGATCGAAATAGCCGGCGTAGTCGTAGTTGTTGTTGTAGGTGGTATCGGGGATGCCGTTGTTGGTCAGGTCGGTGTAATCGGTGTAGGCCTTGATGTAGAGCTGTTCGTCGCGCGACATCACCAGCATCACCAGCGGCGGCACGCTGCCGGTGTTCTGCAGCGGATACAGCGTCGGCTGGGTATTGGGGTTGGAGGTGATCGCCGCGCGGCCCATGACCGCGAACAGCAGTGGCGCGGCAAGCAACACCCATGCGCAGGCGACCAATGCGCTCTGCCAGCGGGGCTTGCCGAATCGAAGGGTTCCGATGGACATGGCGGCTCTCACTCGATGCTTGCGGGCGCTACTTGGTGACGGCGCGATACTGGGCGATGGTGACGGCGCGACCGTTGCTGCCGTCGGACGGCGACAGGCCCACGCTCTGCACCTCGAAGAACTTGGCGAAACCGCCGGCCGCGATGGACACGCCCAGGCCCCGGTAGCCGGCGGCCTGCGCGGTGCCGGAACCCTGGTTGGCGATCACGCCGTCCGGGATCAGCGAGATCGCCGCGGCGATCTTGCCGATGCCGTTGGGGTTGTTCTCGGTGAGGCTGAGGTCCGTGACCCAGGTGGAGGGCGCGTAGGGTTCCTCGCCCACGTCAATCGAACCGGTGATCTGCTTGAGCGGCGTGGGCGCGCTGGTGATCGCGTCCTCGAAGGTCTTCACCAGCGGGCAGTTGCTCGCGGTCACCGGGAGCGAAGCGGTCGGACAGACCGAACTCCAGTCGAAATCCGCATCCGGCACGGCGCCGCCCCAGCTCACCGGCCAGCCGCCGTTCAACAGGTTGTAATCCACGAACGGACCCATCATGCCGCGGATGGAATCCGACATCTGGAACGCCTCCTCGTGGCGCGCGACGTTGGTGGCCATGCGCATTTCGAGGAAGGTGCTCTGCATCGCGATCACCGCGACCAGCGACAGCACGACCAGGAAGATCAGGCCCACGAACAGCGCGATGCCGCGCTGGCGGGCGGGGGCTGGACGGAAACCACGGTTCGATGTCGTTCGCATGTCAGATCTGCCGGATCGGGTTGCGCAACTGCACCACCGCGTTCATCTGCACGCGGGTGTATTGCTGCGGCTTGTCGCCGAGCGCAGTGGTGGTGTCGAAGCCGGTGCAGCCGCTGACGATGCTGGCCGTGCCGCTGGCAGTCACCTTGTATTCGCAATCGTCGGAAAGCCGCAGCGGGAACTTTGCATTGGTAACGTCGGTGGACTGGCTGTCGAAGGCATGCGGCACGGCGGTATCGCGCGTCTGCGAGCGCAACACGTAACCGATGCGCACGGTGATCACGTTGGCCCAATCCGTGGCCGCCATGTTCTTGGCGTCCTTGTACGTGACCGGGACCGGGTTGCCGTTCGCCGCGGCCGGATCGCGCAGCCCGTACTCGAACTGCAACTGCTCCACGCCTTCCACCACCGGCTCGTTGACCAGCGTGCCGGTGCTGTCCAGGCGCATGCGCATCAGGGTGGGAATCGGATGTCCGCCATCGGAAGCCGCGCTGCAATCGGTCGCGCCGTTGGTGTCGCTGCACGGCCGCAGGTAATACATCTCGAGCGCATAGGGGTAGATGTACGCCCCCTCTTGCGGGGCACCGGCGCCGTCGGTGAACGGCAATTGCTTGAGGTAGTTGCCGGCGAACAACACACCGTAGCCGCCGGCGCGCGTCTCCAGGTAGATCTGCTTGGCGTTCAGGGTCGGCGCAGTCGCCGCGGACCACGGCACCGCATCGGCATCCGCGTAGCGCACCACCAGCACGTCGCTGCCGCCGACGTAATTGGCCGCGTCCACGCAGTTGGCGATCGGAAAGCCGCTGCCGGCGGAAGTGCCGTCGTAGCCGTACACCGCATCCTTGGCATCCAGCGCCCAGGCTTGCGTGCAGCTGCCCTTGGTGCCGCTCACGGTCGGGGTGCCGATGATCTGGGCCGGCGTCACGCCACCCCAGAAGCTCGCCTGCCGCAGCGACCAGCCGATGCGGTCCATCGCGAAGCGCATGTTCTGCTGGTTGTAGTTGTTGGCTTCCTGCAGGTGATACGCCTGACGGTTGGCCATCAGCACGTTGATCAGCCCGGCCACGACCAGCGCGCCGAGCACCACCGCGATCATCAGCTCGATCAGCGAGAAACCCCGCTGCGACACGCGCGATGCGCTATCCGTGGTTCGAACGAAAAGTTTCATCCGCCGGCCCTCGGCACGAACACGAAACTGTCGGACTCGCTGCTCTGCCCGGCGATGCCCTGGCCATTCCACTGGACACTGATCGTGTAGGTGCCGTCGCCGTTGCTGAGCACCTGCCCCACCGCGGCGGTGCTGGCACTGGCCGGCAGCGAGGCCTGCATCTGGCTCAGCCAGGCGTTGAGGTCGTTGTTGGCGACCTGGGCGGGCGTGCAGGCGGCCGAGGAACAATCCGTGTAGGTCGGCGGCGTGCCGCCGGTCCACACATAATCGCCATCGGTCACGCCCTGCGGGTTGGCCTGCATGCGGTCGGCCAGGCTGCGCGCCAGCAGCACCGCGGCGCTGCGTGCGCCGGAATCCTTGGTGAAGCTCGCGCCCTTCAACTGCATCAGCGCCAGCCCGAGCAGGCCGAGGCTGAAGATCACGATCGCGACCAGCACCTCGATCATGGACACGCCGCGCGCGCCGCGCGGCGAAGCGAAACGGATCATTGGTTTTGGCTCCCCGGCACGCATGCGCCCCGATCCCCAATTGCGCACCTTGGAGAATGGCCGGAGCCGGATCGGCCTGCCAAGCACGAGGCGACGAGTGGTCCAGAGTAGCCGATGAGCGGCAGGGCATCCGGAAATGGCGCACAGTGGACACGCAAGGGCCCCGGGGGCTTTTGCAGGAGCGCGCCTGCGCGCGGCCGGCGTCGAGCCCCTCGTATTCCGGAGCTCTCGGCCTTGTGGCGGGTTTTTGGCAGGGCGCGCGTGCGTGCGCACAGCCACGGACCACGGAGAGCCTTCGGCCATGGCCGGCAGCTTTGATGGCTGCCTCTGGATCAATGCGAGTGCGGGTTCGCATCTGTCGGCCGGCGAAAGCAACACGGACGACTGCAAAACATGGTGCCGCAGAGAGGAGTCGAACCTCCGACCTACTGATTACGAATCAGTTGCTCTACCAACTGAGCTACTGCGGCATTCCTTGAGGCAAGCGGCGGGCCAGGACCCGCCCTGCGGCATCGGGCGAACGTGAAAGTTTAGAGGCCGCCCGGAAGCCGTGCAAGCAAAGGCTCTTTGCAGGAGCGCGCCTGCACGCGGCAGTGACTCGCCATTCTGGCGGAAGAGCGGTCGCGCGCGGGCGCGCTCCTACAGTGGGCGACCCTCGCCGTCGCGCAACTCCTTCGGCAACGCGAACGTGACGTCCTCCGGCTCGCCGTGCAGCTCGCGCACGGAGGTCGCGCCCAGCTCGCGCAGATGCGCGATCACCTCGCGCACAAGTTGTTCGGGCGCCGAGGCCCCGGCGGTCACGCCGATCCTGCGCACGCCTTCGAGCCACGCGCGATCAATGCTTTCGGGCCCATCTATCAGGAACGCGCGCACGCCCTGCTTTTCGGCCAGTTCGCGCAAGCGGTTGGAATTGGAGCTGTTGCGGGAGCCGACCACCAGCACCAGGTCCGATTCGTTGGCCAGCTCGCGCACCGCGTCCTGGCGGTTCTGGGTGGCATAGCAGATGTCGTCCTTGCGCGGGCCTTCGATCTGCGGAAACTTCCCGCGCAGCGCGGCGATGATCGCCTTGGTATCGTCCACAGAAAGCGTGGTCTGGGTGACGTAGGCGACGCGTTCCGGGTTTTCGATTTCAAGCGCGGCGACATCTTCCAGCTTTTCCACCAGATGGATCGCGCCTTCGTTGCGCGCGTCCCACTGGCCCATCGTGCCTTCCACTTCCGGATGCCCGGCGTGGCCGATCAACACCACGTCGCGGCCCTGGCGCCCATGGCGCGCGACTTCCATGTGCACTTTGGTCACCAGCGGACAGGTCGCGTCGAACACCTTCAGCCCGCGCAGCGCGGCTTCCTCGCGTACCGCCTGCGAGACGCCGTGCGCGCTGAAGATCACCGTCGCGCCGTCGGGCACTTCGGAGAGCTCGTCCACGAACACCGCGCCCTTGCGCTTCAACCCTTCCACCCCGTAGCGGTTGTGCACGACCTCGTGGCGCACGTGGATGGGCGCGCCGTAGCTTTCCAGCGCGCGCTCCACGATCGCGATGGCGCGGTCAACGCCGGCGCAAAAGCCGCGCGGATTGGCAAGGATCACTTCCACGAGCGGCATTATCGCGCTTCCCGTCGCGGCTGCCCCGCGAACAGCCCGGCCACGATCAGGGCGATCGCGCCCACGCAGATCGCCGAATCCGCGACATTGAACGCCGGCCACGACCATGCGCGCCAGTAGACCTGGATGAAATCCGTGACCTGACCGCGCAGCACGCGGTCAATCAGGTTGCCGATCGCGCCGCCGACGATCAGCGCCAGCGGCAAGGCCGTACGCCATTCGTTCCGTGGCGTCCGCGCCATCCAGACGATCAGGGCAATGCACACGATCACCGCCAGCGCGCCGAACAGCCACACCTGCCAGCCGTCGGCGCCGGCGAGGAACGAGAACGCCGCGCCGGTGTTGAACGCCAGCGTCCAGTTCAGCACGTGCGGAATCACCGCGTGCGGCATGTACGGCACGAGTTTCTGCAGCACCAGCCATTTCGTGCCCTGGTCGAGCGCGATGACGAGGGCCGACACGATGAGCCAGGGAAACGCGTTGGGTTTGGGATTTCGAATCATGTGACTTGATGCCTGCTCTTCCTCTCCCACCGGAAAGCGCCAATCCATGGCAAAGAGCTCCATGGTGGCGCGCAGCGCCGGGTGAGGGTTCGGTTTTGGAGGGAGGATTCGAGAATGCCGAACCCTCACCCCTGCCCCTCTCCCGGAGGGAGAGGGGTTCAAAGCTTAAAACCACCGCCGCGTTTCGCCGCCGCCGTGGCCTTCATACGCCTGGACGTTTTCCACGCAGCGCCCGCACAGTTCCGGGTGGTCGGCGTGCGCGCCGACGTCGCCGCGATGGTGCCAGCAGCGCACGCATTTCGGTGCCTCGCTCACGCTCGCCGCGACGTACACGTCCGCGCCTTCCAGTTCGGTCAGCACCGCGCCTTCCGGTTGCGCGCCGCGATCCAGCCGCAAATTGGAAACGATGAAGAAGAAGCGCAGCTCGTCGGCGACCTCGCGGTAGCGCTCGACGAGCGCGGCATCGGCATGGATGGAAAGCTCCGCGTCCAGCGACGAGCCGATCCTGCCATCCTTGCGCATGCCTTCCAGCACCCGCGAAGCCGCTTCGCGGATGCCGAGCAGGTCGCTCCACCAGCGACGCTGTTCGGGCGAGCCTTGCGTCGCTTTCAGTCCGTCGTACCAGGTGTGGAACAGCACCGACGCATCGCGCTCGACGACCTTGCCGTCCACGACCATCGCGCGCGGCATGTGCTGCCAGATTTCTTCCGACGTGAAGCTCAACAAGGGGGCCAGCCAGCGCACCATCGCCTCGAGGATGCGGTACATCGCGCTCTGCGCGCTGCGCCGGCCGCGACTGTCCAGCGGCATCGTGTAGAGGCGGTCCTTGGTGATGTCCAGGTACAGCGCACCCATCTCGTTGGTGCAGAAATTCTGCACGCGCTGCACGATCTCCGGGAAATCGTATTTGGCATACGCCGCGGTCACGGCCTGCTGCACGTCGTGCGCGCACTGCACCGCCCACTGGTCCAGCAACAGGCATTCCTCCACCGGCAACAGGTGTTGCGCCGGATCGAAACCGTCGAGGTTGCCGAGCAGGAAGCGCGCGGTGTTGCGGATGCGGCGGTACGAATCCGCCACGCGCTTCAGGATCTCGTCCGACAGCGCCATCTCGTTGCGGTAATCGGCCGAGGCGATCCACAGCCGCAGGATGTCCGCGCCGTACTGCTTCATCACGGCCTGCGGCTCGATGCCGTTGCCCAGCGACTTCGACATCTTGCGGCCGGCCGCATCCACGGTGAAACCGTGGGTCAGCACCTCGTCGAACGGCGCGTGGTCGTGCATCGCGCAACTGGTGAGCAGCGAAGACTGGAACCAGCCGCGGTGCTGGTCCGAACCTTCCAGGTAGATCACCTGGTCGCCCGGCTTGCGCGCAAGCTCCGCGCGCTGGTCGAGCACGCAGAAATGCGAGGTGCCGGAGTCGAACCACACGTCCAGGATGTCAGTGACTTTCTCGTAATCCTTCGCTTCGTTGCCGAGCAGCTCGGAGGGCTCCAATGCGTACCATGCGTCCACGCCTTCCTTTTCCACGCGCTGCGCGACCCGCTCCAGCAATTCCGCGCTGCGCGGGTGCGGTTCGTGCGTCAACTTGTGCACGAACAGCGCGATCGGCACGCCCCAGGTGCGCTGGCGCGAAATGCACCAGTCCGGCCGTCCTTCGACCATGCCGGCGATGCGCTCTTCGCCCCAGGACGGGTAGAACGTCACGTCGTTGCGGATCGCGCGCATCGCGCTCCCGCGCAGGCCCGCGCGTTCCATGCCGATGAACCACTGCGGCGTGGTGCGGAACGCGATCGGCGTGCGGTGCCGCCAGCAATGCGGATAGCTGTGCGTGAGCTTCGCCGCGTGCAACAGCACGCCGCGCCCGCGCAGCAACTCGATGATCGAATCGTTCGCCTTCCAGATGTGCTGGCCTTCGAACATCGGCGTGCCCGGCAGGTACACGCCGTTGGCGCCGACTGGATTCAGCACGTTGGCCGGCGTGTTCTCCACCAGCCCGTATTCCTGGCCGACCACGAAATCGTCCGCGCCGTGGCCGGGCGCGGTGTGCACGGCGCCGGTGCCCTCCTCCGCCGACACGTGCTCGCCGAGGATCAGCGCGATCTCGCGGTCGTAGAAAGGATGCTTCAAGCCCCTCCCCCCCCGGAAGAGGGGTTGGGGCGGGGGTTCGGTATCGCCATCAGGTTTCGTTCCACCCGAACCCTCATCCGGCCTGCGGCCACCCTCTCCCGAAGGGAGCGGGGAAAAGCTCGCCAAGGATTCACCCTTCGCGCGCCCGAGCACCTTCATCTCGTTGATGCCGTAACGCGCCAGCGCCTTGCCGGCCAGCGTTTCCGCCAGCACCAGCAACACGCGCTTGCCGCCACGCGCAGGGCCTTCCACCAGCACGTAGTCGAGCTGCGGCCCGAGCGTGACCGCCAGGCTCGCCGGCAGCGTCCACGGGGTGGTGGTCCAGATCGGCACCGCGACGATGTGATCGCCGCCCACTTGCACGCCGAATTTGGCGGCCAGTGCCCTGGGATCGAGCGCGTCATAGGCGACGTCAATTGCCGGCGACTCCTTGTCGGCGTATTCGATTTCCGCTTCCGCCAGCGCAGAACCGCAATCGAAACACCAGTGCACCGGCTTGAAGCCGCGCGTGACGTGTCCGTTGGCGAACACCTTGCCGAGCGCGCGCAGGATGTCCGCCTCGTATTGCAGGTCCATCGTGCGATAGGGGTGTTCCCAATCGCCCAGCACGCCCAGCCGTTTGAAGTCCTTGCGCTGCAGGTCGATCTGCGCGTTGGCGTAGTCGCGGCACAACTTGCGGAACTCCGCGGCATCCACCTTCTGGCCGACCTTGCCGACCTTCTTCTCCACCGCGATCTCGATCGGCAGGCCGTGGCAGTCCCATCCGGGAATGTAGGGCGAACGGAAGCCCGCCATCAGCTTGGAGCGCACCACCACGTCCTTCAGGATCTTGTTGACCGCGTGGCCGAGGTGGATCGCGCCGTTCGCG
>DASVDY010000246.1:0-2177 GCA_036380855.1 Rhodanobacteraceae bacterium
GCCGGTACGCCTGCCGACGCTCGCGCGGTTGACCGCGGCGCTCTATCTGCTGTTCGCACTCCTGGCACTGCTGCGCACGCGGCAGATGCCGCGCCGCCTGACCGCCAACGTGAGCGCGTGCCTCGGCGTGGACGTGCTGGCCGCGCTGCTGGCGGCACTGATGATGCCGGCCGCACACACCGGCATCGCGGCGATGCTGGTGATCAACGTCGGCGCCGGCGCGTTGCTGCTGCCGCCGAGGCTGGCCGCATTGTTCGCCGCACTCGCGGCGCTGGCGATCGTCGGGCAGGCGCTGGCCGGCGACGGCGACACCGGGCGCAACCTGCTGGAGTCGGGCCTGTTCGGACTGGCCTACTTCGCCACCGCCGCGCTGTGCTATGCGCTGGGCACGCAGATGCGCGCCAGCGAGGCGCTCGCCGAACGGCGCGGGCTGGACCTGGCGAATCTCAGCCAAGTCAACGAGCTGATCATCCGCCGGATGAAAACCGGCGTACTGCTGGTGGACGATGCCAACCACATCCACCAGATCAACGAATCGGCCTGGATGCTGCTGGGCAACCCCACGCTGGACAAGCGCAACCTCGGCGAGGTCGCGCCGGAACTTTCGCGCCGCCTTTATCACTGGCGCACCACCAACAAGGTGGACACCAGCGCGGTCGCGCTCGCCGACGGCGTGCCGGAAGTGGCACCGCGCTTCACGCGCCTGGCCGCCAATGACGACTCGCACGTGCTGATCTTCCTGGACGACACCTCGCTGGTGTCGCGCCGCGCCGAGCAACTGACGCTCACCACGCTGGGCCGCCTGTCGGCCTCGATCGCGCACGAGATCCGCAACCCGCTGGCGGCGATCCGCTATTCCGCGCAACTGTTGGCCGAGTCGCGCGAGCTGCCGGATTCCGACCAGCGCATGGTCGAGATCATCAACAACCATTGCGGGCGATTGAACGAGATCATCGAGAACATCCTGCAGCTGTCGCGGCGCGAACGCTCGCGGCCCGAAGCGTTGGACCTCAACGCCTGGGTGCTGACCTTCGTGGACGAATACAAGGAAGCCAACGACCTCGGCGCCGACAGCCTGCGCGCGCTGCTGTACCCGCACGCGGTGGAGGTGGTGGCCGACCCGCAGCACCTCCAGCAGGTGGTGTGGAACCTGGTGCAGAACGCCATCCGCTACGGCCGCATGCCCGACGAGCCCGCGCGCGTGATGATCGTGGCGCGCCTGGCGAGCGACGACGGTCCGCCGCTGATCGAGGTGATAGACCGCGGCCCCGGCATCCCGCCGAAGGTGGCCGCGCAGATCTTCGAGCCGTTCTTCACCACCCACGAATACGGCACCGGACTCGGGCTGTACCTCGCGCGGCAGATGTGCGAAGCCAACCAGGCCAGCCTGGAATACGTGCCGGTGGCCGGCGGCGGCAGTTGCTTCCGCATCACCCTGACCGCGCCGGTGAAGATGCCGGTGGGCAGCGAGGCCTGATCGGGACCGCTCCAGAGTTGCTGCGCTCGGCAGCTTGCGCGCCGGCGAGCTGGTGCTCGGATCAGGCCCGGTACATGGATGTACCGCTTTGGGCCAAGGAATGCTCATGTACTGACGTGTACACTCCGCTTCCTGCGCTCCGGCGTCGCGCAATCTGCCTTCGCTCGCGACGCTCTGGAGCGGCCCTCGAAACTTTCGCAGCGCCCCGCTCGCGCTTTATTGACTTCCGACAACCTTGAATCGTCGACTGGCTGGCGGTTCCCGCCCCCGGCGCTTTCCCCTGCCGCCGTGCCGCGCTACCCTCACGCTTCGCAGACATCTTGGGGTTCCGGGGTCCAATGGGCAGCAAGCAGACCGTCCTGGTCGTTGACGACGAGCGCGACATTCGCGAGTTGTTGAGCATCACGCTCGGGCGCATGGACCTCAACGTGGATGCGGCGGCCAACGTGGCCGAAGCCAAGCGCCTGCTGTCCGAGCAGGCCTACGACCTGTGCTTCACCGACATGCGCTTGCCGGACGGCACCGGCCAGGAGCTGATCGAACTGATAGCGCGCCAATACCCGGACACGCCGGTGGCGATGATCACCGCCTACGGCAACGTCGAGGCGGCGGTGGATGCGCTGAAGGCCGGCGCCTTCGACTTCGTTTCCAAGCCGGTGGACATCAACATGTTGCGCCGGATGGTGCAGACCGCGCTGCG
>DASVDY010000247.1:0-6205 GCA_036380855.1 Rhodanobacteraceae bacterium
AACGCAGGCCATGGATGGCCGTGTCGAAGTGAGCTCGGCGCCGTCGCATGGCGCCGAGCATCGCAGCCGGGCGCGCGGGAAAGGCGCGATGTCCGAGCACAGGGATGTGCGAGTTCGCGCCGGCGCGCGCCCGGCGAGAAGTGCAGGGCAGTCGAGCCAACCGGACGTTGGCGAGACCGTCATGCCCGGCGCCAATGGTTTTGGCTACTTTTGCCGAAACAAAAGTAGCCCGCTCGCCCGGGAGGCGAGCGGAAAAAGACATGGATGTCGTGCTTCGATGAGCGAAAGCGGCGCACTTCGTGCGCAACCCCTCATCCGGCGCTTCGCGCCACCAAGGAGCTTTCGGCCATGGATGGCGGTTCTCCCACAAGGGGAGAAGGGAAGAGCAGATTCCGGGTTCCGCCTTCGGCGGCCCCGGAATGACGATGGAATACCTCGCGGACGAAGAAGATCAATCCAGCGAATAGCCGAACTGCTTGCGGAACTCCTCCGCGAATTCCGCATAGGTGAACCGCTGGTTCTGCGTGCCCGGATGCGCGATTTTGAGCGCGCCCATCAGTGAGGCCATGCGCCCCGCGGTCGGCAGGTCGCAGCCGCGCATCAGGCCGAAGATCAGGCCCGCGCGATAGGCGTCGCCGCAGCCGGTCGGGTCGGTGATGGCGCGCGGTGTCGCCGCGGGAACTTCAAGGACTTCGTCGCGTGTGTGGATCGCCGAGCCTTCGCCGCCGTGCGTCACGATGTAGGCCTTGACGCGCTGGGCGATGTCGCGTTCGGACCAGCCGGTGCGTTCCTGCAGCAGGCTCGCCTCGTAGCTGTTGACGGTGACGTAATCGGCCTGCTCGATGAAGGCGCGGAATTCGGCGCCGTCGAACAGCGGCATCGCCTGGCCCGGGTCGAAGATGAAGGGAATCCCGCGTTCGGCGAAATCGCGTGCGTGCTGGAGCATGCCGTCGCGCCCGTCCGGCGCGACGATGCCGAAGGCGACGCCGGGCATGTCGCGCACGTGGTTCTCGTGGCTGCGCATCATCGCGCCCGGATGGAAGGCGGTGAGCTGGTTGTCGTCCAGGTCGGTGGTGATGAAGGCCTGGGCGGTGAAGGTGTCCGGCAGCTCGCGGACGCCGTCCATGCGGATGCCGCAGGCGGCGAGGTGCTTGCGGTAGGGGTCGAAATCCCGGCCGACCGTGGCCAGCGGCAGCGGCTCGCCGCCGAGCAGCTTGAGGTTGTAGGCGATATTGCCGGCGCAGCCGCCGAACTCGCGGCGCATCTGCGGGACCAGGAACGACACGTTCAACATGTGCACCTTGTCCGGCAGGATGTGGTTCTTGAAGCGGTCCTGGAAGACCATGATGGTGTCGTAGGCCATCGATCCGCAGATCAGGGCAGCGGGCATTGCGTGTTCCCCGGGGGCAAAGGACGAGATCGTAGCCGGAAGGGGCGAACGTGACCACCATCACGACCCCGCCGGAACCCGCATGCAACAAGGCTTTTTTAACCTCCGCGCGCTTGCGGGCGCGGATCGGGCTCACTAGACTGCGGCGTTCAGCCCCGCTGCATCACACCGCCTTCACGAGCCCGCTCGCGCATGTTCAAACTGTTCCGCGGCATCTTCTCCAACGACCTCTCGATTGACCTCGGCACCGCCAACACGCTGATCTACGTGCGCGGCCAGGGCATCGTCCTCAACGAACCCTCCGTCGTCGCCATCCGCCAGGATCGCGGCCCCGGCGGCCCGCGCGCGGTCGCCGCGGTCGGCAACGAGGCCAAGCGCATGCTCGGGCGCACGCCCGGCAACATCGTCACCGTGCGGCCGATGAAGGATGGCGTGATCGCCGACTTCACCATGACCGAGGCGATGCTGCAGTACTTCATCAAGACCGTGCACCGCTCGCGCTTCCTGCGGCCCAGCCCGCGCGTGCTGGTGTGCGTGCCGTGCGGTTCGACCCAGGTGGAGCGCCGCGCGATCAAGGAATCCGCCGAGGGCGCCGGCGCGCGCGACGTGTTCCTGATCGAGGAACCGATGGCGGCGGCGATCGGCGCGGGCATCCCGGTGCACGAGGCGCGCGGCGCGATGGTGCTGGACATCGGCGGCGGCACCTCGGAAGTGGCGGTGATCTCGCTCAATGGCATCGTCTATTCGCAGTCGGTGCGCATCGGCGGCGACCGCTTCGACGAAGCGATCATCAATTACGTGCGCCGCAACCATGGCACGCTGATCGGCGAAGCCACCGCCGAGCGCATCAAGGTGGAAATCGGCTGCGCCTACCAGCAGACGGACGTGCGCGAGATGGAAGTCTCCGGCCGCAATCTCGCCGAGGGCGTGCCGCGCATGTTCACCATCACATCCAACGAGGTGCTGGAGGCGCTGCACGAACCGCTGGCCGGTATCGTGGCCGCGGTACGTTCGGCGCTGGAGCAGACCCCGCCCGAGCTGTGCTCGGACGTCGCCGAGCGCGGCATCGTGCTGACCGGCGGCGGTGCGCTGCTGCGCGACCTGGACCGGCTGATTTCGGAAGAGACCGGCCTGCACGTGCAGGTGGCGGACGATCCGCTGACCTGCGTGGCGCGGGGCGGCGGCCGGGCGCTGGAGCTGATAGACCAGCATGGAAGCGATTTCTTCGCGTCGGAGTAAGTTTCGGCAAAGCCGGAAGACTGGAAGGGGGAGACGGGAGACGATAGATGCGACATCCCTCGCACCCGGTCCTGCCAATCGGCGCGATGCTGCATTCCGGTTTTGTTTCCCGTCTCTCGTCTGCCGTCTGACGGCTTCCGGCCATGGCGCTTCCGCACAAGGAATCCTCACCCATCTTCGCCGACGCGGCGGTGGGCACGTTGCGCCTCATGGGATATCTCGCGCTGGCCTGCGTGCTGATGGTGCTGGATCACCGCAACGACTGGCTGCACCGCGCACGCTACGCGGCGTCGGTGGCGGTCGAGCCGATCTACCGGGCGGCGGCCTGGCCGGGCGAAGCCGTGCACAACCTGCGCACGGCTTTCACCGGTCACGGTGAACTGGTGGACGAGAACCGGCACCTGCGCGAAGCGCTGCTGCTGGCGCAGGCCCGGCTCAACCGCATGAACGCCATTGCCGCGCAGAACACCCGCCTGAAGCAATTGCTGGACACGCGCCGCATGCTCGGCATGGACGTGCAATTGGCGCGGCTGATCGACGTGGACCTCGGCCCTGCGCGCAACCGCGTGGTGATTGACGCCGGCGCGCGGGAAGGCGTGCACGTCGGACAGGTGGTGATTGACGCGCACGGAGTGATGGGACAGGTGGTGGAAGTCCTGCCGCACACGAGCGTGGCATTGCTGGTCACCGACGCCAACCATTCCATCCCGGTGGTGGACGAGCGCTCGGGGCTGCGCGGGATCGCGCACGGCAGCGGCGCGCCGGACCGGCTGATCGTCTCCGACATTCCCCTCTCGGCGGACGTGAAAGTGGGCGACCGCATCTCCACGTCCGGCCTCGGCGGACGTTTTCCCGCCGGGTTTCCGGTCGGCACGATCACGAAAGTGGGGCCGGATCCTTCGGGCATGTTCGCGCAGGCCAGCGCGAAGCCGGCGGCGGCACTCGCGCGCAGCGGTGAAGTCCTGTTGCTGCGCGACCAGCCCGAACAGGTGGGTCCGCCGAAAGCAGCCCCGCTGGTCGGTCCGCCGGCGTCGCTCGCGGGTTCTTCCGGCGCGGCGAAATCCCATCCCCCGCTTGCGGGGGAGGCCAGTCCGCGTAGAGCGCGAGCGGGAGCGGGACACCGCCTCCCGGATGGCGAAGCGGTGTCGCAGCGATGAACAGGCAGCGCGCGCAATTCTGGATCTTCGCCGGCAGCCTCATCCTGTCGCTGCTGTTGATGCTGATGCCATTGCCGCAGGCGATGGCGCCCTTGAAGCCGTACTGGCCGGCGCTGGTGCTGATCTACTGGTCACTGGAATCGCCCGAGCGCGTGGGCATCGGCCTGGCGTTCCTGGTCGGGCTTGGCGCGGACGTGCTGGACGGCGCACTGCTCGGCGAGCAGGCGCTGCGACTGGCCGCGCTCACTTTCATCGTGCTGCGCTTCCGCGCGCGACTTCGCTTCTTCCCGATGTGGCAGCAGGCGCTGGCCGTGCTGGTGCTGCTGCTGAACGATCGCGTGTTGCTGCTGCTCATACGACTGTTCGCGGGTGATCCGCGCCCGCCGGCGAGTTTCTGGCTGGCGCCGTTCACCGGCATGATCGCGTGGCCGTTCGTCTTTCTCCTGATAGACGACGTGCGGGCGCGCTTGCGCGCCAAGGAAACCTAGGCGGTGATGCCGACAAAAGCATTTTTGACACGGATTGGCGCGGATAAGCGCGAATCAGAAACAGTCTGCTTCAGCTTTTATCCGTGTGTATCCGTGTTTATCCGTGTCAGGGGTTTTGCCTCCATTCCGGCGGACGATGCGCGCCCGCGATTTGAAGCATGAAGAGCAGGCGCACACTCAAGGACAACCGGCGCGAATCCGCGCACTTCGCCCGCCGCGCGTTCACCGGCTTCGCGCTGATCGTGCTGGCGCTGATCGTGCTGGGCGGACGCTTTTTCTACCTCCAGGTGGCGCGGCACGACGAGTTCACCACGCGCTCGCAGGCCAACCGCGTGCACCTGCACCACCTGCCGCCGCCGCGCGGGCTGATCTACGACCGCAACGGCGTGCTGCTGGCCGACAACGTTCCGGCGTTCCGGCTGGAAGTGACGCCGGAAAAGATCAAGCACATGGACGAGCTGCTCGCGCGGATCTCGACGGTGGTGCCGCTGACCGCGGATGACATCCAGGATTTCAAGCGCTCGCTGAAGCAGCACCGCCCGTTCGAGGGCGTGCCGTTGAAATTCCACCTGAGCGAGGACGAGATGGACCGCTTCGCGGTCAATGCCTGGAAATTCCCCGGCGTGGACGTGGTGCCCTATCTCACCCGCAACTATCCATTCGGCGCGGAGTTCGCGCACGTGATCGGCTACGTGGCGCGCATAGACGACCGCGATCTCGCGCACCTGGACCCGGATCGCTACGCCGGCACCACGCACATCGGCAAGACCGGGATCGAAAAGTATTACGAAGACAAGCTGCACGGCACGCCCGGTTACGAGCTGGTGGAGGTGAACGCCGACCAGCGCCCGCAGCGCGTGCTGGAGCGCGTGGCGCCGAAACCGGGGCAGAGCCTGTACCTCAGCATTGACGCGCACATCCAGAAGGCCGCAATGGATGCCTTCGACGGCCGCCCCGGCGCGGCGGTGGCGATTGATCCGCGCAATGGCGAAGTGCTGGCGATGGTGACGGTGCCGAGTTTCGACCCCAACCTCTTCGTCAACGGCATCAGCCAGGCCGATTACTCCGACCTGCTGCAGAACCCGGACAAGCCGCTGCTCAATCGGGCGTTGCGCGGCGGCTATCCACCGGGCTCCACGGTGAAACCGTTCATGGGGCTCGCGGGCCTCGAACTGGGCTTCCGCACGCCGGAGGACACCGTCGTGTCCACCGGCACGTGGTACATCCCGGGCGTGTCCCGCGGTTACCGGGACGACGTGCGCGGCGGCGTCGGCGTGACCGACCTGAAGAAGGCCATCATCCAGTCGGTCAACACCTATTTCTATTCGTTGGCGCTGGACATGGGCATAGACAAGATGGATGCCTTCCTGTCGAAGTTCGGCTTCGGCAGCGAGACCGGCGTGGACCTGCCGTCGGAGAGCGATGGCGTGCTGCCTTCACCGGAATGGAAGCGCGCCACCTACAACCAGCCGTGGTACACCGGCGAGACCGTGATCGCCGGCATCGGCCAGGGTTACTGGATGGTGACGCCGATGCAGCTCGCGCACGCGGTGGCGATGTTCGCCGATCGCGGCGTGCCGCACACGCCGCACCTGCTGCGCGGCACCAGCGAGGGCCTGCACGCGCCGGTGAGCCTGGTGGCCGATCCGCCTTCCGGGCCGGGCGCGATCAAGAACCCGGCCGACTACGACGCGGTCCTGCAGGGCATGATCGGCGTGGTCAACGATCCGCACGGCACTGCCTACGCAGCCGGCATCGGCAAGGGATTTCCGTTCGTGATCGCGGGCAAGACCGGCACCGCCGAGCGCTTCTCGCGCAAGACCGATGCGTGGACCGACACCAAGGACAAGACCATCCTCGCCGAGCGGCATCGCGCCTGGTTCATCTGCTTCACGCCCGCGGATTCCCCGCGCATCGCGATCGCGGTGGTG
>DASVDY010000248.1:0-2172 GCA_036380855.1 Rhodanobacteraceae bacterium
CGCCGTTCGGGGAATCGCCGACACGGTCGGCTATCCCTCTGACCCGAAGCCGCTCGCGCCATGGGCCGAACGGCTGAAGGCTGCGCATGGCAACGCGGTGGAGAACCTCGTGGTCTTCGCGGCGCTGTTGCTGACGGCGCACGCGCTGGGGGTGAGCACGGGCGTCACAGCGATGGCCGCGATGGTCTATTTCTGGGCGCGGCTCGTGCACGCGATTGTTTATCTGCTGGGTATTCCGTGGCTCCGGACGCTGGCCTTCGTGGCCGGGTTCGCTGCGCAGCTCGCGATTGCGATCGAGTTGCTGAGTCGGTGATTGCTGTTTCGCAGGGACAAGGTCCAGGACCGGTTCCGGTCGATGCCACACGCTCATGAATCCTGTTGGGGGGAATTCGAAAATGCCATCAATCAAAAGGCGCCCTGGGGCGCAGGTGATATTCATTGCACTTCTTTTTGCAGCCGCAGCCGCTTGCGAGCAGAAGCCGGAACCATCCGTGGACGACAAGGCGCAGGGCGGCGCAGCCGCGGACATCGCGCCAGCGACAGGCAACGCGATGAGCGGAGCGGGAGCCAGTCCGCTGGCGGATATTCCGGTCATGGATGTCGTCGTTGGCGACTACCGGATCGAGGCTCCGGACGAAGTGCCGGCAGGATGGACGACGGTACGGCTCAGGAATGAAGGCCAGCAAGCGCATTTCGTGGTGTTCTACCGGCTGCCGGACGGCAAGACGATTGCCGATCAGCAGCGCGAAGTGGTGCCGCTCTTTGACCAGGCGATGGCCGCACTTGCCGCCGGTGAAGTCGACCGGGCCGGTGCGGGCGCGATCCTGGGCGGCTTGCCCGCGTGGGCGGCAGAATCGAAATATCGCGGCGGGCCGGGACTGCTGTCGCCCGGCGGTACGACGATGGCCACCATCAATCTCGATGAGCCCGGCACGTACCTGATGGAGTGCTACGTCAAGTCACCGGATGGCCTGTTTCATACCTCCATGGGCATGTTGCGCGAGATCCAGGTAACGGCCGACAACAATGGCGCAGCGGAGCCCGAGGCGGATTTCGACATCCGTCTCTCGAACGCGGGTATTGACGCGCCCGCCGTGGTCGCCGCCGGGCCGCACCTGGTGCGTGTGAACTTTGTCGAGGACCCGCAGGCGCCATTGCCTTACGACGTGCACCTTGCCCGGCTTGCCGGGGAAACGGACGCGAGCAAGCTGGTGCACTGGATGGACTGGATGAATATCGACGGCCTGCGCGCGCCCGCGCCGGTCGAGTTCCTCGGCGGCGTCGAGAATACGCCGGCGGGACGCAACGGCTATCTTTCGATCGACCTGGAACCTGGCCGTTACGCCTGGGTTTCGGAGATCAATGCACAGCAGATGCTGCGCGAGTTCGTTGTCGAGTAGCTCCGGTTCCTGATGCCCCTGCACGGCGGCCTGCCGGCCGCCGTTCCTGTCGCTGCCAGGATGCGCAGGCGGGGCGGGTTGACCGTTCGGCGGATATTCGGGTTTTCCGGGTGGAAAGGGCGTAACATCTGCGGCTCGTAAAAATGATGGTGTGAAAGACACCTGGAGACGTGATGCAGCAGAACAAGTTATATGTCGGCAACTTTCCGTTCACCGTGAGCGAAGACCAGTTGCGCGACCTTTTCGCCGGTTATGGCGATATCGAAGAACTCGCGATGATCAAGGATCGTGACACCGGCAAGCCGAAGGGTTTTGCGTTCATCACGTTCTCGCAGCAGCAGGCGGCCGAGAAGGCGCTTGAGCTGAACGGCAATGACCTGGGCGGCCGCCCGCTGAAGGTCAACGTTGCCACGGACAAGCCGAAGCGCAGCGGCGGTGGCGGCCGTCGCGGCTGGTAAACCGGTAGCGACTGCAGAAGAATGAAACGGCCCCTCGGGGCCGTTTCCCGTTCTGGCGCACGTTTCGAATCGATTATTGGCGCGAGAACGGATTCAGGCGCGACAGCAATCCCCGCTTCGGTCGCTTGTCGCCTTCCGGCCGGCGATTCGAGCGCGGCAGTTCCGCGGCCTCGCGCGGCTTAGTCGGGTCCGTGTCCTGCAACCGGCTGACACTGTCGTAGCCGCCATGCAACGATCCGCTGCCAGGCTGGCTTGCCCTGCGGCTCGTGCCGGTCGCCGAATGGCTTGCGTCGGTGGCGTTGTTGCGCGTCGCG
>DASVDY010000249.1:0-10170 GCA_036380855.1 Rhodanobacteraceae bacterium
CACCAATATCGATCATCTCGATCGCCAGGGCCTGGAACTGGCGCGCGTCGAGCAGCAGATTCGCCATCACCGGGAACTGGGCGAACGCCTGCGCCAGGCGCGCGAGGAAGCCGAGCGGGCGTGGAAGGAACTGGACGAACATATCGCCACCGATCGCGAGCAGCACGACTCCGTGCGTGCCGCGCTGGCCGAAGGCGAACCCGAACTGGAGCGCCTGCGCGAAGCCGAGGCGCGCGCGAGTGCCGCACTGCGCGAAGCCGAGGCCGCCCACGCGGCCTGGCAGGAGCGCTGGGAAGCCCATGGCGGCGATTCGGCCACGACCTCGCGCGAGGCGGATGTCGAGCGCACCAATATCGATCATCTCGATCGCCAGGGCCTGGAACTGGCGCGCCGCCGCGAAGCGCTGCAGAAAGAGCGCGAGAACTACGATCTCGACGCGCTGCACCAGGCTGCCGAAGCGCTGGAAGCCGAACACTCGGCGCAGCGCGGCCGGATCGAGTCGGCCACCGAACAGATGGAAGCGCAGAAGGCCGACGCCGAGCGCCTGCTCGGCGAGGAACGGCAAGCGCAATCGTGGCTGGCGGAAGCGCGCGCGCAGGAACAGTCGCTGCGCGGGCGCATCGCTTCACTGGAAGCGCTGCAATACGCCGCGCTCGGCCAGGATCGTGACCACGCGCGCGAGTGGTTGCAGAAATTCGGCCTCGCCGATGGCGTGCGGCTCGGTGCGCAACTGAAAGTGGAAAACGGCTGGGAGCGCGCGGTGGAAACCGTGCTGGCCGGCCTGCTGGAAGGCGTGCTGGTGGACGATCCGCTGCACCTCGCCGCCGACATGGCAGCGATCGAGCGCGCCGACATCAGCCTGGTCGGGTCGGATGCTGCGCCGGTTCCGAATCTCGAAGGCACCTTGGCCGCACAGGCGCGAGGTCCATCCGCCGCGCTGGCCTTGCTGGCGCAGGTGCGCACCGCGGAAACGCTGGAGCAGGCGCGTTCCATCGCGGCCTCGCTGTCGGCACCGCATTCGGTCATTACCCGTGAAGGCGTGTGGCTGGGCGCGGGCTTCGCGCGCGTGCGCCGCGAGGAAGGCGGAAAGGTCGGCGTGCTGGCGCGCGGCCGCGAACTGCAGGCGCTCAACGACGAAATCGAGAAATTGCAGTCGCGATTGAAGGAGCTCGCGCAACGCGCCGAGGAAGTGCGCGCGCAGCGGCTGGCGGCCGAACAGGCGCGCGACGACGCCCAGCGCGAACTGTACGGCGCGCACCGGCGGCTTTCGGAACTGGCCGGCGAATTGCAGGGCAAGCGCGGCCGCATAGACAGCGCGCAGGCACGCCTGCAGGCGCTGGACGGCGAACTTGGCGAGATCGCCAAGCGCGTCGCCGAGAACGAGGAACATGCACGTGCCGCGCGTGCGCGCATGGAAGCGGCGATCGCGCGCATGGGCGAGCACGAGCGCGTGCGCGTGGAACTCGAAAGCGAGCGCCGGCAATTGTTGGAGAACCGCGCCGCCATGCGCGCCGATGCGCAGGAGGCGGCGGATGCCTCGCATCGCCACGCGCTGACGCTGGAATCGAAGCGCTCCGCGCTGGCCTCGCTGGAGCAATCGCTGGCGCGCATGGAAGCCCAGCACGCGCAACTGGAATCGCGCCGCGCCGAGCTGGATACGCAGATCAATGCCGGCGACGATCCCGTACAGGCGCTGGAAAACGAACGCCAGGCCTACCTGGATCAGCGCCTGCAGGTTGACCGCAAGCTGGTGGATGCGCGCCGCGCGGTGGAAGAGGCCGATGCCGAACTGCGCCGGCTGGAGCAGGAGCGCCATGGCGCCGAAGCCGCGATCGCCGGTCAGCGCGACGCGCTGACCGAACGCAGGCTCGCCGAACAGGCGCTGCGGATGCGCGCCGACCAGCTGACCGAAGCGATCAATGCCGCCGGCCTGCAGGTCGAACCGCTGCTGGCGGAGCTCGCCGAAGATGCGCAGCCCGAACAGTGGCAGGAGCGCATCACCGAGCTGGAAGGCAAGATCGCGCGGCTGGAGCCGGTGAACCTGGCCGCCATCGCCGAGCACGCCGAGGCCGCCCAGCGAAAGGAATACCTGGACGCGCAGCTCACCGACCTGACCGCCGCACTGGAAACCCTGGAGAACGCGATCAAGAAGATAGACCGCGAAACCCGCCAGCGCTTCAAGGACACTTTCGACCGCGTCAATGCCGGCTTCCAGTCGCTGTTCCCGCAACTGTTCGGCGGCGGCCACGCGCACCTGGAGTTGACCGGCGAGGACCTGCTGGATACCGGCGTGACCATCATGGCGCGTCCGCCCGGCAAGCGCGTCAGCCACATCTCGCTGCTGTCCGGCGGCGAGAAGGCGATGACCGCGGTGGCATTGGTGTTCTCGATCTTCAACCTCAATCCGGCGCCGTTCTGCCTGCTGGACGAGGTGGACGCGCCGCTGGACGAGGGCAACGTCGGACGCTTCAGCCAGCTCGTGCGCGACATGTCCGAGAAGGTGCAGTTCATCGTCGTCACCCACAACAAGGCGACGATGGAAGGCACCCACCAGCTATGCGGCGTCACCATGCGCGAGCCGGGCGTGTCGCGGCTGGTGCAGGTGGACCTGGAGGAAGCGGCGAAGATGGCGGGCGCCGCCTAGTCGAGCCTGCACCATCCGAAGAAGACGCAGGGCGGGTTTCAACCCGCCATTACCGCGCGCCAATGCGACGGCGAGTCAAGACCCGCCCTGCGCGATCTGCCTTCGCTCGCTACGCTCTGCGGCGATTCCGCTTCCGTACATGTCGGTGCGACACCTGCTTTGCTAAAGTGCGCGCATGGACACCGGCATTTCCGCTACCACGCTGCGCATCATCATCGCCGTCGTCGGCGCGCTCATCCTGGTCGCGATTTATTTCTTCGGCCGCCCGGGCCAGGGCGGCCAGGGCCGGCGCATCCTGTTCAAGCGCGGCCGCGATTCGCGCGTGGAGCCCGTGATCGGCGAAACCGACGCGGTGATCGGCGACCCCGCCGATCCGTCCGTGGAGGTTCCCGAACCGCGCCAGGGTGAACTGGACGTCGGCCTGCGCGAGGAACTCGATCGCCTGGGCGAAACCGTTGCGTCGGCGCGTCCGCGCGCGCGCAGGGCGCCGCAGCGACCGTTGCCGGGCAAGCGCCCGGCCGAGTTGCCGGTGGAGCGCATCGTCACGCTGTTCGTCGTTGCGCGCGGCGATGGCCGGTTTTCCGGAAGCGACGTTGCGGTGGCGGCCGAAAAGGTGGGGCTGGAATTCGGCGACATGCACATCTTCCATCGTCCGCTGGATGGCAAGCCGGAAGCAGGCCCGATCTTCTCGATGGCCAACATGGTCAAGCCCGGCACCTTCGACATGAGCCGCATAGACGAACTGCGCACGCCGGGGCTCACGTTCTTCATGACCTTGCCCGGACCGCTGAGCGCGCTGGATGCGTGGGACGCCATGCTGCCCGCCGCGCAGCGCATGGCCGAGCTGCTGGGCGGCAACGTGCTGGACGAGGAGCGCAATGCGCTCGGCCGCCAGCGCATCGCGGTGCTGCGCGACGAACTGCGCGCGTGGGATCGCAAGCACGAAGGGCCGGAAGTAAGATTCGACTCGCGGCGCTGAATCCCTGCCATTAGCCCTGGGCTGGCGAAGGGCAGGCTGCGTTTCGACTTCGCTCGCTGCGCGAGCTACGCTCAACGCGAACGGACCTGATTGCGTCGCCATGGCTTACCCGCACCTCTGGTTCCGCGAAGATCGCGCCGATGTGCTGCTCGATGCGATCCACACGATTTCGTTCGGCACCCTGCTGACGCACGTCAACGGCGGATTCGTGGCGACGCATCTGCCCTTCGAGGTGGACGCGCAAGCGGGGCCGAAGGGGGCGCTGCGCGGCCATATCGGCCGCTACAACCCGCAGTGGCGCGATATCGGGGAAGGCATCCCGGCCTTGGCGATCTTCCAGGGTCCGCACGCCTACGTGTCGCCGTCGTGGTATCCCGGCAAGAAGGAAGATCCACGCCAGGTGCCGACCTGGGATTACGCGACCGTGCACGCGCACGGCATGCTGCATGTGGTGGACGATCCGGATCGCCTGCATGCGCATCTGGAGCGGCTGGTGAAGCGCAACGAGGACTCGCGTGCGGAGCCCTGGAAACTCACCGACGCGCCAGCGGACTATCTGCGCGAGCAGATGCAATACATCGTCGGCCTGGAATTGCGCATCGAAAAGCTCGAAGGCCGCTACAAGCTCAGCCAGAACCGCGATGCCGCCGACCGGGAAGGCGCGCGCGCGGGGCTGGCGTCAGGCAACGAACGCGAGCGCGCGGTGGCCGCGGAAATCCAGAGGGCAATGCAGCCCGCAGATGAACGAGAAGAAGGCAAATCAGGACCAAACGCAAACGAAGGCTGATGCCCCGCGCTCGTCATTCACGTTTATTTGCGTTTTTTGCGGACTGAATCCGCTTTCAGTCTGGCGGGTCAGCCACCCGCCTCCAGCTTGCGCACCAGCTCGATGTATTTCGAACGCGCCTCTTCCGTGGACATGCCGCGCAATTGCGCCCACGCCTCGTACTTGGCGGTGCCGACGAAATCGAAGAAGCCGGGCTTGGGGCCGCTGACGTCGCCCTGCGCGCCCTGCTTGTAGAGCGCGTACAGCTTCAGCAACGTGTCGTTGTCGGGCCGCTGCGCCAGTCGTTTGGCGTCGGATGCGGCCTGCTCGAATTCGGTGCTCAGATCGGCTGACATCTCGCAGTCTTCGAACGAGGTCCGTTGATTCTCGGCCCTGCGCACGACTCGCGTCAATGCGTGGCGCGGTCAGTCCCTGATCGGCGGCGGTTTGACGCCTGCCGATTTGCGCGGTGCACGCTTGGCCGCGCGCGCCTCGCGCGCGAGTTCTTCCACGCGAGCGGAGAGCTTGTCGAAATCCTCGCGCGTGGGCATCTGCATGCGCTCCATTGCGCGCGCGAGGCGTTGGTCGAACATCTGCTCGAACTTGCCGAACGCATCGGTGGTGCGCTTGCGCGCCTCGCTCACCCACGGACCGGCGCGGCGTTGCGCCTGCTCGAACTGGGCCTGCGTGTAGTTGCGCGTCTTCTCCTGCACCTGCGCGCCTTCCTCCACCAGCGTTTCGAAGAATCTGCCGCCTTCCTGCTGCGCCTTGGACAGCGCGCCCAGACCCGCCAGCCAGACCTGCTGCGCGGACTCCATCATGCCGCGCGCGAACGCCTTGGCCTGCTCGCTGCTGCGGCGCGAATTGCCGGTGGATTCCTTCTCGTCGCTCATGATCGGACCTCCCGATGGGGTGGTTCCAATCTACGCCGATCGGCGCGCGAATTCATGCAGCTCCGCGGCGCGCGTGAACGGCAAGTGCCACTGCGCGGGCCCGGGCTGTGCAACCAGCACGCGCAACCGGTGCAGGTAATCCTTTCGCGCGATCGTGATCGCACCCATGCGCTGCAGGTGCGGGTTGGGCACCTGTGCGTCCAGCAGCGGGAAGCCCCAGTCGTGCAACGTGCGACACAAGGCGAGCAGGGCGACCTTGGAGCCGTCGCTCGCGCGCGAGAACATGGACTCGGCGCTGAACGCGCGGCCGATGCCCACGCCGTAGATGCCGCCGACCAGCGCCTCGCCATCCCAGACTTCCAGCGAATGCGCGAACCCGAGTTCGCGCAGGCGCGTGTAGGCGGCGAGCATGTCGTCGGTGATCCAGGTCCCGGGATCGCCCGCGCGCGGCGCGGCGCACTCGCGCATCACCCGCGCGAAGGCCCGATCCATGCTCAGGGTCCACTCCGAAGTCTTAAGCGTGCGTGCCAGCCGTCGCGAGACGTGCACGCCGTCGGTGGCGAATATGCAGCGCGGATCCGGTGACCACCACAGCAGCGGATCGCCCTCGCTGTACCAGGGGAAGATGCCTTGCGAGTAGGCGGCGACCAGCCGCCGTGGCGACAGGTCGCCGCCGAAGGCGAGCAGGCCATTGGGATCGCGCAGTGCAAGCCGGGGGTCCGGAAAGCTTTCCGGATCGTCGTCGCGCAATTGCGCCAGCCGCATCACACGCCATCCCGCTGCGCGAAAGGCGAGTGCTCGAACAGCTCGCGGCCATAGGCATCGAGCATCGCGGATTCGCGTTTCAGCGCGCCGCGCACGGCGTCGCGAAGCCGCTCGTCGGCGAGGTAATGGCGAGAGTGCGTGCGCACCGGCAGGAAGCCGCGGGCAAGCTTGTGCTCGCCCTGCGCCCCGGGTTCGAACCGCGCCAGGCCCGCGCGCAGGCAATGCTCGATGCCCTGGTAATAGCACAGCTCGAAGTGCAGTCCGGGCACCTGTTCGCGCGTGCCCCAGTAGCGGCCGTACAGCGTGTCGCCGGATGAGAGATACATCGCACCCGCGACGATCCCGCCACACCGACGCGCGAACGCCACGTGCGAACGCGACGGGAATGCGCGGCCGAGATGGCGGAAGAATTCGCGCGTCAGGGTCGCGGTATTGCCCTTGTCGTCGAACGTATGCAGGTACAGCGCGTGCATCGCGTCCCATTCGGCATCGTCCAGCGATCCGCCGTCGCGGAATTCGCATGTGAGGCCTGCCCTGGCAACCTGCGCACGCTCGTGCCGGATTGCCTTGCGGCGCTTGTGGGTCAGCGCGTCCAGGAAGTCCGCGAAGTCGCGCCAGCCGTTCTCGTTGCGCCAGTGGTACTGCCAGTCATAGCGGGACACCCACTGGTTGTGATCGAAGGCGCCCAGCTCGTCCTCGCGCAGGAAATTCACATGGACCGACGACAGCCCCAGTTCGTGCGTGAGCTGCAGCAGCGCGCGCGCGAGGGTCGTGCGGCATCTCGTCAGGGCCGGGTTCGTGGCCGCCAGCAGCCGGGGTCCGGTCACGGGCGAGTAGGGAACCGCACACAGGAGTTTCGGATAGTAGTCGCCGCCCGCGCGCTCCCAGGCGTGCGCCCACGACCAGTCGAAAACGTATTCGCCGTGCGAGTTGCCCTTGAGGTAAAGCGGCAGAGCGCCGACCAGCGCGTCGCCCTCGTGCAAGGTCAGATGCTGCGCGCGCCAGCCGAGCGCCTCGCGGATGCAGCCGGTGCGCTCCAGGCCGGCCAGGAACGCATGCGAGACGAAAGGATGGTCATCGCCAACCAGCGCATCCCAATCCGCGGCGTTGATCTCGTCCAGGGATGCGTGGGTGCGCAGCGAGAGCATCACTTGATTATAAGGAGAGATCGCTGACTGTCGGTGCAGGCCATGGATGGCCGCGTCGAAGTGAGCTCGGCGCCGTTGCATGACGCCGAGCATCGCAGCGACAAGCGCGGGAAAGGGCGAGCCGGGCTTTCGCGCGGCACTGCCGCGCGCCGGCCAGCGCGCGGGAAAGCGCACCATGGACGGCTGCTTGCGAACCGGAGTTCGCGCCCGGCGCTTGGCGCGAGAAGCGCAGGGGTGAGACAGCGCGCTTAGCCGATGCCTTGAATGGCATCGGCTGCGCTGACCAACGCACGCACATGGATGTGCGGGCCGGGAAGCGATCCATGGACGGCTGCTCGCGCCTTGTTGCTCTCTGTCGCGCGCAGGCGCGCTCCTACACCGAAAGGAAAGTAACCCGCGCCGTATGACGGCGCGGAAAAAGACGTGGATGTCGTGCCGCAATATGCAAGAAAGTCACTGGGTTTCGGCAAACAGCTGCCATCCATGGCCAAGAGCTCCGTCGCCGGGACGGCGAGGACCAAAGATTGTCGCAAGCGAAGCGGCACAAATGAATCAGCCCGTCAGCCCCACGCTGTCCAGATACTTCTCCGCATCCAGCGCGGCCATGCAGCCGAAGCCGGCGGAGGTCACGGCCTGCCGGTACACCTGGTCGGCGACGTCGCCGGCGGCGAACACGCCGCGCACGGAAGTCGCCGTCGCACCGCCCTCGAGGCCGGTACGGATCTTGATGTAGCCATTGCTCATGTCGAGCTGGCCTTCGAAGATGCTGGTGTTGGGCGTGTGGCCGATCGCCACGAACATGCCGCTGACCGCGATCTCGCGCGTGCCCTTGCCATTGGTGCTCTTCAGGCGCACCCCGGTCACGCCGGAATCGTCGCCGAGCACCTCGTCCACCACGTGGTTCCAGACCAGCTCGACCTTGCCCGCGCGTGCCTTTTCGAACAGCTTGTCCTGCATGATCTTCTCGGCGCGCAGCTTGTCGCGGCGGTGCACCAGCGTGACCTTGCGGCAGATGTTGGCGAGGTACAGCGCCTCCTCGACCGCGGTGTTGCCGCCGCCGATCACGGCCACGTCCTGGTCGCGGAAAAAGAAGCCGTCGCAGGTGGCACAGGCGGACACGCCGCGGCCCTTGAACTTCTCTTCCGATCCGATGCCGAGGTATTTCGCGTTCGCGCCGGTGGCGATGATCAGGGCGTCGCAACTGTATTCGCCGTTGTCGCCTTTCAGCCGGAAGGGACGCTGGGTCACGTCCACGCTGTGGATGTGGTCGAAAACGATCTCGGTGTCGAAGCGCTCGGCATGCTTCAGCAGCCGCGCCATGAGGTCCGGTCCCTGCACGCCGGCATCGTCGCCCGGCCAGTTGTCAACGTCGGTAGTAGTCATCAACTGCCCGCCCTGGGCGAGGCCGGTGATGAGCATCGGTTTCAGGTTCGCGCGTGCGGCATACACCGCGGCGGTATAGCCGGCGGGACCCGAACCGAGGATCAAAAGGCGGCTGTGCTTGGGGGTGCTCATGTATAATCCTTCGGATTTTTTTGGTGGTTCGCCCGCTCCGCGCCACGCGCGTATTCCTGATCAATCACCGCTGCGTTGCCCGAGAGCAACGCATGCCGGTTGCGCAGGATGGGGAGGGGCGAGCCTGAATTCAAGCTCGTCATTTTCGCACACTCAGGACAGTATCCATGCGTATCGGCATTCCTTCCGAAACCAAGACGCTCGAGGGCCGCGTGGCCCTGGTGCCCGCAGCCTGCGCCGACCTTGTTCGGCACGGCCACGAGGTGTTTCTGCAATCCGGCGCCGGCATCAAGAGCGGCTTCGCCGATGCGGCGTTCGAAAAAGTCGGCGTAAGGATCGTCCCCGATGCGGCCGCGCTGTATGAAAAGGGCGAGCTGATCGTCAAGGTGAAGGAGCCGATCGCCGGGGACCTCGCCCTGCTGAAGAAGCATCACCTTCTGTTCTGCTACCTGCACCTTGCGCCCGAGCCCGAGCTGACAAAGCGCCTGCTGGATATCGGCCTGACCGGCGTGGCCTTCGAGTCGGTGGAAGACGAGCAGGGCAACCTGCCGCTGCTGGCGCCGATGTCGGTGATCGCCGGCCGCCTCGCGACGCAGTGCGGCACCACGTTGCTGCACCAGCCGCAAGGCGGCAAGGGCAAGTTGCTGGGCGGCATGCCGACCACCGAGCGCGGCAAGGTCGTGGTGCTTGGCGCCGGCGCCGCCGGCGGCAATTCGGCGGCGCTCGCCGCGGCCGCCGGTGCGAATGTGGTGGTGTTCGACAAGCGCCCGGACCGCCTCGCGCAGATGATGGCGCTGGGTTCCAACGTAACCGCCTTGTATGCCTACGACTCGGTGATCGCCGAGGAAGTGGCCACCGCCGACCTGGTGATCGGCGCGGTGCTGATCCCCAGCGCCAAGGCACCGCACGTGGTGTCCGCGGCAATGGTGAAGTCCATGGAGAAGGGCAGCGTGATGGTGGACATCTCCATTGACCAGGGCGGGTGCTTCGAGACGTCCAAGCCGACGACGTGGAAGGATCCGACCTACGTGGTTGACGGCGTGACGCACTTCTGCGTCACCAACATGCCGGGCGCGGTGCCGCAGACCTCCTCGCAGGCGATCTCCGCCGCGCTGCTGCCGTACGTGCAGCGGCTGGCGGCGGGTGGCGACTGGCGCGGCTATGCGCCACTCGCCAAGGGCATCAACGTCGCCAGCGGCGAGATCGTGCATCCGGCTCTCAAGGGCATGAAGCTCTAAGCGCGTCTGGACGCGGATCAACACGGATAAACACGGACAAGGGCATTTCTCCTTGTTTGCTCTATCCGTGGTTATCCGCGTCAATCCGTGTCAAAGGCTTCGACCCGCTTCATGCGGCTCGCGCCCGGTCTCCCTGCAAGGATTGAAGCTCCTCGCATTCCTGGCATCCTCCGGGTCGGCGCGTGTCAAATGCCGTTTTGAAGCGGGTATAGTCGGCGCCAC
>DASVDY010000250.1:0-20316 GCA_036380855.1 Rhodanobacteraceae bacterium
GGGACCGGGGACCGGGGACCGGGGACCGGGCGATGGGGATGGGCTTTGAGTACCGCTGTTCACGATCGATCAAAAACCAGACGTGCGGCTCCGGATCGCCCCACACTGGCCAGCAGTGCGTCGTCCGGCTTGTCCCTGGTCCCTTGCCCCTGGTCCCCGGCCCTCGTTCTCATCGCACCAGCGCGCGCTCGCTGCGTTCCATGAACTCGACGAAGGCGCGTACGTCTTCGCTGGCGCGCGCCTGCACTTCGAGCTCCGCGCGCGCCTCGGCGAGCGTCTTGCCGGACATGTAAAGCGTGCGGTAGGCGCGCTTGATGGCGCCGATGCGCTCGGCCGAGAAGCCGCGCCGCTTCAAACCCTCCGCGTTCACCCCGCGCGGCACCGCGAACTGGCCGGCGGCATAGACGAACGGCGGCACGTCGCGATTGATCGCGGCGTACATCGCCGCGAAGGCGTGCGCGCCGATCTTGCAGAACTGGTGCACGCCGGAGAAGCCGCCCAGCACCACGTGGTCGCCGACCTCGACGTGGCCGGCGAGGGTGGAGTTGTTGGCGAGCACGATGTGGCTGCCGACGATGCAGTCGTGGGCCACGTGCACGTAGGCCATGATCCAGTTGTCGTCGCCGATGCGGGTGACGCCGCCGCCGTCGCCGGTGCCGCGGTTGATGGTCGTGAATTCGCGGATGGTGTTGCCGTTGCCGATGACGAGCTCGGTGCGCTCGCCGTGGTATTTCTTGTCCTGCGGATCGCCGCCGATCGCGGCATGCGAGCCGATCCGGTTGTCGCGGCCGATCCGCGTCGGGCCTTCGATCGTGGTGTGGCTGCCGACGCTGGAACCCGCGCCGATTTCGACCTCCGCGCCGATCACGCTGTAGGCGCCGACGCTGACGTCCTCGGCCAGGCTCGCGCGCGGATCAACGATGGCGGTGGGATGCGCCTTCACGTGCTGCGTTCCGCGCACATCAGCTCGCAGCTGGCGACCTCCTGTCCGTCCACCAGTGCGCGCGCGATGAAGATGCCCATGCCGCGGATCAGACGCTTCAGTTGCACCTCCAGCCGCAGCTGGTCGCCCGGCACGACCGGTCGGTTGAACCGCGCGTTGTCCACCTTGGCCAGGTAGAAGAGGCGGTCGCGGCCTTCCGTACCATCCGCCGAGAGGCCGATCAGCAAGCCGGAAGTCTGCGCCAGCGCCTCGACGATCAGCACGCCGGGCATCACCGGATGGCCGGGAAAGTGGCCGGTAAAGAACGGCTCGTTGATGGTGACGTTCTTGAGCGCGACGATGCGCTTCTCCGGCTCCAGCTCGATCACGCGATCCACCAGCAGGAACGGATGGCGGTGCGGCAGGATCGCGGCGATGCGCTCGGCATCCACGGGCAGGGCGACCGGTGTTGCGGCTTGTGTCATCTCTTTTCCTTTTCCAGCGCGGCCACGCGCCGCGCAATTTCATCCAGGTGCTTGAAGCGGGCGGCGTTCCTGCGCCAGGGGGTGTTTTCCTGCAACGGCACGCCCGAAGAATATTCGCCCGGCGCGCGAATGGCATGCGTCACCAGGCTCATTGCGGTGATGGTAACGCCATCGGCGATCTCGAGATGCCCGAGCACGCCGGCGCCCCCGCCGATCAGGCAGTGGCGACCGATCCTGGCGCTGCCCGCCACCGCCGAGCAGCCTGCCATCGCGGTGTGCGCGCCGATGGTCACGTTGTGCGCGACCTGGATCTGGTTGTCCAGACGCACGTCCTCTTCCAGCACGGTGTCTTCCAGCGCACCGCGATCAATGGTGGTGTTGGCGCCGATCTCGCAATCGTCGCCCACGCGCACGCCGCCCAGTTGCGGCACCTTGATCCACCGGCCGCGCTCGTTGGCGATGCCGAAGCCATCGGCGCCGAGCACCGCCCCGGGGTGGATCAGCACGCGCTTGCCGAGCTTCACGCGCGCGACCAGCGTCACTCGCGCGACCAGCCGCGTCTGCGCGCCGACCACGCAGGCTTCCCCGATCACGCAATGCGGGCCGAGCACCGCGCCATCCTCGACCTCGGCATCGGCCGCGATCGTGCACAGCGGCCCGATGCTGGCGGTCGCCGCGATCCGTGCGCCCGGTTCGACCACCGCGCTGGGATGGATTCCCGGCTGCGCGGCGGGAACATGCTCGAACAGCGCGGCGATCCTGGCGTAGGCGAGATACGGATCGGCCGCGATCAGCGCCGGCACCGGACAGCCTTCCGCATGTTCGGCCCGCAGCACCACGACCCCGGCGCGCGTGGCCGCCAGCGCGCCCGCGTAACGCGGGTTCGCCAGGAACGCGAGTTGGTCGGTGCGTGCCGCAGCCAGCGTGCCCACCCCGCGCACGCGCGCTTCGCCGTCGCCGCGCAACTCAAGACCGAAGCGCTGCGCGAGCTCGGAGATGCGATAGCCGGATTCCTTGTCCACGACCATCCCGTGGGGCGGGTCTCGGCCCGCCGTCAAAACGTCGTGCCGAATGCAAACTGCAGGTGTTCGATGAACGGCTTGTCTTCGGGCTTGTCACGCACCGGGAAGGCGAGGTTGATCACGATCGGCCCGACCGGTGCCTGCCATTGCAGCGACAGGCCAGCGGAGGCGCGCAGGTCGCCCGCCTTGAAGTCGTGGTAACTGGTGAACACGTTGCCGACGTCGGTGAAGATCGAAAGCCGCGCCTTGTCGTTGTCCTTGAACAGCGGCAATGCCAGTTCCGCGGTGCCGAGGATCTTGAATGCTCCGCCCACCGGTTGCGGCTGGAAGAACGGCGAGCCCGCCGGGCAATTGCCCTTGGCGTCGGCGATGGCGGTCGGGTCGGCCGTTCCGTTGGTGATGATGCCCGAACAGATGCGTGGGCCCAGGGTGTTGTCCTGGAACCCGCGCACGTCGCGCACGCCGCCTGCATAGAAGTTCTCGAAGAACGGGAAGGTCAGGTTGCGGATCTGTCCGGTGCTGTCGGCGAAGGGCACGGAGAGCTTGGTGCTGTTGCCGTAGGTCTTGCCGTACCCGACCATGCCGCTGAGCACCCCGACGAAACCTTTCGGCAGCTCGAAGTAGTCGCGGGTACTGGCGGACAGCTTGTAGTACTCGACCGTCGCGCCGGGCAGCGCGACTTCGGCTCCGAAGGTCTGGATGCCGCCCTGGGTGGGCTTGAAGTACTTGTTGAGCGTGTCGTGCCCCCAGGACAGGTTCAGCGACGTGGTGCGGATCGTGCGGTGGCCGATCTGGTCGGTCTGGATGAAGAATGCCTTCGGGCTCAGGCCCGGGATCAACTGCAGCTGGTTCTTGCTGTAACCCAGACCGACGTTGATCGTGTCCGTTTCGCTGATCGGAAGGCCCAGCGTGGTGGAGAACGAAGAGTCGTTGGACAGGTAGCTGGCGATGTTTTCCTGCTGCTGGTTCAACTGCAGGTAGCTCAGGTTGTAGCCCAGGCTGATCCCGCTGTCGGTCAGGTAGGGGTTGAGATAGGAAATCCGGTACTGCTTCAGGAATGCGCTCTTCTCCACCGTCGCGGAAACCTTGTCGCCGGTACCGAGGAAGTTGTTCTCCGAGACCGAGGTGGAGAGGATGATTCCGGAGACCTGCGAGTAACCGACGCCGAACACCAGGCTGCCGGAGGACTCTTCCTCCACGCTCACGTCGAGGTCAACCTGGTCGGTGGTGCCGGGCACCTTGTCGGTATCTATCTTGACGCTGCTGAAGTAGCCCAGCCGCTGCAGGCGGATCTTGGAGCGGTCAATGGCTGCCTGCGAATACCACGCGCCCTCGAACTGGCGCATCTCGCGGCGCAGGACCTCGTCTTCGGTGCGGGTATTGCCCTTGAAGTTGATCCGGCGCACGTACACGCGCTGGCCCGGCTGGACGTAGAAGGACAGGTCTACGGTCTTGTTGTCCTTGTCTATCTTCGGCACCGGCGTGACCTTGGCGAAGGCGTAGCCGATGTTGGCCAGCACGCTGGTGATCGCATCCGACGACAGCTCGATGCTGTGGCGGTCGAAGGTGTCGCCCGCCTTGACCCGCAGCAGGTTGCGCAGCGACTGCTCCGGCAGGATCAGGTCGCCCAGCAGGTGGATGCCGGAAATCGAATAGACCTCGCCTTCCTTGATCGCCGCGGCGATGTAGATGCCCTGCTTGTCGGGGCTGATCGTGACCTGCGCCGAATCCACGGAGAAATCGGCGTAGCCGCGATCCAGGTAGAAGGACGACAGTTTTTCGAGGTCGCCCGACAGCTTCTCGCGCGAATACTGGTCGTTGTTGGAGTACCACGACGTCCAGTTGGGCGTGCCCGATTCCCAGTTGTCCAGGATCTGCTTGTCGGTATAGGCGCGGTTGCCGACGATGTTGATCTCCTGGATCTTGGCCGCCTTGCCCTCGTGGATCTCGATGTCAATGGCCACGCGGTTGCGGTCGAGCCGGGTCACGTGCGGTTCGATCGAGACGTTGTACTTGCCGCGGTTGTTGTATTGCCGCACCAGCTCCTGCTTCACCTCGTCCAGCGTCTGCCGGTCGAAGGTGTTGCCGGCCGACAGACCCGCGCTGCTCAAGCCCTTGGTCAACTGGTCGGTCTTGATGTCCTTGTTGCCATGGATGGTGAGCGAGGAAATCGAAGGCCGCTCGGCCACCTTCACCACCAGGATGTCGCCCTGGCGCTCCAGCTCCACGTCGCTGAAGAAGCCGGTCTTGAACAATGCACGCACCGCCTGTGCGGCCTTGGCATCGTCCATCGTCTGGCCGATCTCCACCGGCAGGTAGCTGAACACCGTGCCGGCGGCGATGCGCTGCAGTCCCTCTACGCGGATATCCCTGACGGTGAAGGGCTCGAAGGCGTGGGCCTGCGCGGCGAGTCCGGCAAGGAGAATCAAGGCGGCGATTCGTTTCATCGTCGAGTCCGGTAGGGAGCGGTTCGAAAGCGGCAGCGTGCGCGAGCGACGCTTTCGGTCCACCCGATGGTGGTTTTCGAAAGCGCGCATCCTGCCACAGTTCGCGATTTTTCGCTTCCCTGCGCGCCATGCGCATCCCTGCGCGTGAAAGCAGGCACCCTGCCTGCACTCTTCAGGAAGGCTTGTTTCTACGGGGCTCGCGGCGCGGTCAGGAGGTGGCCACGCGCAGGATGTCGTTGTAGAACGCCAGGCTCATCAGCCCCATCAGCAGCGCCATGCCGACGTACTGCCCGGCGATCATCGCACGCTCCGAAAGCGGACTGCCCTTGACCAGCTCGATCAGGTAATAGAGCAGGTGGCCGCCGTCCAGGATCGGGATCGGCAGCAGGTTCATGATCCCCAGGCTCAGCGAGACGATGCCGAGGAAATACAGGAACCAGGCCGGCCCCATTTCCGCCGAGTCGTTGGCGTATTGCGCGATCGAGATGGGGCCGGAGATGTTCTTCAGCGAAGCCGAACCGGTGACCATCTGGCCGAGCATCGCCACCGTCCGCGACGTGAGGTCCCAGGTCTGCCCGAATGCAGCCGGGACGGCCGCCAGCGGCCCGCGCCTTTGCATGGCGTCGTAATGCGCCTGCACCGGCCGGCCGTAGACCCCGATGGCCAATTCCCGCTTGCCGTCCGGCTGGGTGACCTCATGGGGCTGCACGCTGACCGAAAGCGTCCCGGTACCGCGCTGCAGGCGCAGCATCAACGGGCGGCCGGGCACGGCGTGCGCATGCACCGCCTTCGACAGGTCGCGCCAATCGTTGATCGGCGTGCCGTTGACCGAGAGCACGCGATCGCCGGGTTTCAGGCCGGCGGCGCTGGCGCCGCTGCCCGGTTCCACTTTCCCGATCACCGGCGGGATCGCCTGCTGCTCGGGGCTCAAGCCGGTGCGCTCGATCACCCCGCCTTCGCTCAACTGCGGCGGCAGCTTCTCGAAGTGCAGCACGTGCGTCTGAGTCGCGCCGCCGGGCGTGCGCACGCGCAGCGGCGTGGCCTTGTGCGACTGCCCGGCATCGGCGAGCGCGAGCGACAGGTCGGTCCAGTTGGCGACCTTCTCGTCGCCCACGCTCAGGATCCGGTCGCCGCGATGCAGGCCCGCTTCCGCGGCCAGCCCGGTGGTCGGCCCGATCAGCGGCTGGTAGTCGGGCTTGCCGATCACCAGCATGGCCCAGAACACCGCCACCGCGAAGATCAGGTTGAAGACCGGTCCGGCCAGCACGACGGCGATGCGCTGCCACACCGGCTTGCCGGTGAACTCCCGCGCGCTGTCTTCGGGCGGGACCTCGCCTTCGCGCGCATCGAGCATTTTTACGTAGCCGCCCAGCGGGATCATGGCGATCCTGTATTCGGTGCCGCTTCTCGCGGTCCGCGACCACAGCGCGCGGCCGAACCCGACCGAGAAGCGCAGCACCTTCACGCCGCACGCACGCGCGACGACGAAGTGCCCGAATTCGTGGAAGGTCACCAGCAGCCCCAGGGTGACGATCAGCCACCAGAAGGAGCCGGCGATGTCTGAGAGATGGGGCATGTGCGTGTGGCGGGAAAAGGAGACGGGAAGGACTGGAGAGGGAAGGGCGGCCGCTTTCCAGCGACCGGAGCGGAAGAGGCCAGGCGAGGCGGCGAGCGCCCCCTTGTCCCCTTCCTGCAAGCGACTCCTCTTTACTCTTTACGGATCATACGTTGCGCAGCCGAACGCGCCGTTAAATCGCGCGCCAGCAGTGCTTCCAGATTGACCACCGGTTGCGGCGGCAGTTCATTCAGCACTGCCTCGATCACCTCCGGGATCGCGAGGAACGGCAGGGCGCCGTCGAGGAACGCCGCCACCGCGACCTCGTTGGCGGCATTCAGCAGCGTCGGCGCGTCGCCGCCGGCGTGCATGGCTTCGCGCGCCAGCGCAAGGCAGCGGAAGGTTTCCTCGTCCGGTGCTTCGAAATCCAGCGAGGCGAGCGTGCGCGGATCGAGTTTCGCCACGCCGGCCTCGATGCGCTCGGGCCAGGCCAGCGCATGGGCGATCGCGGTGCGCATGTCCGGCTGACCGAGTTGCGCCAGGAACGAGCCGTCCACGTATTCCACCAGCGAGTGCACCATGCTCTGCGGGTGCACCACCACTTCGATCGCATCCGCGTCCACGCCGAACAGCACCTGGGCTTCGATCACTTCCAGGCCCTTGTTCATCAGCGTTGCCGAATCCACCGAGATCTTGCGGCCCATGCGCCAGTTGGGGTGCGCGCAGGCCTGGTCGGGCGTGATGTCGTGCAGTTGCGCGCGCTTGCGGCCGCGGAACGGTCCGCCGGAGGCGGTGAGCCACAGCTTGCGCACGCCGCCGCGACGATGCAATTCGTCGTGCGAGCCCGGCAGGCACTGGAACAGCGCGTTGTGTTCGGAATCCACCGGGACCAGTTCGCCGCCGCCTTGCGCGAGTGCGGCGCGCAACAAGGGTCCCGCCATCACGGCGGCTTCCTTGTTGGCCAGCAGCAGCCGCTTGCCCGCGCGCGCGGCCGCGAGCGTGGAACGCAATCCCGCGGCGCCGACGATGGCGGCAAGGACGATGTCGCAATGCGGGCCGGTGGCGCCCTGTTCCAGCGCCCTGTCGCCGGCCGCCGCCTGCGTGCGCAGGCCGCGCGCCTTCAGCGCGGAAGCAAGTGCACCTTCCAGCGAGGCGTCGGCGATGATCGCCACATCCGGTTGATGCCGCGCGCACAACTCCGCCAGCGCCTCGACGTTGCGGTGGGCGGAAAGCACGCTGGCGCGGAAACGATCGGGATGTCGCGCGATCACGTCCAGCGCGCTGGTTCCGATCGAACCGGTGGCGCCGAAGATGGCGACGTTCTTCATAACCCGAGCAACGCCTTCCCCAATACGAACACCGGCAGCGCGGCGACGAGGCTGTCCATGCGGTCCAGCAGGCCGCCATGGCCTGGAAACAGCGCGCCGGAGTCCTTCACCCCCGCGTGGCGCTTGATCAGGCTTTCGAACAGGTCGCCGACGATCGAGAACACCACTGTCACCAGCGCCAGCGCGATCACGCCAACCAGCAGGGCGGGCGGGGCATGGGCGATCCAGCCGCCGGCCAGGCCGATGACCGCCGAACAGGCCAGCGCACCGTAGACGCCCGCCCAGGTCTTGCCGGGGCTGATGGAGGGCGCGAGCTTGCGCCCGCCGAAACGGGTTCCGGCGAAATACGCGCCGATGTCGCCGGCCACGACGATGCCCGCGAAGAAGATCACCCACCACGGTCCGCGCGGGGGCGCATGGGCGGCGTGCGCGCCGTGCAGTGCGACCACCGCGCACCAGGCCGGCACCACGACCAGCAGGCCCGCGACCAGTTTCAGCGCGGCGTGCACGCGCGTGGGCGAGGCGCCGAAGCTGATGCGGCGCAACCACGCAAACGCCAGCAGCCACCAGACGAGTCCGACCAGGGCCGGCAGCCACCACCATGGCGAGCGCACCACGGGCCACAGCAGCGCCATGACGAGCGCATAGCCCAGCAGCAGGCACGCGCGCAGCGGACGGTTGCGCATCCCCGACATGCGCGTCCATTCCCACAGGCCGGCAAGGAAGATCGCCGCCAGCAGCACGGCGAATACCGGCGTGGTGGTGAGGAACACCAGCGCCACGATCAACGGCGCGAGCACGAGGGCGGTCAGCACGCGCTGTTTCAGCATGCGGGCAAGTCCAAGGTCAGGATGCTTTCGCGATCTGCGCGCCGGTGCGGCCGAAGCGCCGCTCGCGGTTGGCGTAGTCGTCCAGTGCGCGCGCCAGTTCCGTCTGGTCCATGTCGGGCCAAAGGATGTCGGTGAAATACAGTTCCGCGTAGGCGATCTGCCAGAGCAGGAAATTGCTGATGCGGTGTTCGCCGCCGGTGCGGACCAGCAGATCCACCGCCGGTTCGTCGGCAAGGCAGAACCAGGGCGCGAGCGTGGATTCGTCTATCGCATCCACGGCCAGTTCGCCGCGCTGCACCGCCGACGCGGCCTCGCGCGCGGCCTGCGCGATGTCCCAGCGCCCGCCGTAGTTGACGCAGACATTCAGATGCAGGGCGTTGTTGCCGCGGGTCTTCTCCATCGCCGCGAGCATGCGCGAGCGCAGCGCCTCGTTGAACAGCGAAAGCTCGCCGACGAAGCGCACCCGCACCGCGTTGCCGTGCAGCTCGTCCACCTCGCGGTCCAGCGCCCGCAGGAACAGTTCCATCAGCGCACCGACTTCGTCGTCGGGCCGCTTCCAGTTTTCGGACGAAAACGCGAACAGCGTGAGCGCCTCGATCTTGTTGCGCAGGCAGAACTCCACCGCCTCGCGCACCGCCTTCTGCCCCGCGCGATGGCCGAAGCTGCGCGGTTGCCCGCGCCGGCGCGCCCAGCGACCGTTGCCGTCCATCACGATGGCGACGTGGCGGGGGAGGCGAGGGTCGGCTGTGGCGGTCATGGCGCTCGGAATTGTGCGCGATCAAAGCGCCAGCAATTCGTCTTCCTTGGCTTTGACGACGCCGTCAACGTCCTTGATGAACTTGTCGGTGAGCTTCTGCACTTCGTCCTGCGCGCGGCGCTCCTCGTCCTCGGTGATTTTCTTGTCCTTCAGCAAATCCTTGACGTGCTGGATCGCATCACGGCGGATGTTGCGGATCGCGACCTTGGTGTTTTCGCCCTCGTGGCCCACGTGCTTGGCCAGCTCCTTGCGGCGCTCCTCGGTGAGCGGCGGCAGGTTCAGGCGAATGGTGGTGCCGGCGGTGTTGGGGGTGATGCCGATGTCGGAGCCGAGGATCGCCTTCTCGACCACGCCGACCATCTGCTTTTCATACGGCGTGATGGTGAGGGTGCGTGCATCCGTCACGGCAACGCCGGCGACCTGGTTCAACGGCACTTCCGAGCCGTAGTAATTGACCCGGATGCCTTCCACCAATGCGGTGCTGGCGCGGCCGGTGCGCAGGTGCGACAGCTCGTGGCGGAGGGCCTCGACGCTCTTGCCCATGCGGGCCTGTGCATCTTGCTTGATGTCGTTGAGCATGGACGTGGACCCCGAAAGATTGATCCGGAAGTATAGCCGGCAGATTGCCCGCGAGGCACGCCGGGCGCGGGGAGCGCACTGCACGAGCCGGCGTGCGGGCGATGCAGGAGCCTGCGTGCAGGCGACCGAAGCGCATGGAATCATGCGCGTCTCTGACTGCTGCACGACATCCATGTCTTTTTCCGCGCCGTCCAGCGGCGCGGGTTACTTTCCTTTCGGGGAAAGTAACCAAAGCCAATGGCGCCGGGCATGCCGGTCTCGCCAACATCCGGTTGGCTCGACTCCGCTGCGCTTCTCGCGCCAAGCGGGCCGGCGCGAACTCGCACGTCCCTGTGCTCAAACAGTCGCGCCTTGCTCCCGCTTGGCGCTGCGATGCTCGCCGTCATGCGACGGCGCCGGAAAGCTCACTTCGACACGGCCATCCATGGCCTGCACTTGGGTTTGCCTCAGCCCGCGTCCACCAGCGTGCCGACCGCCTCGCCCTTCATGATCCGCATGAGGTTGCCCGGCCGGGTCATGTCGTAGATGCGCAGCGGAATCCTGTTGTCGCGGCACAGCGCGATCGCGGCGGTGTCCATCACCTGCAGGTTGCGCGCGATCACCTCGTCGTAGGTGACGTGTTCGAAGCGCTTGGCGTCTTTCCTTTTCTTCGGGTCGGCGTTGTACACGCCGTCCACCTTGGTCGCCTTCAGCAGCAGGTCGGCGCCGACCTCGATCGCGCGCAGCGCGGCGGCCGAATCGGTGGTGAAGAACGGGTTGCCGGTGCCGGCGGCGAACAGCACGATCCGGCCCTTCTCGATGTGGCGCACCGCGCGGCGGCGGATGAAATCCTCGCAGACGTCGTGGATGGAGATCGCGCTCATCACCCGCGCGAAGCCGCCGCGCTTCTCGATCGCGTCCTGCATCGCCAGCGCGTTCATCACGGTGGCGAGCATGCCCATGTGGTCGCCGGTGACGCGGTCCATGCCCGCCGCCGCCAGCCCCGCGCCGCGGAAGATGTTGCCGCCGCCGATCACCACGCCGATCAGCACGCCGGCCGCGCGCACTTCGAGGATTTCCTCGGCCAGCCGGCCGATCACCTGCGGGTCAATGCCGTAGTCCAGCTCGCCCATCAGCGCCTCGCCGGAAAGTTTCAGCAGGATGCGCTGGTACTTGGGCTTGGCGGCCATGCGGCGAGTCTCCGGTGGGTGGGCAAACAGATGAATTGTACTTGGGGAATGGGGACGGGTCGTGGGGGTACAAGAAAAATGCGATTGCGCCCACGTGAAGATCGCGAAGGAGCAGCAACGTAGCGGAAAATGCGCCGGAACTTTCAAGCGATGACAAGATTCGGGCGTGCGCCCCCACTACCCATCCCCAACTCCCGATTGACCACACAAAAAAGCCGCGGTGTCCCGCGGCTTTTTCGTTGCGCTTCGCGAAGAACCGACGTTTACGCCAGCCCCGCCTGCTTCATCACTTCCGCGGCATAGTCCTCGACCACTTTCTCGATGCCTTCGCCGACCACCAGGCGATGGAAGGAAAGCACCTTGGCCTTTTCCTTCGCCAGCACGTCGCCGACGGAGGTGTTGGTGTCCATCACGAACGGCTGGCCGGTGAGCGACATTTCCGCGAGGGTCTTGCGGATCTTGCCGGAGATCATCTTCTCCTGGATCTCGGCCGGCTTCTGCTTGTCCTTGTCGGACATCTGGGCCAGCGCGATTTCCTTTTCCTTGGCGATGAACTCGGCCGGCACGTGCTCCGGCGAAATGTAGGGCGGGTTCATCGCGGCGATGTGCATGGCGATGCCGCGCGCGAGTTCGGCGTTGCCGCCTTCCATCTCGACCAGCACGCCGATCCGGCCACCGTGCACGTAGGCGCCGATGTTGTGCGTGCTTTCGATCGAAACCATGCGGCGCAACTGCACGTTCTCGCCGACCTTGGTGACCAGCCACTGGCGGCCTTCCTCAACGGTCGGGCCGTACGAGGTCTTTGCGGCCTTAAGCGCCTCGATGTCGTTCACGCCGTCGTTCAGCGCGGCCTGGGCGGCTTCCTGCGCGAACTTCGTGAAGTTCTCGTCCTTGGCGACGAAATCGGTTTCGGAGTTGACCTCGACCAGCGCGGCCTTGCCTTCGCGCTGCGCCAGCGCGATGCGGCCTTCGGCGGCGACGCGGCTGGCCTTCTTGTCGGCCTTGGCCAGGCCCTGCTTGCGCAGCCATTCGATGGATGCGTCCAGGTTGCCTGCGTTTTCGGTGAGCGCCTTCTTGCACTCCATCATGCCGGCGCCGGAGCGCTCGCGCAGTTCCTTGACCATCGCGGCGGTGATTTCCATAGCTCTATACCTTTTGATTCAGTGGGGAACGCCGCACGGAGCGGCTTTCGCTTCTCGCTCGGGAGCAGGGGCGTGCAACGCGTCTTTTCTCGCCTGAAGGGATGAGGGCTCGGCAACAGTGGGAAGCCACGCACTGCCGGTTCCTCACCGCAACCCCTCTCCCGGTGGGAGAGGGGCCATAAGCGATTACTCGGAGGCGTCGGCTTCGGCGCCATCCGCCGGGGCGGCTTCTTCCTGGCGCGCCGGGGCGGCGCTGCGACGCTGCTGCTGCGGCGCCGGCTTGCGGCCGGCGTTGTTGCGGCCGCGCGGTGCACCCTTGCCGCGGCGGTCGTCGCGCTCGCGATCCACGCGCGCCACCGGATTGCCTTCCGCATCCAGTTCGACGAACTCGTTGGCATCGCCGCGCGCGGCGGCCGGAGCGGCGGCCTTGCCTTCCAGGATCGCGTCGGCGGCGGCGCGCACGTACAGCTGCACCGCGCGGATCGCGTCGTCGTTGCCCGGGATCGCATAGTCCACCAGCGCCGGATCGTAATTGGTGTCCACCACCGCCACGACCGGAATGCCGAGCTTCTTGGCTTCCAGCACGGCGATGTTCTCGTGGCCGATGTCAATCACGAACAGCGCGTCGGGCAGGCGGCCCATGTCCTTGATGCCACCCAGCGACTTCTCAAGCTTCTCGCGCTCGCGGCGCAGGGACAGCACTTCGTGCTTGACCAGCTTGTCGAAGCTGCCGTCGGTTTCCATCGCCTCGAGTTCCTTCAGGCGCGCGACCGACTGCTTGACCGTGCGGAAGTTGGTAAGCATGCCGCCCAGCCAGCGCGCGTTGACGTAAGGCATGCCGCAGCGCGCGGCTTCTTCGCCGACGGCTTCGCGGGCCGAGCGCTTGGTGCCGACGAACAGCACCGTGCCTCGCTTCTGCGCGAGGCCCGACAGGTAATTCATGGCGTCCGAAAAGAGCGGCAGCGTCTTCTCGAGGTTGATGATGTGGATCTTGCCGCGCGCGCCGAAGATGTACGGCGCCATCCTGGGGTTCCAGTAACGCGTCTGGTGGCCGAAATGGACGCCGGCTTCCAGCATCTGGCGCATGGTGACTGCAGGCATTGTCTGACTCCTGATGGGGAACCCGGTTTTGCCTTCGGGTCGCGATCCGCAACGTCGGCGGATGACGGATGATTCCGGCAAGCGTGGTTCCGGGGTTGGGCTTCCGCAGGTCCCGCGGCAACGACCTTCTCGCGAAGGACCCCGGTGCCGGTTCACGACCTGCGTGTGTATTCGCCGGTGACGCCCGGCGTGGGCGGCCTGGCCTCGGCCAAGCCGCGGAAGTCTACAACCGGACGCGCCGCGTCGCAATCGCGGCCGCAATGGCGGATAATCGGGCAGGACATTTCCCGAGCCGACCCCACTGCGCGGCGTGGCTCCATTCATTTTGAATCAGGTCGCGGCCGTCTCCATATCGAGCTCCGGCCACCTGAGCGAACACATTCCATGCCCGTCACCTTCAAAACACCGCAGGATATCGAGAAGATGCGCGAAGCCGGCCGGCTTGCGGCCGAAGTGCTCGCGCTGATGACCGAACACGTCAAGCCCGGCGTCACCACCGAGGAGCTCGACCGCATCGCCTACGAGCACATCGTCAAAGTGCAGAAGGCGGTCCCGGCGAACGTCGGCTACCGCGGGTTTCCCAAGACCCTGTGCACCTCGGTCAACCACGTGATCTGCCACGGCATCCCGAGCCCGGGCAAGGTCCTGAAGGAAGGCGACATCGTCAACATTGACGTCACCGTGATCAAGGACGGCTGGCATGGCGACACCTCGCGGATGTATTTCGTGGGCAAGCCGTCGGTGCTCGCCAAGAGGCTGGTGGACACCACGCATGAGGCGATGATGCTGGGCATCCGGCAGGTACGCCCGGGCGCCACGCTCGGCGACATCGGCCATGCGATCCAGAAGCACGCCGAGGCGGCCGGCTTCTCGATCGTCAAGGATTACTGCGGCCACGGAATCGGCCGCGTCTATCACGAAGACCCGCAGGTGCTGCATTACGGCAAGCCCGGCACCGGCATGAAGATCGAGAAGGGCATGGTGTTCACCGTCGAGCCGATGGTCAACGCCGGCAAGCCGAACGCGAAGGTATTGCCCGACGGCTGGACGGTGGTCACCAAGGATCACTCGCTGTCGGCGCAATGGGAGCACACGCTCGCGGTCACGGACGAAGGGTTCGAAATCCTCACTCCGTGGCCCGATGCCTGAGAGCGGGAGTGGGATCGGGTAGCGGGGCGCTCCGGCCAAACTTCGCGGGTTGATCGCTCCCGCCCCAGTCACGATCCGGAGAAGGGTTACGATTTTGGCGCCCACGCCACCCATCCCCAATCCCCAGGTCGTCTCTGCGATGTCAGTGGCTGCCCCGCCAACTCGAACGGCACCCCAGCTCCCCCGCCTGCCCGCCGCGCTGCCGCGCGCGGGTGTGTCGGCGGATGCCCGGGCTGCGCTGCGGCAGTTGCTGGGCGATCACGATCGTGCGCTCGCGGGCGCGTTCCGCAATGGCGCCGAGGCGGCAACGCTCGCGCACTCGCGTGCGCAACTGGTCGAGCGCGTGCTTGCACACACCTGGACCGCGTACCTGGGCGAGAGCGCGGACGCCGCGCTGTTCGCAGTCGGCGGTTTCGGGCGCGGCGCATTGTTCCCGCATTCGGACGTGGACCTGCTGGTACTGGTGGCGGATTCGGCCGGGCCCAAGATTTCGCGCGCGCTGGAAGCGCTGTTCGGTTGCCTGTGGGACGTCGGCCTGAAACCGGGGCATGCGGTGCGCACGCTGGCGCAGTGTCGCGAGATCGCTTCCACCGATGTCAGCGTGTTCACCAGCCTGCTGGATGCGCGTCGCATCGCGGGCGCGCAGTCGTTCGAGGCGCAACTGCGCGCGCTGGTCGCCGGTCCCGCGTTGTGGCCGGCCGATGCCTTCCTCGAAGCCAAGCGGGCTGATCGCGACGCGCGACATGCGAAACACGACGACACCACCCACAATCTCGAACCGAATTTGAAGGATGGACCCGGCGGGTTGCGCGGACTCGACCTGATCCGCTGGCTGGGCATGCGCGTGGCGGGCGCGCCCGACCTGGATGCGCTGGTTGCGAAGCAATTGCTGGACGCGAGCGAGCGCGACGCGCTGCTCGAAGCCGAGCGCGTGTTGCAGCGTGCGCGTTTCGCGCTGCACCTGGAAGCGGGTCGCGCCGAGGAGCGCCTGCTGTTCGACTGGCAACGCGCGCTGGCCGCGCGGCTGGGATTCGAGGACGACGGCCGCAACCTTGCGGTCGAGCAGTTCATGCAGACGTTCTATCGCGCGGCCGGCACGGTCGAGCGGCTGCTGTCGCAAATCCTGGAGCGCTTCGAGGAATACCTGCACCCGCTGCCTGCGCCGCAGCCGCTGGACGAACACTTCGCCGCGCGCGGCACGCGGCTGGCGCTTCGCGACGAGCACCTGTTCGCACGCGAACCTTCCACCATCGCCGCTGCATTCGCCTGCCTGCTGGATCATCCGGAGTTGCGCGGGTTCTCCGCTGCGACCATGCGTGCACTCGGCCAGGCGCTTGCCACGCATGGGTCGCTCGGCGACGATCCGCGAGCGCTTTCGGCCTTCCTCGCGCTGCTGAAGCGTGGCGCCGGCGCGGTGCGCGCGCTGGAGGCGATGAACCGCCACGGCGTGCTGGCCGCGATCCTGCCTGCGTTCGCGCGCGTGGTCGGGCGCATGCAGTACGACCTGTTCCACATCTACACGGTGGACGAGCATACGCTGCGCGTGCTGCGCAACGTCGCGCGCTTCGCCGAACCTTCCGCACGCGCGGAATTCCCGTTGGCATGCGAAGCGTTTGCGCGGCTGGAGAAGCCGGAATTGCTGCTGCTCGCGGCGCTGTTCCACGACATCGCCAAGGGCCGCGGCGGCGATCATTCGGAACTGGGCGAGGCCGAGGCGCGTGCGTTCTGCGCGAAACTCGGCCTGCACGAGGACGACGTCGAGCTGGTCGCCTGGCTGGTGCGCTGGCACCTGATGATGAGCGTGACGGCGCAGCGGCAGGACATCAGCGACGCGGAGGTGGTGCACGCATTCGCGGTGCAGGTCGGCGACTGGGAACGGCTCGATCATCTCTACCTGCTGACGATCGCCGACATCGCCGGCACCAGCCCGAAACTGTGGAATTCGTGGAAGGACCGGCTGCTCGCGGATCTGTACGTCGCCGCGCGCTTCGTGCTGCGCCGCGAGCTTGCGCGCCCCGCGCTGGCCGACGCGCGCATGCGCGCCTCGCGCGAGCGCGTGGCCGCGTTGCTGCGCGAGCAGGGCCGCGATGCGCAAACGGTGCAGAAGCTGCTGGACGATTTTCCCGATCATGCCTTCCTGCGCCAGCCGGATGCGCAGATCGCCTGGCACGCCGGCGCATTGCTGGACGCACCGGGGCAGGGATTGGTGGTGGCGGTGCATCCGAGCTCGCCGCGCGGGGGGACCGAGGTGTTCGTGTGCGCGCCCGATCGCGATGGCGTGTTCGCATCCGTGGTCGCCACGCTCGATCGCGCGCGGTGCAGCGTGATGGAGGCGCGCGTGCTGGCCACGCGCAGCGGCCGCGCGCTGGATGCCTTCACCGTGCTGGACGCCGAAACCCTCGCGCCGCTCGGTACCGAACGAGCGCGCGATCTGCGTGCGTCGTTGCTGCGCGCGCTGGCGCCCAATGCCAAGCCTGCGCAGCCGCCGCGGCGTGGGCTGGCGCGGCGCCTGAAGCACTTCCAGCGCGCACCGCAGATCGATTTCCAGGAGGCCCCCGACAATGCGCGCACCCGGCTCGCGCTGGTGTGCTCGGATCGCCCCGGCCTGCTGGCGCAGGTCGCGCAGGCCTTTGTTGCCGGCGGGGTACGCGTGCATGATGCGCGCATCGCGACCTTCGGCGAGCGCGTCGAGGACTTCTTCGAAGTGACCGATCGGCGCGACCTGCCGCTCGATGCGGCGGCACAGACGATCCTGCGCAGGCACCTGCAACAGCGGCTGGGAAGCGAAAGCGACGGGGAGATCCATGCAAGAGCTGCAACCGATCATTGAATCCGCCTGGGAGGCGCGCGCCGGACTGGACGACGCGCGCATCGCGCAACTGCGCCCGCAGCTGGAACGCGTGCTGGATGCGCTGGAATCCGGCGCATTGCGCGTGGCCGAACCGCACCAGGACGGCTGGCGCGTGCACCAGTGGATCAAGAAGGCGGTGCTGCTGTATTTCCGCGTGAATGCCAACCGTGTGATGGATGGCGGCCCGATGGCCGCGTTCGACAAGGTTCCGCTGCGGTTCGCGGGTGCGGACGAGCAGGACTTCCGCGATGCCGGTGCGCGCGTCGTGCCGGGCGCGCTGGTGCGGCGCGGCGCGTTCGTCGCGCGCGACGCGGTGCTGATGCCGAGCTACGTCAACATCGGCGCGTACGTGGGCGAGGGCACGATGGTGGACACCTGGGCCACGGTCGGTTCCTGCGCGCAGATCGGCGCGCGCGTGCACCTCTCCGGCGGCGTCGGCATCGGTGGGGTGCTGGAGCCGCTGCAGGCCAACCCGACCATCGTCGAGGACGACTGCTTCATCGGCGCGCGTTCGGAAGTGGTCGAAGGCGTGATCGTGGAGCGCGGCAGCGTGATCGGCATGGGCGTGTTCCTGGGCCAGTCCACGCGCATCTATGACCGCGCGGCGAAGACGATCAGCTATGGCCGCATCCCCGCCGGCAGCGTTGTGGTCGCCGGTTCGCTGCCCGCCGCCGACGGTTCGCACAGCCTGTACGCGGCGGTCATCGTCAAGCGCGTGGACGAGAAGACGCGATCCAAGACCTCCATCAATGAGCTGCTGCGGAGCGGGGAATGAGCATTACCCTCTACGGCCTTCCCACCTGCGATACCTGCCGCAAGGCCCGCAACTGGCTGGGTCGTTTCGGCATCGCCCATACGTTCGTGGACTACCGCGCCGATCCGGTCGCGGCCGCCACCTTGAAGATGTGGGCGCAGCAACTCGGGGGCTGGGAGAAACTGGTCAACAAGTCGTCCACGACCTGGCGCAACCTGCTGCCGCAAAGGAAAAATCCGCAGAGCGATCCGGAGTGGACGCTGCTGCTGAAAGAGTATCCCGCGCTGATCCGCCGGCCGGTCGTCGTGCCCGATGACGGCGGCGTGCACGTGGGCTTCAGCGACAACGCCTTCAAGAAGCTGTTCGGCAAGCCATGAGCGACGTCCTGGATCTCACCTGCGCATTGATCCGCCGCCGCTCGCTGACCCCGGACGACGCCGGCTGCCAGCAATTGATCGCACAGCGCCTGCAACGCGCGGGTTTCCGTTGCGAGAACCTGCGCTTTGGCGAGGTGGACAACCTGTGGGCCACGCACGGGCAGGGCGGGCCGACCTTGGCGTTCCTGGGCCACACCGACGTGGTGCCGACGGGGCCGGAAGGGAACTGGACTTCGCCACCGTTCGAGCCAGCCATTCGGAATGGATGTCTATACGGCCGCGGCGCGGCGGACATGAAATCGGGTGTGGCGGCGATGACGCTCGCGCTGGAGCAGTTCGTCGCCGCGCATCCGGATCACCCGGGCACGGTCGCGCTGTTGCTGACCTCGGATGAGGAAGGCCCGACCAACCTCGATGGCGTGCGTCGGGTGGCGCAGCATTTTCGCGACAGCGGCCAGCGCATTGACTGGTGCGTCGCCGGCGAGCCGTCCTCGAAGGAGAGGCTCGGCGACCTGATCCGGGTCGGCCGGCGCGGATCGCTTTCCGGCGCGCTGACGGTGCGCGGCGTGCAGGGCCATGTCGCCTATCCGCAGCTGGCGCGCAACCCGATCCACATGGCCGCGCCCGCGCTCGCGGAGCTCGCCGCCGAGCGATGGGACGAAGGCAACCAAGATTTCCCGCCAACCTCCTTCCAGGTGTCCAACCTCAACGCCGGCACCGGCGCGCTCAACGTGATCCCCGGGTCGCTGGTCGCGCATTTCAATTTTCGCTTCGGCACCGCGAGCACGGCGGATTCATTGCGCGAACGTACGCACGCGATCCTGCAAAAACACGGGCTCGATTACGCGCTGGAGTGGAATCTTTCCGGCGAGCCATTCCTGTCGCCCGTGGGCGGGCGCCTGCGCGAGACGGCGATCGCGGTGTGCCGCGAACTGTGCGGCATCGAGCCGGAACAGAGCACCGGCGGTGGCACGTCGGACGGCCGCTTCATCGCCCCGCTCGGCGCGGAAGTGGTGGAACTGGGGCCCGTGAACGCCAGCATCCACAAGGTGGACGAGTGCGTGGCGGTGGAGGAGCTGGCTCGGTTGCCGGAGTTGTATCGGGCGATCGGGGAACGGCTGCTCGGCAGCCACCGGACCGGCGCGAAGCCACTCACTGCAACGGAGGGTTCATGAGGGATACCGAGGTTCTCACGCGCTACAAGGCATGGGCGGATGACCTGTTTCTGTCGGCTGTTTCGACCATTCCTGGCGCGGAGCTGACCGCGCCCCGCCCGATCGTGTTCGGCAGCCTGATTCGCACGCTCAACCATTCCTATGCCATGGACCATGTCTGGCAATGTCATCTGCTTGGCAAACAGCACGGGTTGACTACACGCAATCCCGAGCATTGCCCTGCGATCGAAGAACTCGCGGCAAGTCAGCGCAGCATGGATGAATGGTTTGTTGGCTATGCCGGTTCGGTCAACGAAAACGAACTGGCACAGATGGTGGAATTCGAGTTCATCGGCGGAGGCGCCGGACGCATGTCCCGCCGGGACATTCTTTTGCACGTCGTAAATCACACGACCTATCATCGCGGCCACGCGGCGGGCATCCTTTACTCTCTCGCTATTTCTCCACCCACCACAGATCTGCCGGTGTTCTTGCGCTCGCTTGATGCGTGACAATTCGGGCGGGTGCCGCAATCGCAGCCTGCGCGAGTTTCAGCAGGCGGATCAATCCAGCAGGCTGGGCTGACAGGCTCAGCTCTGGACATCAGCCAGCGCAGCCCGGATGGAGTGAAACGGAATCCGGGGCATTGTTGCGATCACGTCCCGGATTCCGCTGCGCTGCATCCGGGCTACAT
>DASVDY010000251.1:0-20355 GCA_036380855.1 Rhodanobacteraceae bacterium
CGTCTCGCTGTACAACGTCAGCGTGCACCTGAAACACAAGGAGCGCGAGGCGGAAGCTGCGTCACGCTGACTATCCATGGCGTCTTCCGGGACATTGCCGATCCATCGGCAATGAACCCGAAATCTGCTCCGAGGTCGTTGCGATGAAAGGGCAGATTGCAAAGTCCGTCCATGGACTTTTCCCTTCGGGCCAACCTTCGGTTGTCCAAATTCGTTCCCGACGAATTTGTCCGGATTGCCGCTTCGCGACATCCGGAATGACGACAATGCGGCTCTATCGATCAGTCCTTTGGCGGCGGAGCCACATTCGCGGCGCGGTTGAAGTCGCCGATGCCGCCGACCAGTAGCGTGATCGCCTCGCGTTCGGCCTCGGTCAGATCCGGATGCCAGCTGTCCAGGATCATCACCGCGCGGACCTTGTCGCTGCGGTTCCAGGCTTCGTGCTCGAAGGTATCGTCGAAGGTGACGCAGCGGCCTTCCTGCCAGGCGTGATCCACGCCGCCGACGCGGATCGCGCAATCCTCCGGCACGATCAGCGGCAGGTGCGTGACGAGCCGCGTGTTGGTGACGCCGTGGTGCGGCAGGATGTGCGAGCCGGGCGTCAGTACCGAGAACAGCACTTCCGGCGCGTGCTCGCGGATATGCACCAGCGGCAGCGATGCGAGCACCTGCGAGGTGCGCGGGCAGCGGCGCGCGTTCTGCTCGAAGACTTCGCCATGGCGGTGGAAGAAAAACGAGTTCCACTGCGCCTCGCCGCGGGTGCCGGCAAGCAGGCCATGCCGCTTCAGCAGCTCGTTGTCGTTGGTGCCCAGGAACGGCTCGACGCCCTGCGGGTCGGCCAGTACGCCGCGCAGCTCCTCGCGAATCACATCGGTGTGCTTCTCAAGTTCGGCGTGCCACGGGAACAGCTCGCGCTCGAAATAAGGCTGCGTGCGCAGACCGGGCACGTAGAAGAACTTGCAGAGCTGGCGCGGATCGGGATAGTTCGCGGGCGCGTCGCCAAGATAGATCAGCAGACCCTGCTCCACGCGCTCGAGCGCGGCGGCGCCGAAACGCTCGCGCAGCGGCAGCAGCAGCTCGAAAAACAGCTTGCGCCGATCCTCGCCGACCACGCGCAGCGCATGCCGCACGACCGGCCGCAAGCCCGGTGCGGTGGTCTTGTCGTTCAGCCACTGGCCGCGGGCCTGCGCGGCCACGATCGCGCCGTAGTAGCTCGCGACTGCGTCGTGGCGGCGCTCCAGCCGCTCCAGCGCCGCACCCCGATGCAGGCGCGCAACGAAATGATTCTGGTCCAGCCCGAGCGCGCGGTCGAAGCACTCCAGGGCATCCTGGGCGCGATCGGCCGCCAGATGAACGATGCCGAGGCTCTTCCAGATTTCCGGCTGCGTCGGCTCCAGCTCCGCCGCGCGGTCGAGCATGCGTCGCGCTTCGGCGAGATCGCCGCGCGAGAGCGCGCACATAGCCACGAAGTTCAGCGCTTCCGGTGTGTCCGGCGCATTGTCGAGAATGGCGCGATAGGCGCTCTCGGCTTCGGCAATGCGACCCTGGCGCGCGAACGCGCGAGCCTGCTCGATGCGCTGCGGATCGGCGGACGCTGCGATGGAACCGTTCATTCTGGAAATCTCTGCGGGGCGTCCGCGTCAAGGGCGCGGATGGGTGGGACTCGACCCGCCATTGTCGCGCCGGGCGGCGCGGGTGGAAAGCGGCGCTACCGTTCCACCATCCTCGCGAACCACTCCATTCCCGGCACGCGCTCGGTGATCAGCTTCGCGCAGGTCAGCATCGGCACTGCCAGCAGCGCACCGGGGATGCCCCACATCCAGCCCCACAGCAGCAGCCAGATCAGGATCGCCACCGGCGAAAGCCGCAGGCGATGACCCATGATCATCGGGGTTATCACGTTGCCTTCCAGGGCCGCGAGCGAAGCGAAGCAAAGCGCCGGCAGCAGCGCATGGGCGGGACTGTCGAAATGCAGCAGCCCGACCACGCACAGCAGCAGCGTGGAGGTGATCGCACCCAGGTATGGCATGAAGTTGAGCAGTGCCACCACGCAGCCCCACAGCACGGGGTCGGGCATCCGCCAGGCCCCCAGGATCGCGGCGGTCAGCGCGCCCAGGCAGGCGTTGATGAGCGTCACCGTCAACAGGTAACGCGAGATCTCGACCTGGATGCCGCGTACCAGTTTCAGCGCGATGCGCCGGTAGGCGAAACGCGGCGACGCGCTGGCCAGGCGCCTGCGCATGTGATCGCCATAGGTGAGGAAGAAGAACACCAGCAGCAGCACGGTCAGCGCTTCGGCAAGGATCCGCGGCGCCAGCAGCAGCAGGTCGCTGACGCCGAAACCTGGCGGCGCGTTCGCCGCCGGCGCGGTTGCCGAGCCGACGCCAAAACCCGCCAGCGATTGCGAAGCCGCGTGGCTGGCCGCGCTCAGCGGGCGCACCATGTGCCGGATCTTGGGCGCGAGCTGGTGGATCGCGTGCGGCGCCGACTGGATCCACTCCGCGGCCGGCGCCGTGAGCAGGATCGCGGCCTCGGTCAGGCCCACGATCAGCGCCACCAGGATCAGCAGCGCCCCCAACGCGCGCGGCACATGGATGCGTTGCAGCCCCGCGACGATCGGGTTGAGGCCCATGCCGACGAAGGCCGCGAGCACCAGCGGCACGAACAACGTGCGCGCCAGCACCAGCGTGGCGGCGGTCGCGAGGAACGTGAGCACCAGCAGCGGGACGCGCAGCGCGCGCAGGCGGCGCGCGCGACGCCGTTCCAGCGCGCCCGGCCGGCGCGACTTGATCAACGGACGCAACAGCATGCCTCCGGTACCCGCCGGCACATGGACGTCGGTGATCGTCGCCTCGACCGGCGGCGTCATCGCGGCAGGTTCCCCTTGCATTGGACGTCCTGCTCAGAGCCTGGACAAAAATTTCTTCAGCAATCCCGAAGCCGGGCCGCCGATCACCTGTGCGCCGGCCATGGCCAGCGTGCGGCCCACCCGGAACTGCGCCAGCAACACGCCCGCCACCGCGGTGCCGGCCAGCACCGGAAGCGGATACGCGCGGTAGGTCTGCGCCACGTCGCCGGCGGCGATGCGCACCCGTTCGCGCGCCTTCAGCGCCCGCGCGAGGGCCTGCTCGCGTTCGGCGACCGCTTTGAAGTAACTCATGCCGGCGTGTCCTTGTCGGTCGGCGCTGCGCGCATCTGCGCGGTCAGGCCGTGGGTGAAGCGGTCCATGTCATGCACGAACTCCGCGCGCATGGCGCGCAATTCCGCGCGTGCGTGCGGGAAAGAGACCTGGTGCACGCCGCGCTTCAACGCGAACCACATCGCCGCGATCAACACGACGTGGCCGCAGACCAGCAGGCCGAGCGCGAGGCCCAGCGAGTTCGTCGCCACCATCAGCGCCCAGCCGATCAGGGCCACCGCGCAGCCCCACAACGACACCGCCAGCGCGATCAGCGAGACGAAGCCGATGAAGAGCAGCGGGATGCCGGTCCACAACACCCGCCCTTCCGCGCGCAGCAGATCCCTGAGCGCAACAAAGAAGCGCCGCAGCGCCAGGACCAGTCCGCTGCCGGCCGCATACAACGCGTGCAGTTGCTCGGCCAGCGGCGGACTCTGGCCGAGCCGCACGTCCTCCGCGGCGTCCTCGGCCGCGCGATCGGCTTGCGCCTGCGCCTTGCGCTCGCGCGGCGATTCTTCGGCCGTGGTGCCGTTCATCGGCCCGTGCCGCAGGCGCTCAACGGCGTCCGCCCAGCACCCGGCCCAGCACCCAGCCGGCCGCGAGCGCGATCGCCAGCGATTGCGCCGGCCGCTCGCGCACGAACTCGCGCACGCTCTGCAACACGTCCGATGCGCGGTCGCGCGCGTCGCCCGCCAGCGCGCGGCTGCGCTCGCGCGCGTGCGCGGCTTTCTCGGCCGCGCGGATCGCGGCACGCGCACTGGCGTCGGTCGCACTGTGCAGGCCTTCCTCGACGCGATCGGCGGCTTCGTCGAATTTCTGCTTGGCGTTCTCCACCGTGCGGGTCGTGCCCTGCTTGAAGCGCTCGGCGCCGGCCTCGATGCGGGCGGCGGCCGCGCCATCGCGCGCCATGTCGGCGTTCGTCGTTTGGGTGGTGGTCGGATCGGAAGCTGGCTGATTGGCCATGGCGTTTACCTCTTGGGTGAAAGTCCTGCTGGTGATCGTGGGCGGCCGCATCGGCGACGCGCGGGCGGTCGCGTCACGGCTTGCCCTTGTCTGCGCTGGAAAGTTCGTGTTCGAAACGCGCCACCTCGGCCGCGGCACGATCCCTGGCCCAACCGTAACGCTCCTGCAGGCGTCCGATCAGGTAATCGCGATGACCGTCGGCCAGGCCGACATCGTCCTCGCTGAGCCCGGCCCATCGCGACTTCAGGCGCGCGCCCAGCTGTTTCCATCGGTCCTTGATGACGTCCACATCCATCAGCGGTGCCTGCGGCTGCCCGCGCACAATGGTGGCGAGTGCACAGTATCGGACAACCACGTGAACGGCGGGTTGCCGGCGTGTCAACACCGCCCGGTTTTGCTTCGCTTCATGTTGGCGCAACCCGGGGCGCCGGTGTTGACCGGGATCAACCCTTGCCGTAGCCGATCCGGTAGATCGCGCCGTTGTCGTCGTCGGAAACCAGCAGGCTGCCGTCGGCAAGCGGCTGCACGTCCACCGGTCGTCCAAGCGTCTTCTGGCCGTCCAGGAATCCGGTCAGGAAGGGTTGCTGGTCCACCACCTTGCCACCGTTCACGTGCACCACCACCACCCGGTAGCCGGATTTGGTGGAACGATTCCACGAGCCGTGTTCGGCAACGAAGATCGCGCCGTCGTACGACTTCGGAAACATCGCGCCGGTGTAGAACCTCATGCCGAGCGAAGCCACGTGCGCGCCGAGCTTCAACGCCGGCGGCGCATAGTTGCGGCACGGATGGCCCTTGCCGAACTCCGGATCCGCCACGTCGCCCTGATGGCAGAACGGGAAGCCGAAGTTCTCGCCGAGCCTGTCCACGCGGTTCAATTCATCCGAAGGCACGTCGTCGCCCAGCAGGTCGCGACCGTTGTCGGTGAACCAGAGCGTGTGCGTGCGCGGCTGCCAGTCGAAACCGACGGTGTTGCGGATCCCGTAGGCGACGTCCTGGAACCCGCTGCCATCGGCGTTCATGCGGACCAGCTTGGCGAAGCCGGGCTTGTCGCAGACGTTGCACGGCGCGCCCAGCGGCACGTACAGCTTGCCGTCCGGCCCGAAGGCGATGAAGCGCCCGCCCGCGTGTGTCTGGTCGGGCAGCTTGTCGGTGACCACTTGTGGCTGCGGCGGGTGGTCGAGGTGATCCTCGATGGCGGGAAAACGCAGGATGCGATCCACCGCCGAGACGTACAGGTCGCCGCCGTGCATTGCCACGCCGCTCGGCCGGTCCAGACCCGACGCAATCACGCGCACGGTTTCGGCGCGGCCGTCGTGGTTGGCGTCGCTGAGGGCGAACACCTTGCCCTTGTTGCTGCCGACGAAAACCGTGCCTTTCGGACCCACGGCCATCTCGCGCGCATCCGGCACGGCATCGCTGAACACACCGACCTGGAACCCGGCGGGCACCTGCAGACGCTGCAGTGGCACCGCGGCGCCCGCACTGCCCAGGCAGGCGAAAGCCAGCGACAGTGCACCCGAAAAGCCAACCGCTCGCGAGATCGTGCGTGCCACGGCCCGGCCCTCCTTGTGAGCATCCTCCAAGCCTACACTCCCGCCGTCAACGGCCGGCGAACGCGTTCACGCCAGCGCGGCGAACGCCTCCGCCAGCGCGTCGCGGTAGTGTTCCGCGTGACCGGCTTCGAAGGCCATCGGCATGCCGCGGTGGTTCTTTTCGGCCGCCTGCGTCAGCGGCCCCGGGACCAAGCGTTCGAGGCCAAGGAAATCCGCGAGCATCTTGCCCTGCGCGCCTTGCGGATCGGCCAGCACCGCTTCGGCATCAACGCTGCACGTCGGCAGCAATTCCGCCGCAAGCGCCTGGTGGGCGAGGTCGGCTTTCATCCAGCGCGCCGCCTCCAGCGGGTCGCGCATCAGCAGCCTTGCGTTGGCGCCGAAGGCGAGCCAGTTCAGCAGCGCGTCGCGCGGATCGCATTGCACCTGCACGATGCGCACGCCGGGAAGCGCTCGCTTCAGCGCCGGCAGCACGCGCGCATCGAGGAAGGGCAACCAGTCAATCACGCGCGCGCCATCGCGAAGGCCGCCGCGCTGCAGGGGCCGCGAATACCGGCGCTGCAGCCATGCGAGATCGGCCTGGCCCAGATTGCCCAGGAGCCGATCGTCGAACGCGGAGGAGACGAAATCCGTGTCGGCCCCGAACCGGTCGCGACGCACCGCGAGCTGCGGCTGGTCGCCCAGCAAGGCGGCGAGCCGTCCCAAACCGCTGCCCGGAAGCCCGGTGAACAGGACCGGCGGCGCGAATCCGGATTCGCGCAGTTCCGGCTCGCCGGCGCGCTCGCGGATTGATTCCTGGGCCGCCGAATCCAGCTCCGGCAGCTCCGGCAAGGCCGGCGCATCCGGCCACAACGCACGCCGGAAATCCGCCACCGCCTCGTCCCACTGCCCCAGCGCATCGTGCGCCAGCCCCGACAGTTTCCAGCGACGGCGCGCCAGCTCCGGCCGCTCGTCCCACTTCGATTCGTCCAGCGAGTGCAAGGCCGCGAGGCACCCCCGGCCATCGTGCTCGCCGAGCGCCGCCCGCGCGCGCACCAGCGCGAGCGCCGGGCGCGGCGGGCCGCCCACGCGCGCGGCCTGCGCGGCCGCTTCCTCGTGTTCGCCCGCGCTGTCCAGGGCAAAAGCCAGATTCGCCTGCACGTTCAAGTTCGCCGGCAGCAGCGCGGCGGCTTTCCGCCAAACCGGCAGGGCCTCTGCGTGCCGGCCACGCTGGCCGAGCATGGACGCGAGGGTCACCTGGACGTAGGCCGCTTCGGGATGGCGCAGCGCGTGTTCGCGGATTCCGGCGATCGCCTGGTCCGCGTGGCCGCTGCGGCCGAGGCAGTCGGCGCGGCGGATCGCAGCGGGGTGCAGGTCCGGCTGCCAACGCAGGGCCTCGTCGTAATGCGCGACCGCCTCGTCGTGCCGCTCCTCCGCGCGCGCGACATCGCCCAGCCCGAGATGCGCGCCGGCAAGCCGCCCGTCCTGCGCGCGCAGCGCTTCGAACGCAGCGCGCGCGCCTACCAGGTCGCCCTTGGCGAGCAAGGCGTTGCCCAGCACCTGCCGGGCCATCGCGTAGTCGGGTTTCAATGCCAGCGCATTGCTGGCCGCCTGCGCGGCGAAATCGGGTGTGTTCAGCGCCAGCATGACGTTGGCGAGGCTGCCCTGGATCAGCGCATCGTTGGGCGACAGTTCCGCCGCACGCGTCAGATGCGCCGACGCGCGGCGCAGTTCGCCGCGCGAAAGGTGGATGTTGCCGAGGCCCGCCAGCGACTGCGCGTCATCGGGATCGGCGCGCAGCGCGATGCGGAAATGCTTCTCCGCGTTTTCCATGTCGCCGCGCAGCAGTGCGATCTGGCCCAGTCCGCTGTGCGCACTGGTCAGGTTCGGATTCAATTCCTTGGCGCGAAGATAGGCCGCCTCGGATTCGTCCAGCCGGCCGGCGTGCAACTGCATCTCGCCCAGCGTGTGCTGGAAGATGTCGCGATTCGGATCGTGCCCGATCGCACGCTGCACCAGCTCGAGGCCTTCCTCGCGGTCGCCCGCCTGGCCGCGCAGGATGCCCAGCAGGTGCAGCACCTCGGGATCCTCGGGATTGGAGGCGAGCAGTTCGCGGTAGCCCGCCTCGGCTTCGGGCAGCCGGCCGGAGCGGTGGAGTGCGATGATGTCGTCGAGCATTGGATTTCCGCGCAGTGACCGCCGGGGCCACGTGGGTGGGCTGAGCGGGCGGCGCGGCCCTTGCCGGCGCTGTCGCTCGAGCGAAACGGCAATTATGCCGCAGCGGCCTGCTCCCGGCCCGCTTCCTCGCGCAGCGGCGCCAGCGCGGAGAGCTTTTCGGCGATGTAGTCCTCCGCCGCGCTGGCAAGCCCGACGTCGCCGATGAAGCCGCAATGGCCGCCGCGCGCGGCGATGTCCAGTTCCACCGTCGGCGGCAGCCGCAGCTTTTCGAAATCGGCCACCGGGATCACCGGGTCGTCGCGCGAGGTCAGGATCCAGGTCGGCACCCGCATCTGCGCCAGCGCGTCGCCGGCGATCGAGTAGCCGTCGAGGTAATTTTCCAGCGTGCCGAAGTCGGTATGCCGCTCCACCAGTGCGGTGGTGAGGCCGCGCAGTCCGCCGCGCAGGTCGCCGCGTTCGAACAGCGCCATATCCGGGAATGCCCGCTGCTTGCGCCGCAGCGACCGCCGCCACTTGTACATGAAGTAGGCGTGGTAGAACCACGGCGCGCGTTCGATCGAGAACAATCCCTGGTGCGGATCAATCACCGGGCACACCGCGACCGCACCGTCCAGAGGCAGTCCCGCCTGCGGCCCGTGCAGCGCCACCCGCAGGGCGAAATTGCCGCCCAGCGAGAAGCCGACCAGCACGCGCGGGGCCAGCGGCTGCATGCGGACGAAGTTGCGCACTGCGCCGATCGCCTCGTCCAGCAGGCAGGAATGGAACAATCCGCGATTGAGGTGGTGCGTGTCGCCGTGGTCGCGGAAGTTCAGCCGGAACACATCCCAGCCTTCGCGCAGCAACCGCCCGCCGGTCTGCAACAGGTAGGTGGAACGCACGCTGCCTTCCCATCCATGGAACAGCACCGCCATGCCGCGCGGCGCATCCAGCGTTCGCTGCCTCGTGTAGAAACCCTGCAGCCGCACCCCGCCGCCGGCGTCGAGGATGAGTTCCTCGGCGCGGGCTTCCAGATCCCTGGCGTGCGCGCGACGCAACACGCGGCGCAGGCCGCTGGAAGCCAGGGTGGATTGCACGTGCGGATTGCGCAGCCACCATGGCGGCTGGAACGCGAGCTCCCCGGCCTTGCTCATGCCGCGATGCCCAGCGCCTGCGCGATGCGGGCGCGCGCGGCGTCGGCCATGCGGCGGCGCCCTTCCTCGCCGGCCGTCACCGGATCCAGGAAATGCACTTCGGCGACGACGCTGCGTTCGCCCAGCACGCGCCAGAGATTGCCGACGAAACTCTCGCCCGGCCTGAATCCCACGCCGTGCCATGGCCGGTCGTCGCGCAGGTAGCGGATCGCCACCGGCTGCACCGGGGCCTCCGCGTCGAGCGCGGCCTGGAAGATCCGGGCATGGAACACCTTGAGCGAGCCGGGCGGCGCCGTGCCGCCCTCCGGAAACGCCGCCACGCTGCAGCCGGCGCGCAGGCGTCCGCTCATCACGCCCATGACCGCCCCCAGCGAATGGGTGCTGCCGCGCTGATGGAAAATCGTGCCACCGCGGCGCGCCATCCAGCTCACCAGGGGCCAGCGTGCGATTTCCGCCTTGGCCACGAAGCCTGCCTCGCGTTGCGTGTGCAGCACGCTGATGTCCATCCAGGAGCCATGGTTGGCGACGAACATCACCGGATCGGAAAGCGGTTCGCCGACGCGCCGCACGCGCACGCCGAACCAGGCGAGGAAGCCGCGCGACCAATTGCGGATGAGCGCCCCGCCGAGCGTGCCCGGCCGCGGAATGCCAAAAGGCAGGATGAAGACCGCCGCCAGGCAACCCCCGAGCGACCACGCCACGATGGCCGGTACGCGCCAGGCGTAACGGAAAAGGCGCAGCAAATCGCGGCGTTCCATCGCTGCGGAGTCGGCGGGCGTATCCATGGCGACACTTTAGCAAAGCGAGGCTTTCGGTACGCCTTCGCTGCCGGTTTTCACGAACAGCGATAGACTGGAGCACATGAACAGCCAGCCGCGCCGCGTCGAACACCAGCAGACGGACCGGGGCAACATTCCCGTGTATGCCACCGGCACCGTCGAGCAGCCATGGGCAAGCTATGCGCCCACGGACCACCAGGTCTGGGCACAGTTGTTCCGCCGCCAGCGCGAAATCCTGAAAGGGCGCGCGACCCGCGAGTTCCTGGAGAACCAGGAGCGTTTCGGCATGAGCGCGGATGCGATCCCGAAATTCGACGAGCTCAACGAAGTGCTGGCCAAAGGCACCGGTTGGGAGATCGTCGGTGTGGAAGGCCTGCTGCCCGACCAGGTGTTCTTCGATCACCTGGCCAACCGGCGCTTTCCGGTGACCTGGTGGATCCGCAAGCCGGAACAGCTCGACTACATCTCCGAACCGGATCTCTTCCACGACCTGTTCGGCCACGTGCCGCTGCTGCTCAATCCCGTGTTCGCCGACTACATGCAGGCCTACGGTCGGGGCGGCGTCAAGGCGCACGGCATCGGCGCCGACGCGCTGATGGACCTGACGCGGCTGTACTGGTACACCGTGGAATTCGGCCTGATCAACACGAACGAAGGCCTGCGCATCTACGGCTCGGGCATCGTCAGCTCGAAAGGCGAGTCGGTTTACAGCCTTGAATCGGAGGCGCCCAACCGGCTGGGTTTCGATCTCGAGCGCATCATGCGCACGCGCTACAAGATCGACACTTTCCAGCAGACGTACTTCGTGATCGACAGTTTCGAGCAGTTGTTCGACGCGACCAAGCCGGATTTCGCCCCGATCTATGCGCGGCTGGCCCCGCTCCCGGCCTTTCCCGCCGGCGAAGTGCAAGCCGGCGACCGCGTGTTCCATCGCGGCACGGGCGAGGGCTGGGTCAGAAGCGGCGACGTCTAGGCGAGGGGCTCCAACCCGCGCTTCCAGGCAGCAGGCTCGGCTGTCCAACGCTGCAGGTTGGGGCGAGCGATCAGGATTTCTCGCGCAACCGGTGACTGTCGCCGGCGCCGAGGTCCAGGCCGTACACGCGCTTCAGGTCCGCGATCTTCTTCAGCGTGGCCGCCGAGAACGGCGGCTTGTTCTCCAGCGCGTGCAGCGCAATCCCTTCCAGCAGGTCGCCCAGCGACAGGTCCAGGGACTCGGCGAGGCCCTTCAGCACCTTGAGCAGGCGTTTTTCCAGGCGCACTCCGGTCTGCACGCGTTCGATTTCGGCGGCTGCGCGGGGCGCGGACTTCGGTCGGGTCATGCGCCATAGCATCGCACGTTGCGCGCGCCTCTCCAACTTGGTACATTCGTACCAACATACAACGCGGGACACGCACCATGAACTGGACCCTTTCCGCCTGCATCGCCCTGCTGCTCTGGAGCAACCTCGCCATGGCTTCCGCACCCCTTTCGAACAGTCGCGACTTCCGGCTCGATGCCACCTGTGCGCGCGTCTTCCCGATGTTCACCGCCGAAGGCGAGCGCGCCTGGGCGCCCGGCTGGGATCCGGAGATGCTGAGCGGCGACGTCGGACGCGGCACCGCGTTCCGCACCCTGGGGCATCGCGATGGCCGCGAGACGGTGTGGATCGTCGTGGATTACCGCCCGGACCAATACCGGGTCGCCTACGCACGCATCGCGCAGGGATCGAACATCGGACTGGTTGACGTGTCGTGTCGCGACACTGCGCCGAAGGGCGTGCAGGTGTCCGTGCGTTACACACTGACGGGCCTGAACAAGGAGGGCGACGATTTCGTGCGCGAGTTCCTGTCCGATGCGCACTACACCCGCTTCATCGAAGAATGGCGCGTCGCGCTTTCCGCCGCACTCGACCCGAAAGGGCAAGCCGGTGCCGGCGCGCCGCCCGCGGCGCCCCTGCAGCACGGCACTCACGCAGCAACTTCCCTCGAATGAGCTGGCCGCGGCGGACGGCTTCGACGCTGCGGCGCCCTAAGCCGGCCGCCTTACCGCGCTCACTTCCAGCACCTGCGCGATGCGCTTGCCGTCCCAGCAATACAGGAAGTGCTGGCCTTGCACGCAGGGCGAGGCGAGATCGGGATAGAACAACGCCGCGCACTCGCCACCGGCATGGCGCACGCTGTCGTACGCGATGCCATTGGACCCCTGTCCCCGCAAGCGCGCCCCGAGCATTTGCGAGGCGGCGTAGCTGTCGGGGTCGTGTTCCGCCCTGAAGCCCTTGCGGATGTCGTGCAGCGCGCCGTGCACGCCGCTCACGTAACAGCGCATCGGCACGTCAATCGGCGGCTCGTTCGTCGCCCCGAGAAATTTTTCCCGGTGATGGACCGTTTCCGCGATTGCGGTATCCACGGTGTGCGCGAGGTAGAGCACGCCGTAACTGCCATCGGAAAACCGCGAGCCTTCCGGGTTCAGGTGCGTGAACGCGGCCATCAATGGCGTTGAACCCGGCCCGCTGACGCGTCGCTCCTCCGGCACGTTTGCCAGCTCGCCCAGTTCCTCGCGCACGCGCGGATTGGTCAGTGCCTCGATCGCGTACAGCGCATCCAGGTCCCTCGGATCGGCGATCGCGTCGAACACGCCGACCGGCGGAAAGCGGCTGGGCACGATGCGGTAGGCGCGTTGCCAGCGGATGCGGTGGAAGGGCGGTGTCAGCGGCGGCATCGCGACAGCATGAGTGCGGTATTTCCCGGAGGCCGAGATTGCTCGACCGTTGTCATTCCGGCAAAAGCCGGTACCCAGCGTCCTTGAAAGAAAGCGAAGTTCCTGGATCCCGGATCGCCGGTTCACGGCGTCCGCAACGACGAGCCAAAGCGCATCGGCTCACCCGCGTTGGCTGTCCAGGTACTGCCGCACCACGAACAGGTCGGCGACATTGCCCGAGAGCATGCGTTGCAACGCACTCTTTCCGCCGAAGGTCGGCGCACTGCTCGGTTTGCGCAGCCACGCATCCGCGCGCTCGGGTTGCGGAAACAGGATCGCCAGTGCCTTGAAGATGCCGAGCACGTAGCTGATGCGTTCCAGCGTGTCGCGACCGAGCGCGCCCTCCTGCTCGCGCTTCCACTTGTAGAACGTGGACTCCGGCGGATCCCCGAGCAGCTTGCGCTGCTCGGCCACCCGCAGGTTCCAGCGCTCGGCGATCCGGAAAAACGCACGCAAGCCGGGTCCGCTCAGCGTGTCCGCATGAACCGGCGAACGCGGCGCGGCTTCGGCAATCTTGTGTGGACGTGCAGGCATGGCGCGCCTTTTTTACATATGGAGATCATCGGCATGTTACTCCATCGGTGAAGCTGCTGCACGAAGCCGGATTGCACCATCCGGGCATCATCCGCCCGGTTTGATCGTCATCCCTTCGTTCTTCATCCGCTCGCTGAAGGCGGGCAGCACGTTCGACTTGAGATTGTCGAATCCGGCCTGCGCGCGCGCGAGATCACTTTGCACCGCCGCAAAAGTCTGGCGCTGGACCACCGTGGGTGCGTAGTCGGATCCGCCCGCGGCGTTCTGCGCTCCCTGGGCAACCTGGCCGCCCAGCCAGCGCAGGCTCCAGTACACCTTGTAGGGCGTGGAGAACTGCTTGTCGTCGTTGAGGCGCGCTTCCGGACTGACCAACTGGTTTTCCACGTCCAGGATCTGCGCGTCGAGCTGCTGGAGCGCGGCCGCCGCGGAACCGGAGGCGTGGGCCTTCAGCTGGTCCTCGATCTGCCTGCGCCAGTTTTCCATGGTGTTGACCATGTCCGAAGTCCGGGTCAGGGCCTCCGCGATCTGCACCTGCAGCGCGGTGGAATCCTGCAGCACCGCGTCGCTCGCGGCGATCTTCGGATCCTTCATCCCCTTGAACGGTTGCGTGTACGAGTGTCCGTCTACCGTCAGCCTCACCTGGTAATCCCCCGGTGCCGCGATTGGCGTACCGGTGCGCTTGTCCACGCCCCAGTGGACGATGGTGCGGAAGTCCTTGCCCTTGTAACGCGGCTCATCCCAGATGTACGGATTCTCCTTTGGCGTCGCCCGCAATTTGACGTCGGTGGGCGCGTCGTAGAAAAGATCCCAGTACGCGCCGTTCAAGCCCTGGTGCGCGTCCAGCTTCTCGGTGCGGACCACGTCGCCCTGGCTGTCCAGGATCTGCAGCTGCACCGGCTTGGCGGGCTTGCGCGCCAGATAGAACTGGAAGTTCGGCCGCGCCGGCTCGGCAGCCGTCGGGTAGGCACCGCGCGCCTGGCGGAACACCGGCCCGGGCGGGAATAGGCGCGTGGAGCCACGATCGGGCTGCTCCGCCTTGCCGGTCTGCTCCAGCACGACGATGTCGGGCAGGATGTAATCGCCACGCCCGTAGGTGGACACGTCCACGTCGTGCATCCGCGGCTCGACGTTGATCCAGCTCACCGGCGAGTGCGGCAGCCCCTTGTCGAAGTGGATCCAGTGCCGGCCGTTGTCGAGCGTGTAGTAGAAGGCATGCCCGGTGCCGGCGAACAGCATGCCTTCGCGATTCGGGTTCTCGGCGACCGACAACGTGTAATCGAGCGGATTGTCCGAGGGCAGGTCGCCGCTGATGTTCTTCCAGCTCTTGCCGTAATCCCTCGTCATCAGGATGTACGGCTTGTGGTCGTTTTCGCCGGCCCAGCGGAAGTCCACCGCGACATACACCGTGCCCGCATGCAGACGCGACGGCGCGATCTGGTTGATCTCGCCCCACGGCGGCAGGTGCAGGTTCGCGCTGACATCCGTCCATTGCGGCGCCGATTGCGATTCGGCATCGGTGGTGTACCAGAGCTTGCCGTCGTTGGTGCCGGCCCACAGCAGGCCTTTCACGATCGGCGAAAACGCCATGGACCAGACCACCTCGCCGTCGTACTGGCCGAGGTTGTCCTGCATCAGGCCGCCGCTGGGCACGATCCGCGAAGGATCGCGCGTGGAAAGATCGGGGCTGAATTCGATCCACGAATGCCCGGCATCACTCGTGCGCAGCACCATCTGGCAGCCGAGATAGACATTGCGCGGATCGAAGGGGTCTATCGCCAGGGGCGAGGTCCAGTGGCAACGGTACTTCGTCGCGTTCGGCGGCGAGTCGAGCCCGATCCGCGACGGCGACACCGAATGCGGCGTGCCTTGCGCCAGGTCGAAGCGGAACAGGTTGTTGCCGTAGCACGAGGACCAGACGATGTCCGGATCGTCCGGATTGGGAAGGGTGAACCCCGATTCGCAGGCGTTCGGGAAGTACTGGTACGTAACGGGCGGCTGGTTGGGTCCTTCGAAGCCGCTGTGGTCCGGCGGTGTTTTCGGTTCGCCGTCGGGACCGAGCAACCAGCCCTTCGGCGGCGGCGCGGCTTTCGGATATTGCGCGAGCAATTTCTTGTCGATCTTGAATTTGCCGGACTTGCCGTGTTCTTTTTCGAAAAAATAATCGCCGGAAGAGTTTCCCTGCGGCATGAATTCGCTTTCCGGCAACAAGCCGTTGCCGCCGGGTTGCGAAATGTCGCTGGACAGCCGCCACGCGCCATCGTCCTGGCGGTTCCCGTAGATCCAGTAAGGCACCTGGTTGTCGCTGGCGATGTGGTAGACCTGCGCGATCGGCAACGCGACGCTCAGCGCTGTGCCCGCCCCGGTGGCGATCTGCGCACCGCCATCGTCGGTGAGCACGTAGTGCGCAGGATTGGTCGGATCGATCCACGCGTCGTGGCAATCGCCGCAGGATGCCGGACCCAGCGGCTTGGCATCCTTGCCGCCTTCGCCCGAGAAGGTCAGCCCGCCGTCGCGCGAGTAGTGCGCGGCGCTGTTCAACACGAGCACGCCATCCGGATCCTTCGGGTTGGCCTCGATGCGGATGTAGTAGCCGGCGCGCATGATCAGGTTGCGATCGTGGCTCACCACTTTCCAGTTCGCTCCGCCGTCGTCGCTGCGCCAGACCGAGCCCTGGTCTCTGGTCTGGATCAGCGCGTACATGCGCTGCGGATTGGCCGGCGAGATGGTGACGTCGATCTTGCCCAGCGGCGGTGTGGGCAATCCGTGGCTCAGGTGTTCCCAGGTGCGACCGTTGTCGTGGGAGATGTAGACGCCGCTCCCCGGCCCTCCGCTGAGTTCCGCCCAGGTGCGCCCGACCACCTGCCATGTGCCTGCAAGGACGACGTCGGGGTTGTCCGGATCCATGCTGATGCCGCTGCAGCCGGTATTCGGGTTGACGAACAGCGTCTGCGTCCAGGTCTTGCCGCCGTCGGTGGTGCGGTAGACGCCGCGCTCGTGTTGCGGGCCGTTGCCGCGCCCTTCGGCGCAGACCAGCACGTTGTCGGGATCCTTCGGATTGATGGCGACGCGCGCGATGCGACCGGTATCGTCCAGGCCCATGTGCTTCCAGGTCTTGCCGGCGTCGGTGGACTTGTACACGCCGTCGCCCCAGATGTCGCTGGGACGGATGAACCAGCGCTCGCCGGTGCCGACCCAGACGATGTCGGAATCGGAAGGCGCGACGGCAATGGCACCGATCGCGGCCGTGTCCTGGTCGTCGAAGATCGGCATGAAAGTGTGTCCACCGTCGCTGGACTTCCACAACCCGCCCGATGCGGCGCCGAGGTAATAAGTGGAGTTGTCGCCCGGCACGCCCGCGACCGAGGCGACGCGTCCGCCCGCGGGAGGTCCCATGTAGTGGAATTGCAGCGGCGGCGGTGTCGTCGTCTTCGGCAGGTGCGGCTTGTCCTGGGCGTGCGCCGCCGATACCGCCAGTGTGGCTGCACACAGCGCGCAGACCAGGGCCTTCGCCATTCCGGGTTTCTTCATCGTGCTCTCCAGGACACAGAGTGGATCCACATTGGTTTATTCGTCCGAATTCGACGCGTGCAGCGAGTACGGCAGTCCGGTGCGTGCGCCCCATGCATACACGCCGAGCGCCACCGCCGCGGCCAGTACCGAATCCCACGGCGCAGCGATGAGGCGCGCGCCGCCGAAGGTGCCGAGCCACGACAGCACGAGCATCACTGCGTAAAAGCCGATCAGCCAGGATGAAGCGCGTACGTCCTGCATGAGCGACGCGCGGCGCGAGCGATCGCGCGCCGCATAGGCGACGTACGCCGCATAGAGCACGACCTGCAGGCCGAGCAGCCATGACAGCGTGCTCCAGCCGGACCAGTACACGATCAGCGCGGCGATCACGAACGACAGCGGCCCGAGCAGGGCGAACCCGCGCACGCGGAAGGGCCGCTGCAAGTCCGGCGCGGTGCGGCGCAGCGACGCCGTGGTGATCGGCGCGACGGCATAGCTCAGCACCAGCGCGGCCGAGACCACGCCGATCATGGCCGACCACGACGGGAACGGCAGGGTCCAGAAAATCGCCAGCGCAAACGTCAACCACAACGCCGGGCGCGGTATGCCGGATCGCTCGTCCACCGACGTGAACAGCCTGAAGAACGTGCCATTGCGGGCCCAGCCGTACACCACGCGCGGCGTGGCGTTCATGTAGATGTTGCCGCAGCCGCTCGGCGAGATCACCGCGTCGCACACCACCAGGAACGACAGCCAGCCCAGCCCGAGCGCCAGCGCGATGTCGTGGAAAGGCAGCGCGAACAATTTGCCGATGCCCTGCCAGCCGTGCGCGATGTCGGCGGCAGGCACGCTGCCGAGGAACGCGACCTGCAGCAGCACGTAGATGATCGTGGAGAGCGTGACCGACAGGATCAGCGCGATCGGAATCGTGCGCTGAGGATCGCGCACTTCGCCCGCGACCGAGACGATCGGAGTGAGTCCGAGGTACGCGAAGATGATGCCACCGGCCGATACCGCGCCGGCGATCCCGGCGAAGCCGGACGGTGCGAAGCCGTGCAGCGTGAGATTGTCCGTGCGGAAGAAGGACAGCAGCACGACCACCACCGTCAGCGGCACCACGAACTTGAACACGCTGATCAGATTGTTGGCGCGCGCGAAGGTCTTCACGCTGAAATAATTCAACAGGAAGAACACGCACAGGATTGCAAGCTGCACCAGCCAGCCGAGCAGGGTCGGCGATTGCGAGCCCGCCTGCGTCAGTTGCGGGAACCACGCCGAAGCGTATTGGCGGCAGGCCACGACCTCGATCGCGATCAGGCTGGAAAACGCGATCAGCGTGATCAGGCCCATCAGGAACCCGAGCAGCGGCCCGTGCGAATACTCGGGATAACGCACCACGCCGCCGGCGTGCGGCAACGCGGCGCCGAGCTCGCAATACACCAGTCCGAGCAGCAGCACCGCCGCGCCGCCGATCAGCCATGACAGCATGCCGGCGGGTCCTGCCATGTCGGCCACGTAGCTTGCCGAAAACAGCCAGCCCGAACCGAAGATCGCGCCGAGCCCGATGAAGGTGAGGTCGGCGAGGCTCAGCCGCCGCTTGAACTGCCCGCGCCCGCTTTCGCCTTCAGCGGATCCGGAAGCGCGCTTTGCCACGGCCGGTTCGGCGTTCACGCAGCGTGTTCCGCCAGCCGGCCCGCACCGATCGGCGAGAGCGCCAGGCCCGGCCGTGCGCCGTACGGTTTCATCGCGTGTCCCCGAAAGCCCCGATCGCCTGAATGTAACGCGTTGGCGTTGCCGGGGCGTATGCAATCAGTCATCCAGCGCTTCGGCGCGGGCGCCCATCGTGCGCAGGTAGCCATCGAAGCCGCGCTCGGGCGTTTCAGCGAAGACCTCGCCCGTCGCTTCAAGCGCGATGATGCGATCGGGCCGGAAGTTGCGGAAGTCGCAGCGCAGCCGGCACCACGAACCGAGCGTCCAGACGCCGCCCCAGAATGCGAGGCACAGCGGCTCGATCTCGCGCCGGCTCTCGCGCGCAACCTCGTCGCGATAGGCAAGGCTCAGCACGTGGCGCCGGGCGATCGCCTCGTGCAGGCGGTCAATCAGCCCGGATTTCACTTCGTACTTGCGCCCCGGCGCGAACACGCGCGAGCGCAACGCACGCTGGCGCATCTCTTCCGGCAACGCGGCCTTGATCTTCAGCAGCGCCGCGTCCGCGCCGGCGGTCAGCCGCGCGCCCCCGAAGGCACGCACGAAACGCGTGCCGACGATCAACGCTTCCATTTCCTCGGGCGTGAACATCAGCGGGGGGATGTCCGCGCCCTTGCGGAGCAGGTAACCGACGCCGGCTTCGCCTTCGATCGGCACGCCCGACAATTGCAGGTCAACGACATCGCGATAGACCGTGCGCAGCGAGACGCCCAGGGTTTCGGCGAGACGCCGCGCCGGCAGGGCGGTGCGGCGTCCGCGCAGGGCATGGATGATCAGGAACAGGCGGTCGGCGCGGCGCATCGGCCGCTTCTATCACAAAACCGTCGCAATGGCCGCGCCGATTCCGCTTCCGCTGCCTTCAGGCCGCCTGCCTGGCCGCCAGTTCCTCGTCCAGCGCCATGGCACGATGGATCGCTGGCCGCGAGACCACCCGTTCGGCATACGCCCGGAAGATTTCCGAATCCGGCACCAGCTTGAACGCCAGCGCCCAGTTCAGCGCGCCGCCCCACAGCACGTCCGCCGCGGAGAAGCGCTCGCCCAGCAGCCACGGACCGCGTTCGAGCTGCGTGGTCAGCGTACCGATCACGCTGTCGTAATCGCCATAGCCGCAGCTCATCTGCGGAACCGCCGGACGCTCGAAGGAGCGGTCCAGCAGCGCCGGCTCGAAGCACGAGCCGTAGAACACCGTCCAGCGCAGGTACGCGCCCCGCAGCGGATCGCCCTGGGCCGGAGCGAGTCCGGCTTGCGGAAAGGCATCGGCCAGGTAAAGCAGGATCGCGGGTTGTTCGGTGATCAGCACGCCGTGGTGGCGGATCGCCGGCACCTTGCCCATCGGGTTGATGGACAGGTAGTCGGGCGTGCGTTGCTCGCCGCGCTGCAGGTCCAGCACGACCAGGTCGTAGGGGACGTCCAATTCCTCCAGCAGCGAGCGGGTGATGCCGGAGCGGCTGTGCGGCGAATGGAAGAAGGTGACGAAGCCTTGCGGGTTCATGAGGAAATCTCCATGGCGGGAAGCGGGGTGGTGCGAGCCGCGCGCAACAGCGAACGCGCGGTCGGGGAAAGCCGAAGTGTCTGTGGCGGTGCCAGCAACTGGCAGCGCAGCGCGGGTGCGAGCGCTTGCCATGGCGGCGAAGCGACGAGCGCGGCGAGATGGCGCGCGTAGGCGGCATGGTCTGCGAACGCCGCGAACCACGCGAACACGTGCTCGCCCTCGCGCACCGGCAGCGCGGGAAAATTGTTGGGCGCGTATTCGGTGACGAAGCAGGCGATCGGCGGTGCGCCGGCCGCGGCCAGCGCGGGCCCGGCTTTGCCTGCGAAGAAGTCGAGGAAGTCGCGATCAACCGGCGCGTCGAACGCGTACAAGGTGGCGACGACCAGCTCCGGCGATATCTCGCGGCGATGCACCGGCGCGCGCGTGATGCCGGAGAGGTCGAAGCCGGTGTCCGGCGAAACCGGGCGCAGCAGCAGCACGTTGTCGGAATCGAGCATGGTCGCGTTGGCCGCGTTCCTGTGCGCCTTCCAGACAGGCCCCCCATAGAACCCGGCCAGCGCCCGCGCGCGCGAGGGCATGTCGGCGAAGCCGCGCAACCACACGAACCGGTCGGGA
>DASVDY010000252.1:0-4568 GCA_036380855.1 Rhodanobacteraceae bacterium
AACTGCTCGAGCAGTTCGACGCAACCTTTGCCGACGCAGACGAAGCGGCGAAGCATTCTCCGCGCGCGAGTTCCTTCGTGTCCGGCGTGAAGCAGTTCTGGGCGAAGATGACTTCATAGAGCCGGGACTCGGGACTCGGGAAAGGCATCATTTCTCGTCGTTCCGGGGCTGCGGCGGACGAAGTCCGGCGCGGAACCCGGAACCCAGCGACTCCGCTCCTTTCTGTTTCAATATAAAAGGCACTGGGTCCCGGCTTTCGCCGGGATGACGAAGATAAGAGGCTTTCGTTGCGACCCGCCACTCGGGACTCGGGACCCGGGAGAGCGTCGACAACAACTCGTCATTCCGGGGCTGACGCGGACGAAGTCCGCGCCAGAACCCGGAATCCGCTCTATCCCGCCGGGTTGAACTTCAGGTTCCGGGTTCCGTTCGCGATGAAGCCGCGAACAGCCCCGAAATGACGAAGGTTGTGCTGACGAACGTTGTTATGCTTCGCGCATCGCTTTCACGTCTTTCCGGCGCGCGGCCCAAATCATGTCATCCCTGATCAAACTCGCGATCAACGGCGCCAATGGCCGCATGGGCCAGGCCTTGCAGCGGCTGCTGCGGGACGACGGGCGCTTCACGCTGGCTGCCTGCGTCAACAGCTCCGAGGAATGGACGCACGTGCCGGAACTGGATGTCGTGGTGGACTTCAGCACGCCGGCCGGCTCCGAATCCGCGCTCGCGCATTGCCGCGTGCACAAGGTGGCCTTCGTCTGCGGCACCACGGGGCTGGAAGCAGGCCAGCGCGACACCCTGGCGGAAGCCGCACACGATATCCCGGTTCTGTACGCGGCGAATTTCAGCCTCGGCATCGCAGTGCTGACCAGATTGCTTCGCGAGGCCGCGAGTGCCTTGCCGGATTGGGATCTGGAAATCATCGAGGCGCACCACGCACGCAAGGTGGACGCGCCGTCCGGCACCGCGCTGGCGTTGGGCCGTGCGGCGGCCTCGGCTCGCGGCCAGGATTTCGATGAAGTAGCCGCCTTCGGGCGCCAAGGTCGCACCGGTGCCCGCCGGAAGGGCGCGATCGGGTTCGCTTCCATCCGCGCCGGCGAAATCATCGGCGAACACACCGCGTTGCTCGCGACCGCCGACGAACGCATCGAGCTCGGCCACCGCGCCTACGACAACACCATCTTCGCGCGCGGCGCGCTGCAAGCCGCGGCCTGGCTGGTCGGCAAGCCGGCGGGTGCGTATTCGATTGACGATGTGATTGGCGCGAGCAGCTGACCGCCCAAGCCGTCATCCAGGCGAAAGCCGGGACCTGGTGACTTTCGATTGTTCAAGGCGCTGGGTTCCGGATTCCGTTCGCGATGGAGTCGCGAACGGCTCCGGAATGACGACGCGGCGCCTATCGTCCCGAGTCCCCAGCTTCAATCCCGATGCGCTGCGTTGCGGTCGCGCTTCGCGCCGAGTTTCCTGTCCAGTCCGCCGGCGAGCTTCTTGAAAAGCCGCGACAGTTTGCCGCGCTGGGTCTTGCGCAGTTTCTCTTCCTCGCTGGTCAGCCAGGCGACCTGGATCACCCGTCGCTCGCCTTCGTAGGGCAGGTGGCCGTGGAAGGAATTGTCCTCGCGCTTGAAGATCGCGAATTCGCCGTAGAGCGGTTTCACTTCCGGCGCCACCAGATCGTCAATGTCGTCCACCCGATTGAGGAATCGCAGGCAGCCGTCGCTTGTGTCGGGCCACTGCCTGTTCAGGTAAAGCAGGGCCGTGGCGACTTTCGACCTGCTGTCGGTGTGGATGGTGCCGTGGCGCTTGTTGAGCGAGCGGCAGATGGTCACGAGGGTCGGATAGGCGCCGAGGTTGTCAATGCCCAGCCGCGAGCCGACGGCGCTCGCGAATCCGGGAGCCGTCAGCGCACTCACCAGATCGTTGATCGCCGGGCCGCACTCCTTTGCGTCGTACGGAAAGAAGCCTGCGCCGGAATATTTCGGGAAATCGCGATCCAGCGGTTCGCGCGCTTCTTCCGGCAGCTGCCCGTGCGCAAGCAGGAACGGAAACGGTTCGTGCCGAACCAGGGTGTCGGGGCGTTGCAGGCGGGCGGGATCGAGCAGAGCGGTGGGCATTGGAAGCGCGCAAGTCGTGGCGGGCACAATTGTAGGGCGGGCCTTGCCCGGCCGCATCATCGTCCGTTCGCAGGTCGGATTTCCGCTCGGGCCGCGATGAATCGCGCGCGCGGTTCTGCTATCATTCCCGCTCGCCCGATCACCACATCCTCAAGCCCGCCGCGCGTGGCTTGCGGGTGTCCCTGCACGCGCTACGGACGATATGAAAACACCAGCCTTGCTTGCGCTCGCCGACGGAAACATCTTCCACGGCGAGTCCGTTGGCGCACCCGGCGCCACCACGGGCGAGGTGGTTTTCAACACCGCGATGAGCGGCTATCAGGAAATCCTGACCGACCCGTCCTACGCGCGACAGATCGTCACGCTCACCCATCCGCACATCGGCAACACCGGTTGCAACGCCGCCGACGACGAATCGGCGCGCGTGCAGGCGGCGGGCCTGGTGGTGCGCGACGTGCCCCGGCGCGCATCCAACTGGCGCAGCGAAGAATCGTTGCCGGACTATTTGCACCGGCAGAACATCGTCGCCATCGCCGGTATTGATACACGCAAGCTGACCCGCATCCTGCGCAGTACCGGCGCGCAGAATGGATGCCTGCTTGCAGGCGAGAACATTTCCGCGGACGACGCGCTCGCGCAGGCGCGCGCGTTCCCGGGCCTGAACGGCATGGACCTGGCGAAAGAGGTGTCGCTGCGCGCGCCGCTCCCGTGGCAGAGCGGCAGCTACGACCTCGACGCCCGCGCGTTCCGCAAGCCGGGCACGCGCTTCAAGGTGATCGCCTACGACTACGGCGTGAAGCGCAACATCCTGCGCCTGCTGGTGGAGAGCGGCTGCGATCTCACCGTGATTCCTGCGCAGACCCCCGCGCGCGAAGTGCTGGCGATGAAGCCGGATGGCGTGTTCCTCGCCAATGGCCCGGGCGATCCGGCCGCATGCGATTACGCGATCGCCGCCACGCGTGAATTCCTGGACGCGCGCATCCCGCTGTTCGGCATCTGCCTCGGCCACCAATTGATGGGGCTCGCGCTGGGCGCGAAGACCGTCAAGATGAAATTCGGCCACCACGGCGCGAACCATCCGGTGATGGACCTGGACACCGGCCGCGTGCTGATCACCTCGCAGAACCACGGCTTCGCGGTGGACCCGGCCACGCTGCCTGCGAACACGCGGGTCACGCACACATCACTGTTCGACGGATCGCTGCAAGGCTTCGCGCTCACCGATCGCCCGGCGTTCTGTTTCCAGGGGCATCCGGAAGCGAGTCCGGGGCCGCACGATGTTTCGTATTTGTTTGAGCGATTCGCGCAGCTGATGCGGGACCGGGGACCGGGGACCGGGGACCAGATGCGCGGGAGCGCAGCATGATTGTCACCCATTTCCGCGAATTGAACGTCTGGCAACACTCGATGAGGCTGGCAAAAGCTGTGTACCAGCTCACGGCCAAGTTCCCTCGCGAGGAGCGCTTTGGACTCTCGGCTCAGCTCCAGCGTGCGGCAGTATCCATCCCGTCCAATATTGCTGAGGGAAACGCGCGCCACTCCCGTCGAGATTACGCTCGATTCATCAGCATGGCATCGGGATCGGTGGCCGAACTGCAAACGCAGTTGACGCTTGCAAGAGATCTGGAACTGACTGATGCGCAATCTGTAGAGGATTGTTTAAGCACATGCGAGCAGGTCAGCAAGATGCTGTATCGACTGCAGCAGGCACTTCTGGCCGGGGAAGATGAGCGGTCCCCGGTCCCCGGTCCCCGGTCCCGCATTTCCGAACAATCCGAGGAATACCTCTAATGCCCCGCAGATCAGACATCCAAACCATCCTGATCATCGGCGCGGGGCCGATCGTGATCGGCCAGGCCTGCGAGTTCGATTACTCCGGCGCGCAGGCGTGCAAGGCGTTGCGCGAGGAAGGCTATCGCGTGGTGCTGGTGAACTCGAACCCGGCCACGATCATGACCGATCCGGAAATGGCCGATCGCGTCTACATCGAGCCGATCAACTGGCGCACGCTGGAGCGCATCATCGCGAAGGAAAAGCCCGACGCGCTGCTGCCGACCATGGGCGGCCAGACCGCCCTGAACTGCGCGCTGGATCTCGCCGACCACGGCGTCCTGGAAAAGTACGGGGTCGAGCTGATCGGCGCCTCGCGCGATGCGATCCGCATGGCGGAAGATCGCCAGTTGTTCCGCGAGGCCATGGACGAAATCGGGCTGTCCTCGCCCAAATCCGAAGTCGCGCGCTCGCTGGAGCAGGCACGCGCCGCGCAGGCCAAAGTCGGCTTCCCGACCATCATTCGCCCGAGTTTCACGCTCGGCGGCTCCGGCGGCGGCATCGCCTACAACATCGAGGAATTCGAGGAGATCGCCGCGCGCGGGCTGGAACTCTCGCCCGTGCACGAGGTGCTGATCGAGGAGTCGGTCCTGGGCTGGAAGGAATTCGAGATGGAGGTGGTCCGCG
>DASVDY010000253.1:0-5945 GCA_036380855.1 Rhodanobacteraceae bacterium
AGATACACGCGGCTGTCGCCCACCCAGGCGACTTCGTACGCACCGTCCTGTACCCGCAGCGCGGCGATCGTGGTGCCCATCGGCAACGCTTCCTTGCGGCGTTGCGAGAGCGCAATGATCGCCTCGTCCGCTGCACGGATCGCGTCCGACAGCGAGCGGCCTTCGCCGATTTCACGCACCAGGGTGTCGCGTGCCACCGCGCTGGCGACTTCGCCGTACTCGTGGCCGCCCATGCCGTCGGCCACGAGCCACAGGCCAAGCGAGCCGTCCGCCCAATACGTGTCTTCGTTGTGGGTGCGACGCAACCCGACGTGGGTAGCGTGTCCGAATTCGATCATTGCGGCTCCCTGTGCCCTTCTTCCGCACTGCGGAAGTTAGCACGGCAGGCGATCAGTATGCCGCTGCCATCCGGCCTGAGGGTTGATGCTCGGCCCATAAACGAAATACGCCCGCGAGGGGCGTCTTCGGTTCTGGCGGAGAGGGTGGGATTGCTCGGCTCGTCCCTGAGCCTCACCCCTCGCGGCGCTCGGGGCCAGCCTTCGGCTGTCCAAATTCGTTCCGGACGAATTTGTCGAACCCGAGTGGGTTCGCCGCGCCACCGCTTCGTCAGAAACAAGAAAGGGGCCGATAGCCCCTTCTTTGTTTCTGGCGGAGAGGGTGGGATTGTTCGGCTCATCCCTGAGCCTCACCCCTCGCTGCGCTCGGGGCCAGCCTTCGGCTGTCCAAATTCGTTCCAGACGAATTTGTCGAACCTGGGTGGGTTGGTCCACACCACCGCTTCGTCAGAAACAAGAAAGGGGCCGATAGCCCCTTCTTTGTTTCTGGCGGAGAGGGTGGGATTCGAACCCACGTTACGGTAAAACCGTAAACCGGATTTCGAATCCGGCGCATTCGACCACTCTGCCACCTCTCCATCGGGTGCCCGCTCGCGGCAGCGGCGGTCGGGCAGCCGCCAATGATAAGAGCGCGGCGCGCGGGCTGGCAACCACGAGTTCGCCTCCGCTAAGCTGCGGGATTCGAATTCATGAGGCGGCCATGAGCCTGATCTCGGTCCCGGTGTCCTTCGGTGAGCTGATTGACAAGCTCACCATCCTCGAAATCAAGTCCGAGCGCATCGGCGACCCGGGCAAGGTCGCGAACGTGCGCGACGAGCTGGATCTGCTGGGCAGCACCTGGGCGGACAATCCCGCGTCGCGCACCGACATCGCCGCCGAACGTGCGGAGCTGAAACGGATCAACGAGGCGTTGTGGGAAATCGAGGACGAGATCCGCCTGAAGGAAAAGGCGCAGGCATTCGACGCGCGCTTCATCGAACTGGCGCGAGCCGTGTATCACACCAACGACCGCCGCGCGGCCGTGAAGCGCGCGATCAACGAGAAGCTGGGCTCGCGACTGGTGGAAGAAAAGTCCTACCAGGATTACGGCGCGCCGCTGTAGGCGCGTCCGAGCGCTTCGATCCGCTCGATCACGTCATCCGCCTCGACCAGATCCATCACGCCCGGGTATTCGATCTTGGTGCCCCACGGGATTTCCGCCGCGCCTTTGTGCAGGAACTTGCGCGCGGCCGCGTCGTAACGGTCCACGCACCAGCGCCGATCCGAGTACGGGCCGGAACGCGCCGGGTTGCTGGCCGCGTGCAGCCCGATCACTTTCGCGCCCACGGCATTGGCCATGTGCATCGGTCCGGCATCCGGGGTGAGCACCGCGAACGCGCCTTGATAGAGAGCGAGCGCGCGCTTCAACGTGTCGCGGCCGATCAGGTCGAGCACCGGTTCGTGCATCTGCGACTTGATCGCATCTCCCATGGCGCGCTCGGTCGCGCTCGGGCCGCCGCACAGCACGACGCGCATGCCGAGCGCTTGCGCCGCGTGATCGGCCACGGCGGCGTAACGCTGCGGGCGCCAACTGCGCAGGGCGTGGCTGGAACAGGGCGAGATCAGCAACACGCGATCGCTGTCGTTCCATTGGCTTGCCGCCCACTCGCGCGCCTCATCCGGGATCGGAATGTCCCATCGCACTTCGGTTCGTTCCAGGCCGAGCGGCTCTGCGAAGCTGCCGATCGCATCCAGCACGTGCTCGCCGCTGCGCGCGGGGATGCGTTCGCTGACGAATGCGCCATGCAGGTCCTTCGAGCGCGCCCGGTCGTAGCCGATGCGCCGCTTCGCCTTGACGGCCAGGCTCAGCAGGTTGGCGCGCAACGCGACCTGCATGTGCAGCAGCGCATCGAAGTGCTGCCCTGCCAGTGCCTTGCGTACGGTGCGGTAGCCGGCGAGTCCCGCACCCTTGTCGAACACGACGAATTCGACTCCGGCGATGTCGCCGACCAGCTTGTGTTCGAGTTTGCCGACGATCCAGGTCAGCTTCGCATGTGGAAAGCCGGCCTGCAGTGTGCGTACCAGCGGCACCACGTGGGTGACGTCGCCCAGCGCGGAAGTGCGCAGCAGGCAAAGCGATGCGGGCGTCGAGGTCGGCATGCGGGCTTGCTAGACTGGCGGAATGATGGTTCCGGACACTCGAACTTCGTTGGCTGCGGCGGCTGGCGCGCGCGTGGATGCGAGCGGCGAAGGTGCGATTCTGTTCGATGCGGGGCTTGCCGTCCAACCCGGCGACGACTGGTTCGATCCGGAGTACTGGCGCGCGCAGGGCAGGTTGCGCGACCAGGCCCGTGGCGGCCGCGGCAGCGTGGTGTTCGTGGAGACGCCGGCCGGGCAATGCGCGTTGCGCCATTACCATCGCGGCGGCATGGTGGCGCCGATCCTGGGCGACCGCTATCTGTGGACCGGGCGCGAACGCACGCGCGGATTCGCCGAATTCCGCCTGCTTGCCGAATTGCGCCGGCGCGGGCTGCCGGTGCCGGAACCGGTGGCCGCGCGTTACCGGCATCGCAGCATCCATTACACCGCCGACCTGCTGACGCGCAGGATCGCAGACGCGCGCACGCTGGCAGAGCTCATCTCCGCGGGCGAACTGGACTCCGCACTGGCTGGGCGGGTGGGCGAGCTGGTCGCGCGTTTCCACGTGGAGGGGGTGGACCACGCCGACCTCAATGCCCACAACGTGCTGGTCGGGCCGAATGACCTATGGCTGGTGGACTTCGACCGCGGCACAATCCGCTCGTCGCAGGGGCCGTGGCGTCAGGCCAACCTGCGGAGGCTTCGGCGTTCATTGCTGAAGCTGGGCGCGTGCGATCGCGACGAGCAGCGACTCGATCGCGAAATCTGGGTGCCATTGATGCGCGCATACAGGGGTGCGCTGTCATGAACTACGCATTGCACGTTCTGGGGGCAGGGTCCGCGCAGGCGGTCGAACTCGGGTCTTCGGGCGCGGTTCTGGAGCGCGATGGCACGCCGCTGTTGCTCATTGACTGCGGGCCGGACACGTTGACCCGGTACCTTGACGCGTATGGCGCGCCGCCGATGGCGCTGTACATCACCCATGTGCACATGGATCACGTGGCGGGCCTGGAGCGCTTGTTCTATCGCGCGTGGTTCGACCCGGACCTGCGTGGCAGAGTCAAGATGTACGCGCACGCCGCGCTGGCGCCTCTGCTGCAGGCGCGGGTGGCCGATTACCCGAACGTCGTCGCCGAAGGCGGGGTCAACTTCTGGGATGCCTTTCACCTGGTCACGCTGTCGCGCGGCTTCTGGCACGAAGGCCTGTGGTTCGATGTCTTCCCCACGCGCCATCACGCACCGAATACGTCGTTCGGCCTGTCCCTGCCGGGGTGCTTCGCCTGGACCGGCGACACGCGCCCGATCCCGGAGATGCTGGCCGTGCACGCGCGCGGCACCACGTTGATCGCGCACGACTGCACGCTGGAAGGAAATCCCTCGCACACCGGTCTCGCTGACCTGGAGCGCGAATACGACCAGGCGCTGCGTTCACGCATGCTGATCTATCACTACGCCGGCGCCGAGGAAGGCCGCGAGTTCATGCGTCGTGGTTACCACGTAGCCGAGCCCGGGATGCGCTATCCGCTGCACGAGCCGGATCGGGTGCGTGCGGACGCGGGCTGAGGAACCGAAATTTGGGCGCTCCAATTCCATTGGTGATGCAACACTCGACGGCACCGGCCGATGCGCTGGGCCGCTCGCTGTCGGACCTGCGCATCTCGGTCATTGACCGCTGTAATTTCCGCTGCCCGTACTGCATGCCGGAAGAGCAGTACGCGAGCGACCACGCGTTCCTGCGCGCGCGCGAGCGGCTGTCGTTCGACGAGATCGAGCGGCTGGCGCGCCTCTTCGTCGCGCTCGGCGTGCGCAAGCTGCGCCTTACCGGTGGCGAGCCGCTGCTGCGCCGCGACCTGCCGGAACTGGTTGCGCGGCTGGCGCGCATCGAAGGCGTGGATGACCTCGCGCTCACCACCAACGGCGTGCTGCTGCCGCGCTTCGCGCAGGCGTTGCGCGAGGCCGGGCTGCATCGGATCACCCTGAGCCTGGACAGCCTCGATGCGGAAACCTACCGGCGCATGGCCGGTGGTCGCGGCGAGGTCGGGCAAGTGCTGGATGCGGTCGAGGCGGCGGAGCGCGCGGGCTTCGGTGCGCTGAAGATCAACTGCGTGGTGCTGCGCGGCGTCAACGAGGAAAGCGTGCAGGATCTGGTCGAGCGCTTCCGCGGCACGCCGCACGTGCTGCGCTTCATCGAATACATGGACGTCGGCACCCTGAACGGCTGGCGCGCGGAGCGGGTGGTGCCGAGCGAGGAACTCCGCACCCGCATCCATGCACGCTGGCCGCTGGAGCCGCTGCCGCGCCGGCTGGAAAGCGATACCGCCCGGCGCTGGCGTTTCGCCGACGGCAAGGGCGAGGTCGGCTTCATCAGTTCGGTCAGCGAGCCGTTCTGCGGCGGCTGCACGCGCGCGCGGCTGTCCGCCGACGGCAAGCTCTACACCTGCCTGTTCGCGCGCAACGGACATGACCTGCGCGGGCCATTGCGCGCCGGCGACTCGGACGATGCACTGCGCGCGCGCATCGCCGGCATCTGGAGCTTGCGCGGCGACCGCTACAGCGAACGCCGTGCCGAGCTGCGCGCCGCAGGCGTGCTGGAGCACGTGGAGATGTACCGGATTGGCGGGTGAGGGTGCGCGTTTAGCCGATGCCGGGGGCATCGGCTGCGCGCCCGAACGCCCGCGGCGTGATGCCGCGGGCCGGAGTGACTTGGCGAGCACATGGATGTGCGAGCCTAGTCACCGGGTACGATTTGCATATGAGAAGAATCGCAAACAGAAAATTGACCCACCTCGATGCCTCGAACCGCCCGCGCATGGTGGACGTCGGCGGCAAGGACGTGACCGCGCGCAGCGCGACCGCACAGGCGCTGGTGCGCTTTCCACTCGATGTCGCGCACGCGCTTCGCGAAGGCGGCATGCGCGCGAAGAAGGGCCCGGTGCTGGACACCGCGATCATCGCGGGCACGCTCGCGGCCAAGCGCACCCACGAACTGATCCCGTTCTGCCATCCGCTGATGATCGAGCGCTGCGCGCTTTCGGCGGAGTTCGTGTCCGATACCGAGCTTGCGATCCGCTGCGAGGTCGCGGTCTCGCACAAGACCGGCGTGGAAATGGAGGCGCTGACCGGCGCCAGCGTCGCCGCGCTTACCGTCTATGACATGTGCAAGGCGCTGTCGCACGAGATCGTGATCGCGGAAGTGCGGCTGCTGGAGAAGTCCGGAGGCAAGCGCGAAGTGCGCGGCGGCAAGCTCGCCTCGTCCGAGCGCAAGCCGGGCAGGGCGCGCGGGTGAATTACACACTGCTTTATTTCGCATCCCTGCGCGATGCGGCGGGTTGCGCGCAGGAGCGCGTGGCGAGCGAAGCGCGCGATCCCGGCTCGCTCTATGCGGACGCCGCGGCGCGGCACGGGTTCAGGATGCCGCCGGAGCGCGTGCGCGTTGCGGTAAACGGCGCATTCGCGGCGCGGGATGTTGTGCTGAACGACGGGGACGAGATC
>DASVDY010000254.1:0-4984 GCA_036380855.1 Rhodanobacteraceae bacterium
GCGCGGCGACGTGCTGCTGGCCGGCACCGGGCCTTCGGATTACGGCGACGCGCTGATCGCGCCGGGGCGCGAGGAACTTGCTTCCGTGCTGCTGGACTCGCTGGCCGCGGCGGCAGGCGCGATCGGTTGCGCGCGGATCGACCTGCAGCAGTTGTCGGCGGATTCGCCGCTGTTGCAGGCGCACACGCCACGAGGATGGCAAAGCGCGATACGCGAGGGCGAGCCGTGCACCGTCGCGCGCGCGCATGGCGACGACGGCCTGGGCTGCATCAACGGCAAGATGCGGCGCAACCTGCGGCTCGCGCAACGCAACCTCGCGCGCGAAGGCGAAGTGGCGATCGCGCCGCTGCCGAAATCCGAATGGCGCGGCGCCGCTCGCACGCTGGAATGGCTGCACGGCCGGCGCTGGCGGCAGCGCGGCGAATCCGGCCAGCTCGCCGATCCCTTGATGTGCGCGTTCATGCGCTCGGTGATCCCGGACCTGGGCAACGCCGGACTGCTGCGTTTCTATCGGCTGAAGTGCGACAACCGCCCGCTCGCCGCGGCGTTCGTGATGCGCTGCGGCGGCAGCGCGCATTTCTACCTCACCGGTTTCGACCCGGCCTGGTCGCGGTTCAGCCCCGGCCTGCTGACGGTGGTGGCGGCGATGCGCGGCACCTTCGATGAAGGCGTGGACGAATTCCATTTCCTGCGCGGGCGCGAAGCGTACAAGTACCGCATCGGCGCGGAAGATCGTCCGATGTTCTGTCGCGCGCTTTGGCGCGATGCCGCGAACCCGCCGGCCAGCGGCGGCTGAGCGGCCCGGTCCGGGTGGACTTCGCCAGCCTGCTGCTGGGACCACGCAAGCGCGGCTCGCGCAGGATCGGCGTCTTCGAGGGCATCCCGGCGATGGGCCTGGATGCGTTGGCCTCGATCGCCTACGGCCCGGAAGCCGCGCTGCTGGTGCTGGCGCCGCTGGGCGTAGGCGCACCGGCGCACGCGCGCTGGCTGATGGCGCCGGTGCTGGTGCTGCTCGCGCTGCTGTACGTCACCTATCGGCAAACCATCGGGGCCTATCCCGGCAACGGCGGCGCCTACGTGGTCGCGCGCGACAATCTCGGCGAGGCGGCCAGTCTGCTCGCCGCGGGCGCGCTGATGATCGATTACGTGCTGAACGCGGCGGTCGGCATTTCCGCGGGCGTCGGCGCGCTGATTTCGGTGCTGCCATCGCTTCAACCCTACACGCTGTCGTTGTGCCTGGTGGTGCTGGCCTTGCTGACACTTGTCAACCTGCGCGGCGCGATGTTCTCCGGCCGCGTGCTGGCACTGCCAACCTATGCGTACATCGGGTGTTTCCTCGCCGTGATCGCGTGGGGCCTGTATCGCGCGGCGACCGAAGGCGGCCATCCGCACGCGCTGGTGGCGCCGTACAGCGACGGCGCGGGCAGCGCGCCGGCGAGCGCCTGGCTGCTGCTGCAGGCATTCGCGGTGGCCTGTTCCGCCACCACCGGCGTGGAAGCGGTCAGCAACAGCGTCAGCGCGTTCCGCGAGCCGGTGCGCCGGCACGGCCGGCATACGCTCGGGGTCATCGTGGCCGCGTTGATGGTGTTGCTTGCCGGCGTGGCATGGCTGCTCCCCGTCTACGACATCCATGCGATGAACCAGTCGCAAGCCGGCTATCGCACGGTGCTGGCGCAGCTCGTCGCGGCCGTAAGCGGGCATGGCGCGTTCTTCCTGCTGGTCGTCGCCGTGCTGCTGTGCGTGCTGATGCTGTCGGCCAACACCAGCTTCGTCGCGATGCCCAGGTTGTGCCGCAGCATCGCCGACGACGGTTACCTGCCGAAAAGATTCTCGGCGGAAGAAAACCATTTCGGCCAGTTGTTCCTCGCCGGCGGCGCGGCCCTGTTGCTGATCGGCTTCGGCGGGGTCACCCAGAAGCTGGTGCCGCTGTTCACCATCGGCGTACTGCTGGGCTTCACGCTCTCGCAACTTTCATTGACGCTGCACTGGGAACGCGCGCTGCGCGAGGGCCACTGGGGCACGCCGCTCGGCCTGTGGCTGCGGCTGCTGATCAACGCGCTGGGCGCGCTGGGGACGATGGTGGCGATCGTGGTGGTGCTGGTGTCGCAATTCACCGAAGGCGCGTGGATCGCGCTGTTCGCGGTGCCCGCCTCGTTCGGGTTGCTGAAGTTCGTGCGCAAGCGGCGTACGCAACGTTGAAGGCGGCTGGCGGGGTCTGCTTCGCCACTCCCGCCCCCTGCCTGCGCTGGCTTGCGGTTCACGCCGCGAGCGTGGCGCCCACGGTCATCGCCCGTTGCACGTGCCGCCAGGCCTGCGTGCAATGCACGTCGGCGAGCAGCACGCATTCGCGCGCGATCGCTTCCGCGGCGGCGAGATCGCCGTTGCGCAGCGCCAGTTCCATCGCATCCAGCAGGCAGTCGCCATGGTCCGCTGCAGGAGGCGGCGTCTCGCCCGGTTCGACGCCCAGCCGGCCCAGCATGCGGGCCAGCATCGCCGCGCGTGCGCGCGCCTGCTCCAGGCGCGTGCGCCATTCGCCGCGCAACGATTCGTCCTGCGCGCATTCCAGCGCCTTCAGGACATGACATATGCGGGTGAGTTCCGCGTTGTAGGCAAGCTCCAGCAATTCGGAAAAATGCGCCGGCTGCGGCGGAAGATCATCGCGGCGAAGTGACATCCGTGTGCTCCAGATCGGGTGACGGATCACTGCAGTATTTATGCCGAAGCCGGATCAATGCTTCGTGTGCCGAGCGTGGTTCCGGGCCGGTATTCCTTTCCCGCCGGTGCGAAAAGCTTTGCCGTCGCGAGTACCTCCCGGTCCACCACGCAATCCTCACGAAGCGCATGGGAACGGGCTTTCGCGGCGCACCCGTGCGAGCGCGTGCAACTGGCACGAGGTGTGCTGGAACATCCCGGGAACCTTCGCGTTCCCTGCGAGCCACGGACGGCCTGTGATGCATGAAGCACGCTCGCTTGGTTGTGCTCATGCAGGAAGCCCTGATGACCCAAGGATGGGTTGTCAGGGCTTCCGTCTTGGCGCGAGGCACCAGCACCGGTCAATTTTTCTGCAACGTAGGCCGGCGAACGCGAAACCTTCACCCGCCCTTTACCGGCAAGGATGTTGAAAGATGAGCACGTGGATTCCCGTACGCGACGAACTGCCCGCAGAAGGCACGCCAGTACAGTTCAGCTTCAACGAGCGCACGCTGGTGTTGCGCGGCGTGTTTCGTTACGGCGCGTTCGCCTCGCGCTGGTCGCGTTACCTTCCGGCCGAAATCAATTCCTGGCGCGCCCTCGATGCGCACGAATGCGCGCCCGAGGACGAACCGCTGCACCGCTTCGCGTTCGACTCCGACGACCGCGAAAACGACTTCCACGCCCTGCCCGCCGCGTTCGCGCCGAGTTGGTCGCAACAACCGGCCCGGCCGAGCGCCAGCGGCTGATCGTCCCCCGGCAACGGCCTTGGTCTTGCGCAGTGCGCGGGCGGACGCCTCGCGCGCGCAGGCCGGTCAGGCACAGGTTCGTCGGCCGGCTGTTGTAAAGTCTGGCGACGCAACGCTGCGGAGGGCAGAAGCATGGTCATCAGCGCGCAAGGCCGCTACACCCCCACCGCGATCTTCCTGCACTGGCTCATCCTCGCCTTGCTGATCGCGCAATACACCATCGGCTGGACCATGCCGCACATCGGCCGCAATACGCCGGTGACCACGCTGATCGGTCTGCACTTCTCGATCGGCGTGCTGATCATCGGCGTGATCGTGATCCGCCTGGCGTGGCGGCTCGTCCACGGCGAGCCCGTGCCGGAGGACGGCGTGCCGCCGTGGCAGGTGCGCTCGGCGCGCGTCATCCACTGGCTGCTGTACCTGCTGCTGATCGTGGTGCCGCTGCTGGGCTGGATCAACGCTTCCTACCGCGGCATGCCGATCACGTTCTTCGGGCTTTTCCACGTGCCGCCGCTGGTCGGCGATCATGCCGCCGGCTGGCGCTGGACCGGCGACGTGCACACGCTAATCGCCGAATACGGCATCCTTCCGCTGGTCGGCCTGCACGTGGCCGCGGCGCTCTACCACTACTTCGTCCGCCGCGACCGGGTGCTGCAGCGCATGCTGCCGGGCGTCTAACCCACCCCGGCCCGGAACAGAGCACGCGGTTCCGCTTGCGGAGCGATCCATGCGGAGATGTTCCGTTCTTTTCGCCATCGCAGCGGGCGCGCTGCTCGCCGGGACCGCCCCGTGCTTCGCCGGGCCGCCGTTCTTCACCGACGACCCGGTGCCGGTGGATGAGGGACACAACGAGTTCTACGTGTTCTCGACGCTGGACCGTGCCGACGGCACGAGCGCGCTGGCCGCGCCCGCGTTCGAATACAACCGCGGGATCGCACCGGACGCACAGTTCCACCTCGTGCTGCCGCTGGCCTGGAACGTGCCGGACCACGGGCCGACTGCCACCGGACCCGGCGACACGGAGCTCGGGCTCAAGTACCGCTTCGTGAACGCCGGCGACGGTGCGTGGCAGGCCGGCATCTTTCCTGCGGTCGAGATTGCGACCGGCAGCGCACGCCGCGGCCTCGGCAACGGTCACACCTGGTACCGGCTGCCGCTGTGGGTGCAAGGCAGCCGCGGCAACTGGACTTTCGACGGCGGCGGCGGCTGGATCGTCAATCCGGCGCCGGGCATGCGCGATGCCTCGTTCGGCGGGCTGCTGGCGCAGTACGCGTTCGATCCGCGCTGGACGCTGGGCGCGGAACTGTTCCGCCAGAATGCACTGGCTTCCGAGCAACCGGGCTACACGCTGCTGAACCTCGGCGGCTATCTCAACCTCTCGCAGCACTTCAGCGTGCTGTTCTCCGCAGGCCGCAGCGTGGCGGGCGCGCAACACACCATGGCCTATTTCGGTTTGTACTGGACCTGGGCAAACCGGCAACGCTGATCCGGATCGGGCGGTTCCGATCCGATGCGCTGCCGCAAGCGCAGCCTGGCTCCGGTTT
>DASVDY010000255.1:0-12167 GCA_036380855.1 Rhodanobacteraceae bacterium
TTCGACCGCGTCCAGGTGCACGTTGGCGATGTGCTCGAACTGCGCGGCCAGTTCCGTCAGCTCGAAGTAATGCGTGGCGAAGAGGGTGAACGCGCGATTGACCGTGGCCAGGTGCACCGCCGCCGCACGCGCCAGCGAGAGGCCGTCGTAGGTGGACGTGCCGCGTCCGACTTCGTCCATCAGCACCAGTGAGTGCTGCGTGGCATTGTGCAGGATGTTGGCGGTCTCGCTCATTTCCACCATGAAGGTGGATTGACCCCGCGCGAGGTCGTCGCCGGCGCCGATGCGGGTGAAGATGCGATCCACCGGCCCGATCCGCGCGCCGGCTGCGGGCACGCAGCTGCCGACATGCGCAAGCAGCACGATCAGCGCGCACTGGCGCATGTAGGTGCTCTTGCCGCCCATGTTGGGGCCGGTGATGACCAGCATGCGGCGCGAGTCGTCCAGCACGAGATCGTTCGGCTCGAACGGCTCCTCGCGCACCTGTTCCACGACCGGGTGCCGGCCGCGTTCGATCGCGATGCCGGGCTCGTCGGCGAGCTGCGGGCGCGACCAGTCCAGCGTGTCCGCGCGTTCCGCGAAGTTGGCGAGCACGTCCAGTTCCGCGATGGCGTCGGCCGCTTCCTTCAACGACTGCAGCCGTTCGACCAGCGCGTCCAGCACGCCTTCGTACAGCGCCCGCTCGCGCATCAGCGAGCGCTCCTTCGCCGAGAGCACCTTGTCTTCGAACGCCTTCAGTTCCGCAGTGATGTAGCGCTCGGCGTTCTTGGTGGTCTGCCGTCGCGTGTAGTGTGCCGGTGCCTTGGCATCATGCGTCTTGCCGAACTCGATGTAGTAGCCGTGCACGCGGTTGTAGCCGACTTTCAGCGTCGGGATCCCGGTCGCGGCGCGTTCGCGCGCTTCCAGTTCGATCAGGAACTGGTCGGCGTTGGTGGCGAGCTGGCGCAGCTCGTCCAGTTCCGCGTCGTAGCCATCCGCGATCGCGCCGCCATCGCGCAGCAACAGCGGCGGGCGTTCCACGATGGCCGCGCTCAGCATCTGCGCGGTTGCGGCGTGCTCGCCGATCCGGTTCACCAGATCATTCAGCAGCGGACTGTCGAGCGCAGCAATCCGCTCTTTGAGATTCGGTGCCGCAAGCAGCCCATCCCGCAGCGTGGCCAGATCGCGGGGGCGGGCGCTGCGCAACGCGACGCGGGCGAGGATGCGTTCCAGGTCGCCGATTGCGCGCAGTTGCTCGCGCAAGGCATCGAATGCGCGGCTTTCGACCAGCGCGGCGATCGCCTGCTGCCGCTCGTGCAACACAGCGCGATCGCGCAGCGGCCGGTGCAGCCAGCGTCGCAGCGCGCGCGCGCCCATCGGCGTGATCGTGTTGTCGAGCACGCCCAACAGCGTGAAGCGCGGGTCGCCGCTGGCGTGTGTATCCAGTTCCAGGTTGCGGCGCGTGGCCGCATCCATCGCTATGGTTTCGTCGGCCTGCTCGACGGCCAGTCCAGAGAGGTGCGGCAGTGCGGACTTTTGCGTTTCCAGCAGATAGGCGAGGAGGCAGCCGGCCGCGCCGACTGCAACGTGCAAACCTTCGGCGCCGAAACCGGTCAGGTCGCGCGTGCCGAAGTGCTTCGTCAGTTCGCGTCGCGCGCTGTCCGCATCGAAGTGCCAGGGCGGACGCTTGCGCAAGCCGCTCAACGACGACACCGCGGCAGGCCATGCCACATCTTCCGACACCAGCGTTTCCGCGGGCGCAAGCCTTGCGAGTTCCGCGAGCAGCGCTTCCGCGTTCGCGACTTCGCTCAGCAGGAAGCGGCCGCCGGCCAGGTCCACCCAGGCCAGGCCGTAACTCGATCCGGAAGCCGCGATCGCCAGCAGCAGGTTGTCGCGGCGTTCGGGCAGCAAGGCTTCATCGGTCACCGTGCCGGGCGTCACCACCCGCACGACCTTGCGTTCGACCAGTCCCTTCGATGCAGCCGGATCGCCAAGCTGCTCGCAGATCGCCACCGACTCGCCGAGGCGCACCAGCCTGGCGAGATAACCCTCCGCCGCGTGATACGGCACGCCGGCCATCGGGATTGGCGCGCCGGCCGACTGCCCGCGCTGAGTCAGCGTGATGTCGAGCAGTCGCGCGGCCTTGCGTGCGTCGTCGTAGAACAGCTCGTAGAAATCGCCCATCCGGAAGAACACCAGCGTGTCCGGGTAGTCCGCCTTGGCCGCGAAGTACTGGCGCATCAACGGTGTGTGCTGGTTCAGGTCGTCGCGGTTCATGCTTGGCGATAGGTGCGAGTCGGAGTAGAAAGCGGTTTTCGCCGCGCGAGTTTCGCATGAACAGGCTGTCCGTTCCTTCCGACGAAAACCTGCACGCGCTGGCGCAGACGCTCGCCGAGGCGCTCACCCAGCGCCACGAGATGCTGATGTCGGCGGAATCGTGCACGGGTGGCTGGATCGCAAAGGTACTCACCGACCTTCCCGGCAGCTCGGGCTGGTTCGAGTGCGGCGTGGTGGCCTACAGCTACGAAGCCAAGGAAGCACTGCTGGGCGTGAATCCGCACACGCTGGAACTGCACGGCGCGGTCAGCGAGGAAACCGCGGTCGAGATGGTATCCGGTGCGCTGGCGCGGTTCGGCGCGACCATCGCCGTGGCCGTGACCGGGATCGCCGGACCTTCCGGGGGCACGCCGGACAAGCCGGTCGGAACCGTGTGGATCGCCTGGAAGCGGCGCGGCGGCTATGCCCATGCGGAAGTTTTCCAGTTCGACGGCGATCGCGAAGCGGTGCGCCGGCAGACGGTTGCGCGGGCGCTGGAAGGTATTCGGAAAATCCTTACGGCGTGACGAGGCGCAAGCCACTTTCGCCAGCTCCGCACTGTGAAATAATTGCAGCAGGGATGCAGGAACAAGGCCCGAGGATTCATTGGAGCCGGGGCCACTTGCGGCGCGGCTCGATTCACCGGCAATCCACGTCGCAGACGGTGAGAATGCCCCCCGTACACTGCACATCAGCAACACACATCGAGGATTTCGCAATGGACGACAACAAGCGCCGCGCGCTCGCTTCCGCGCTGGGCCAGATCGAGAAGCAGTTCGGCAAGGGCGCGGTGATGCGCATGGGCGACCGCACCAACGAGGCGATCGACGTCGTCTCCACCGGCTCGCTCGGGCTGGACGTCGCGCTCGGCGTCGGCGGCCTGCCGCGTGGCCGCGTGGTCGAGATCTACGGTCCGGAATCCTCGGGCAAGACCACGCTCACCCTGCAGGTGATCGCCAATTGCCAGAGGAACGGCGGCACCGCCGCGTTCGTGGACGCCGAGCACGCGCTCGACCCGAGTTACGCGGAGAAGCTGGGCGTCAACGTGGACGACCTGCTGGTTTCGCAGCCCGACACCGGCGAGCAGGCGCTGGAAATCGCCGACATGCTGGTGCGTTCCAACGCGGTGGACGTGGTGGTGGTGGACTCCGTCGCCGCGCTGACGCCCAAGGCGGAGATCGAAGGCGAGATGGGCGACAGCCACGTGGGCCTGCACGCGCGGCTGATGAGCCAGGCGTTGCGCAAGCTCACCGCCAATATCAAGCGCTCCAATACGCTGGTGATCTTCATCAACCAGATCCGCATGAAGATCGGCGTGATGTTCGGCAACCCGGAAACCACCACCGGCGGCAACGCGCTGAAGTTCTACGCCTCGGTACGCCTGGACATCCGCCGCATCGGCGCGGTCAAGAAGGGCGACGAGGTGATCGGCTCGGAGACGCGCGTCAAAGTGGTCAAGAACAAGGTCGCGCCGCCGTTCCGGCAGGCCGAGTTCGAGATCCTCTACGGCGAGGGCACCTCCTACGAGGGCGAGTTGATCGAACTGGGCGTGGCCAACAACATGGTCGAGAAGTCCGGCGCCTGGTACAGCTACGGCGGCGAGCGCATCGGTCAGGGCAAGGAGAACGCCCGCCAGTACCTGAAGGACAACCCGAGTGCCGCGAAGGAGCTGGATGCGGCGCTGAGTGCCAAGCTGCTGGTCGGCAAGGGCACCGCAGCTGCCGCGAATGAAGAGCCCGAGGAAGTGGAAGCCTGACGCGCGGGTAATCCGGTTGCAGGAGCCTGCTTGCAGGCGAATCTGGGCGCTCGGAACTTTGGCACAGCCATCATGGAAAAAGGGCTCCGTGTCGCGAGCGCGCTCGCACCTGCGTCAGCGGAATGACCCGACATGAGGCGTCGAGACAGAAAAGAAGGCGCGAAATCCGAGCGAACCGCCTACGACCGCGGGCTTTCCATGCTCGCGCGCCGCGAACATTCGCAGCGCGAGTTGCGGGTACGGCTGGAGCATGGCGGTTACGACGAAGCCGAGGCGGACGAGGCGATCAAGCGTCTCGGCGATCAGAATTACCAGGACGACGAACGCTTTGGCGGGATGCTGCTGCGTGCGCGCATCGCGCATGGTTACGGGCCGGCGCGCATCCGCGCCGAACTGCTTTCCCACGGACTGAAAGCGCCGGCCATTGACGCGCTGATCCAGTCCGCCGAGGTGGACTGGGACGCGCTCGCGCTGGCGCAGTTGCGCAAGAAGTATGGCGGCAACCCTGCCGCAGATCATGCCGAGCGCGGCAAGCGCGCGCAGTTCCTGCTGCGGCGCGGCTTCGCCGCCGCGACCGTGAGGGCGGCGACCCACGCCGAAGTCGAGGACTGACGGGCTTTCCGCCGTGGCGGCCGGCTTCGGAAACGTCCAATCTCTGCTATCGTTGCGGGCTCGCTTTAGCGATCATTGTCCGCATGAAGACCGCCGAAATCCGCTCGACCTTCCTCGAGTTCTTCCGCGCGAAGGGCCACACGATCGTGCCTTCGGCCACGCTGGTGCCGGCCAACGATCCGACGCTGCTGTTCACCAACTCGGGGATGGTGCAGTTCAAGAACGTGTTCCTCGGCAGCGAGAAGCTGCCGTACGTGCGCGCGGCCGACGTACAGCGCTGCCTGCGCGCCGGCGGCAAGCACAACGACCTCGATTCGGTCGGCTACACCGCACGCCACCACACCTTCTTCGAGATGCTCGGCAACTGGTCGTTCGGCGACTACTTCAAGAAGGATGCGATCGCCTGGGCGTGGGAATTGCTGACACAAGTGTTCAAGCTGCCGGCGGAACGCCTGTGGGTCACGGTCTATCACACCGACGACGAGTCGTACGGAATCTGGAAGGACGCGATCGGCGTACCGCCCGAACGCATCGTCCGGATCGGCGACAACAAGGGCGCGCCGTTCGCCTCCGACAATTTCTGGCAGATGGCCGACACCGGTCCGTGCGGGCCATGCACCGAAATCTTCTACGACCACGGCGCGGACGTGCCGGGCGGGCCGCCCGGTTCTCCCGACGAGGACGGCGACCGCTACATCGAAATCTGGAATCTGGTGTTCATGCAGTTCGACCGCGCGGCAGACGGCACGCTCTCGCCGCTGCCCGCGCCGTGCGTGGACACGGGCATGGGCCTGGAGCGCCTTGCCGCGGTGCTGCAGCACGTGCATTCCAATTACGAGATTGACCTGTTCCAGCACCTGATCGCGGCCGCGCAGAAGCTGACCTGCTGCAAGGATCGCGAGAACAAGTCGCTGCGGGTGATTGCCGACCACATCCGCGCCTGCTCCTTCCTGATCGTGGACGGCGTGCTGCCGTCCAACGAGGGTCGCGGCTACGTGCTGCGCCGGATCATCCGCCGCGCGCTGCGGCACGGCTACATGCTGGGCGTGCGCGGCGAGTTCTTCTGGAAGATGGTCGCGCCGCTTGTCGCCGAAATGGGAGAGGCGTATCCCGAGCTTGCGAAAAAACAGAAGCTCGTGGAAGAAGCGCTGCGCGGGGAAGAACAGCGTTTCGGCGAGACACTGGAGCAGGGTTTGGCGCTCTTCGACGATGTCGCCGTGCGCGCGCGCAACAAGGTGATTGCAGGCGACGATGCCTTCAGGCTCTACGATACCTACGGCTTCCCGGTGGACCTCACCGCGGACATCGCCCGCGAGCGCGGGCTTGGCGTGGACATGGAAGGGTTCGAGCGAGCCATGAACGAACAGCGCGAACGGGCGCGTTCGGCCAGCCAGTTCGAGAGCCGGCTGCAGATGCCGGCGGAGCTCGCCAGCAAGTTGCAGCCGACGGACTTTCTCGGCTACGAAACCCTGGAAGCGGATGGCAGGGTCGTTGCGATCCTGCGCGAAGGCCGCAGCGTCGAATCGCTTGCGGCTGGCGAATCGGCCGCGATCATCCTCGACCGCACGCCGTTCTATGCGGAGTCCGGCGGCCAGGTCGGCGACACCGGTGCGCTGGAGTTCCCGGCCGGGCGCTTCATCGTCACCGACACGCACAAGCTCGGCGGCCAGTTCCATGCGCATCTCGGCGAGTGGAAGGGCAACGCGCCGCTTCGCGTAAACGATTCCGCGCACGCCCGCGTGGAGGCCGCGCGCCGGCAGGCGATTGTGCTCAACCATTCCGCCACGCACCTGCTGCACGCCGCGCTGCGCCAGGTCCTGGGCGAGCATGTGGCGCAGAAGGGTTCGCTGGTCGCGCCGGACCGGTTGCGTTTCGACTTCTCGCACTTCCAGCCGATCAAGCACGAAGAGTTGCGCCGCATCGAGGATCTGGTCAACTCCGAAGTCCGCCGCAACGCGGAGGCCGAAGTGCACAACATGGGTTACCAGGAGGCGCTGGAGTTCGGCGCGATGGCGTTGTTCGGGGAGAAGTACGGCGACCGCGTGCGAGTGCTCAGGATGGGCGGATTTTCCACCGAGCTGTGCGGTGGCACGCACGTGTCGCGCACCGGCGACATCGGCCTGTTCAAGATCGTTTCCGAATCGGGCGTGGCCGCGGGGGTTCGCCGCATCGAAGCGGTGACCGGCGCCGCCGCGATCGCGCTGGTGGATGACGAGGAGCGTCGGCTGGCCGAAGTGGCGGGCCTGCTTTCCGCAAGCCCGAACGACGTCACCGACAAATTGCGCCACGTGCTGGAGCGCCAGAAGAAGCTCGAGCGCGAACTCGAGGCCTTGAAGGCGAAGAGCGCGAGTGCCGCGACCGGCGACCTGGCGTCGCAGGCGCAATCATTCGCGGGCATAAAGGTCATCGCCGCACGCGTGGACGGCATGGATGCGAAGGCGCTGCGCGAGGCGGTGGATACCTTGAAGCAGAAACTGGGCGACTGCGTGGTGCTGCTGGCTGCGGGCTCCGAGGGCAAGGTCGCGCTGGTGGGCGGCGTGCATGGCACGGCCCTTGCCAGAGTGAAAGCAGGAGAGGTGGTCGCGCACGTGGCCGCGCAGATCGGCGGCAAGGGCGGCGGCCGCCCCGACATGGCGCAGGGCGGCGGCGTGGATTCGCCCGCGCTGGATCGGGCGTTGCAGGATCTGCCGGGCTGGCTTGCGCAAGCGTTGGCGGCCTGATCACTAGGTCATCAGTTGGGATTGCAAAACGCAGGGTTTCGTTGCGTCCTCGTCGGGGGCTCGGCTATATTGGCCCTCTTCGCCCTTGCCGCATCCATCACCTGCGTGGTGCAATGTCGGACGCGGAGGATGTTTGGACTGGCGGGGCGACGCCGTCCGCGAAAGGTACATCTCGGGAACGCGCGTGCGCGCTGCGGGTCTGAAGATCTGACGATCATGGAGCAATCGATATGTTGATTCTGACCCGCCGGGTGGGCGAAACCTTGATGATCGGCGACCAGGTGACGGTGACCGTTCTGGGCGTCAAGGGCAATCAGGTGCGGATCGGCATCAACGCGCCGAAAGACGTGGCCGTGCATCGCGAGGAGATTTTCCAGCGCATCAAGCACGAGCACGACGTGCCGACCGGTGGCGCGGCAGGGTCGTCCGAAGCCGGCTGAGCTTTACCATCCATCCGCTCGTCGTTATGCTTGCGCGCTGACTCGCGCGCGACGGTTTGCGCGTCGCGGAAAGCGACCGATCGGTTTCGGAGAGATGCCCGAGAGGTCGAGCCTGAGGCGTTTGCGAGAGTCCGGGGGACTCTCGCGCCGAACGCTAGGGTGAGCCAGCCGGCGAACGGAATGCGCGGCATGGATGGCAAGGAACGAAAGACAATCAGTTTCGGAGAGATGCCCGAGAGGCCGAAGGGGCTCCCCTGCTAAGGGAGTATCGGGTCAAAAGCCTGATCGAGGGTTCGACAATTTTGTCGGGAACAAAATTGGACCGCCGCAGGCGGGCCCTGAGCAAAGCGAAGGGCGAGGCTCATGGATGAGCCGAGCAATCCCGAACGAGTCTTGGTGTGCCAGTTGTGATTTGATGTGAGCTTGTTCAATTCGGAGAGATGCCCGAGAGGCCGAAGGGGCTCCCCTGCTAAGGGAGTATCGGGTCAAAAGCCTGATCGAGGGTTCGAATCCCTCTCTCTCCGCCAGATACGAAAAAGGGGCCCGTTGGCCCCTTTTTCGTATCCGGTGAAAAGATGAGGTGTGGACGAACCCTCTGGTTCGACAAATTCGTCTGGAACGAATTTGGACAGCCGAAGGCTGGCCCCGAGCGCTCCGCGCGAGGGGTGAGGCCCATGGACGGGCCGAGCAATCCCTCTCTCTCCGCCAGACACCAGAACGGGGCCGGTCGGCCCCGTCTTCATTCCGGACGAAAAAGCGCTTCCGCTCCATTGACGTTCACCCGGCAACCCTGAATAATTGTCGGTTCCACGCGCCCGTAGCTCAGTTGGATAGAGTACCAGGCTACGAACTTGGTGGTCGGGAGTTCGAATCTCTCCGGGCGCGCCATATCGAAAAGTGCGGGCAGGAAGCCCGGTTTTGGGTCCTTGCGTCATGGACGAACGAAGGAATGAAACGCCAGCGAGTCGGTGCTCGCTGGCGTTTTTGTTTTTCGGGCCATGCCCGGCCCTCCCGTTACACGACACGCTCACGGTGCGCGAAGCACATTCGAAGGGCCTGCGTGCCGACCGGCATCACGGCGTGCAGCCGGGCGATGTCTCCACATCTATGAAGCCTGGATTAGGCCGGGTTCAAATGCGCGGTCCGAAAATGGCATGAGTCGAGGCCGGGTCGGCCCGCCGGTGCGCATGGAGGCGCAATGCAGAATTCTTCCGCGATGAATTTCAGCCTGCTGCCGGAAGCGGAGTACTACCCGCATCCGCGGCTGTCTTGGCTGATCGAGATGGGGTTCGACCTCACCGTGCGCTCGCTGTATCGCGTCGAGCGCATTCTCCAGCCGGGTTGCCGCCCCGGCACGCTCGTGATTTCCAACCATCAGCGCGAATCGGATGTGCCGATCGTGTGCGCGGCGCTGGTGCGTCGAAGGGGATTGCGCATCGTGGATCCGCTGCCTTTCTTCGCGATGCGCGAGGATCTGCTGCATCGCGACGCGCTGTTCAACCTGCTGGCGAGCTGGCCGCGGCCGATCGCAAAAACGCTCGGGAAGATACCGCTCGGGTGGCTGTTCAAGGGCGTGCGAACCATGCCGATGCGTCGCCTGCGCGAATTCACCCTCGGCGATACGCTGGAGGCGCTGGTTGCAGCGGGGCTCGGCGACGAGGCTCCGCAAGCCGTGTTGAATGCGCGCGGACAGCGCGAAGTGGTCGCGCGCATGCAGGACTTGCCGGAGCACGTGCACGAGATCGCGCGCGATGCGATGGGCACGGCGTGGCGGAACCGCTGGGGATTGCGCCGGTTGCGCCTGAGCGTGCTGCGGCGGATCGCACCGGATTTCCGCAGGACCGTCAATGCGCAACTGGACAGTTTCGCGGCGCTGCTGGACAGCGGGCATTCGCTGTACATGGCGCCAGAAGGCACGATTTCCCCGACCGGCCACTTCGGGCGCGTGCGTGCGGGTCCATGGCGGGTGAGCCGGCGGCGTGCCTCTCCGCCCCTGATCATGCCGGTCGGATTGAGTTACGACGCGCTCGGTCCCGGGCGGTTGCGCGTGGTGGCGCATGGCGGCGCGCCCTTGCGCAATCCCGACCTGGACAATCGGTGCCGCTTCGATGCGCAACTGCGCGACATCCTGCTCGCGTTGTGCGTGCTCACCCCGAGCCACCTGCTGGCGTGGTATCTGCGTCATGGCCCGCAGCGGTTCACCACGGCCCAGCTCGCCGCCTGGCTGGAACGCAGTCGCGATGCCGCGCACGCGGCCGGCGTCGGGCTCGATCCGATCTGGAAGCGCACCAGTGGCCTTCTGATCGCGCGGGAACGCGCGCGCTGGTTGCGGCGCAAGCGCCTGCTCGACGGGCAGGGCGGCGAAACCTGGCGCAACCTCTGGTCGCGCGACAGCGCGCCCGGTTGGCACGCACCGGAAGCGACGGTGAGCTACTTCGTCAACTCGTTGACGGATTTTGCGCCCGACTTCGCGCAGTCTCTGGAGCCGTGAGCATCCACGGATCCCTGCGCGCGCTGGCACGGCCAAAGGTCTTCCTGCCGATCCTGCTGGCGGGTGCGCTGTTTTTTCTCGCCCTCTCGCTGGGCGACGTCGGCAAGGTGCTCGGGCGCATCCGCGCGATTCCGCTGCTCGACCTCGGGATCGCGTTGGGGGGCGCCTTCGTCTACCTGGCCTTCAAGGGCCTGCAACTGCATCTGCTGCTTTCCGATCTGGGTGCGCATCCCAAGCGGCGGCGATTCCTGCTCGCCTTCGCGGTGGGAGAGCTGGCGGTGACGTTTCCACTCGGCATCTTTGCCCAGAACTGGGTGCTTTCGGAAAACGAGCGCATCCACTTCGGGCGCAGTTCCGCGGCAACGGTGGTGATGCTGCTGATGGAAACGGCCGTGGTGCTGCTTTGGCTCACCGTCGTCGGAATCCCGAACTGGCCGCCGTTGCGACCGCTGGCCGGTTGCCTGCTGCTGGCGATTTCCGCGCTGGTATTCGGCGTGCTGCATTTCGAGCCGCTGGCGCAGAAACTCGCCGGCAAGGTGCGGCACGACAAAGTGCACAAGGCGATGGACGAGGCGATCGGATTGATCCGGGGGCTGAAGCGCCTCGCCGGCTGGCGCGTGCTGTGGGCCAATTTCCTGATCACCGCGGTATATCTCGGCGCACTGATCGCCGCTTTCATGGCGGTGGGCCACGGTGTCGGGCTGGACCAGCTCACCTACGTGCAGGCTGCGACCATCTACTGCTTCTCGCTCGCGGCGGTGTTGCTGACCGGCGGTTTGTCCGGACAGATCGGCACGATCGAGGTCATCGGCATGAACGCGGCGCGCGGCTGGGGCATCGGCTATACCGACGGTCTCGCGTTGATGCTCGGCTTCCGCGTCGTCTGGACCGGCGCGATGTGGCTGCTGAACGGACCGGTGGTCATCGCGTTCTGGCGTCGTTTGCATGGCCACCGCAAGCGCAGGCCCAAAGGCAAGCACGAGCAGCAGGAAGCCTAGGCGATTGCCGCCAGGAAATTGCGCACCGAGTCCGCGCTGCTGATGCGCGGCATGCCGGACGCGCGCTGGGCGCGTTGCACGTCGCCGGGAATGTCGAGAGCGCGTTGCGTTGTCGCCCAGGCGTGCCCGCGCGCGCGATGGAAGCGCGCCAGGTATTCCTGCTCGCTCTGTCCGGGCGTGGGCACGAACAGCGCGCGCTTGCCCAGTTCCGCCAGTTCCATCAGCGTGGTGTAGCCCGAGCGCGTCACGATCACGCGCGCGCGATTGAGCATTTCGGCTTGCGCCCGGCGATCCAGGTAGCCGTACACCTCGGCGTTGCCGATACGGCGTTTCTCGCCCGCGCGGGATGGCTTGCCGAGCGTCACGACTACTTTGCCCGGCAGGTGCGGCAATGCATCCAGCACGCAGCGCCCCAGCATGGACTGGTGCGGTTCCACGCCCGACACCGAGAAGAAGAAATCAACGTCTTCGGTGGTGCACGCGCGGCGCACGCCCGAGAGCGGTCCGATCCAGGCGAGCCGTCCCTCGCCCCAGTCAATCGCGGGATAGTGCCCCAGTTCGCCGGAGATGCCGCCGTCGGCGAGCGCATCCGGCACCAGCACCTTGGCGAACCCGCGCAGCAGCTTGCGTTGCGAAGCCTCGACCTGCTTTTCCAGCCAGCGCGGGCGTCCGGGAATCAGTTGCCGCAGCGAATGCAGGATGCAGTAGCTGGGGACCGCGCGCGACCACACGCCGAAACGGCTGTCGGAAACGATGCGTTCGTAACCGCGCTGCGCAACCAGCCGTTCGGTGAGGCGATGTTCCGCCTTGAACAGCGCCAGCACGCGCGGCATGTCCAGGCTCATGCGCAGGTAG
>DASVDY010000256.1:0-2044 GCA_036380855.1 Rhodanobacteraceae bacterium
CGGCGCATTCGCCGTGCATTTCGAGGGCGCAGTTGCGCAACACGTCGCGGTGCTGGACGACGTGTTCACCACCGGGGCGACGCTCGCCGAATGCGCACGCGTGCTGAAGCGGGCGGGCGTGGCGCGCGTGGATGTGTGGGCTCTCGCGCGCGCGCCGGCGCACGGCTGAGTCGCCTGCACGCAGGCTCCTGCAAAAGCCGCTGCTGTAGGAGCGCGCCTGCGCGCAATTGACGCGGAGCGCCGGGTCCCCGAACCCTCACCCCAACCCCTCTCCCGAGGGGAGAGGGGCTCACTTGATCGCCAGCGAAAACAGTATCCCCACCCACAACACGCAGCCGACCCAGTTGTTGTTGCGGAAGGCGGCGAAGCAGTGCGCGCGCGCGCGGTCGCGCATCGTCCAGAGCTGCCACGCGAACAGGCCGGCGACGATCGCCAGCGCCAGCCAGTGCGGCCAGGCGAGATCGGCGCGCGTGCCGACGAACACCATGCACAGCAGGAAGGTGCCCATCAGGATGGCGAGGATCGGCAGGTCCGCATCGCCGAACAGGATCGCGGTGGAACGCGCGCCCGCCCGGAGGTCGTCCTCGCGATCCACCATCGCATATTCGGTGTCGTAGATGGTCGAGAACAGCACGTTGCCGAGGAACAGCAGCCATGCCAGCGGCGGCACGGAATGGGTGATCGCGGCGAACGCCATCGGGATGCCCCAGCCGAACGCCGCGCCCAGCACCACCTGCGGCAGCGAGGTATAGCGCTTTGAGAACGGATACAGCGCGGCCAGCGCGGCGCCGACGAACGACAGTTCGATTGTCAGCACGTTGGTGAACGCCAGCACCAGCAGGAACGAAACCAGGCTCAGGATCACGAAGATCAGCAGCGCCTCGCCCGGCTTCACGCGGCCTGCGGCGAGCGGCCGCCCGGCCGTGCGCTGCACCTGCGGATCGAGGTTGCGGTCGGCGTAATCGTTGATCGCGCAGCCGGCCGAGCGCATCAGGAACACGCCGGCGGTGAAGACCAGGAACGGTTGCCACGGCGGGAAATCGCCGGCCGCGAGCCATAGTGCCCACCATGTCGGCCATAAAAGCAGCAATGCGCCGACCGGACGGTCCATCCGCACCAGCACCAGGTAATCGCGCGCCTTGCCGCGCCAGCTCGTCGGCAACGCGCGCAACAGGAATTCGATCGCGCGCGTCGAGCGCAACGAAGAATCTTCAGGATGCGCGATATTCGAAGCGCGTCGCGGTGGCAACGGTTGGCGTGGGCGCGCAACGGGAACGGGCGCGCGGCGCTTGCGGGTGGGAGGCTTCTGGGACATCGAAGCGCGATTGTCGCGCAATTGACGCGTTTGCGTACCCGTATAAAAAGGAGCAGGCCATCGATGGCCGTGTCGAAGTGAGCTTTCCGGCGCCGTCGCATGGCGCTGAGCATCGCAGCCGGCGCGCGCCCGGCGAGAAGCGCAGGGCAGTCGAGCCAACCGGATGTTGGCGAGACCGTCATGCCCGGCGCCCATGGCTTTGGTACTTCCCCCGAAAGGAAAGTAACCCGCGCCGTGGGACGGCGCGGAGAAAGACGTGGATTTCAGGGAGGAACCGTGCCGCTAGACGAGGCGGACATAAATTCCGGATGTGAAAATCCTCCCATGCGCAGCACCGGACCCGCGGTTATGATCGCGCGAACCTCGTGCCGTCCGGAATCAACCCATGAGCCTTCTCGCGCAACTGACGCGCCACAAATCGGTCGAAGCCCTGCAGGCGGAAGCCGACACGCGCGGCGATTTCCGTCGCGTGCTGGGCGTGTGGCAGCTCACCGCGATCGGCGTGGGCGCGATCATCGGCGTCGGCATCTTCGTGTTGGCCGGCCAGCAGGCCGCGACCAACGCGGGGCCCGCGGTGATCCTGTCGTTCATCGTTGCCGGCATCGGCAGCGCATGCGCGGCACTCGCCTACGCCGAATTCTCCGGGATGATCCCGGTGACCGGCAGCGCCTACACCTACGGTTACGCGGTGCTCGGCGAATTGCTGGCCTGGATCATCGGCTGGGACCT
>DASVDY010000257.1:0-10171 GCA_036380855.1 Rhodanobacteraceae bacterium
TCCAGCTTCGAGGCGAACGTCGCCTGCGGGCGGTTCCACAACGCGGCGAGCATCTGGCCGGTCTGGTTGCAGTCGTCGTCAATCGCCTGCTTGCCGAGGATGACCAGCCCGGGCTGTTCCTTCTCGATCAGCTTGAGGAACGTGCGCGCGGCGGCCAGCGGCTGCACCGGTTCGTTCGTGACGACATGGATCGCGCGGTTGGCGCCCATCGCCAGGCCGTTGCGCAGGTGCGGCTGGGCGTCCGCCGGCGCGATGGTGGCGATCACCACGTCCGTGGCGATGCCCTTCTCGCGCAGGCGCAGCGCTTCTTCCAGCGCGATGTCGTCGAACGGGTTGGCGGAGAGCTTGACGCCTTCGGTGACCACGCCGGAACCGTCCGGCTTCACCTGGATGCGCACGTTGTAGTCCACCACGCGCTTGTAGCCGACCAGAATCTTCATCTTCCCTGGGCCTTGCGGACGAAACGGCACATTGTAACCGAGGCCGTCGGCTCGTTCCGCCGCAGGCGGGCTGGCTAGCGCAGGCGGGCGAGGATCGCGCGCGCGAAGCGTTCCGCCGAACCCGCGGCGTGGGCGAGGAACACCGAAGGCTCGGTGAGTTCGAGTTCCAGCAGGCGTGGCGCGCCGGATTCATCGTGGATCAGGTCCACGCGCGCGTACAGCAGCGGGCGCTCGAACGGGATGGCGGCGAGGGCGCGCAGCGCGAGCTCGCGTTCGGCATTCGACGGTTCGCGCGCGGTGATCTCTTCGACCGCGAACAGTCCGCGCGCCGGTTCCGCGCCGCGTGCCAGCAACGGGCCCTTGCGGATCGCGTGGCTGTATTCGCCGTCGAAGAACAGCAGCGCGGTTTCGCCATGCGCATCCACGCTGGACAGGTACGGCTGCATCAGCGCGCAGCGTCCCGCATCCAGCAGGCGCTTCAGATGTGCCTGCATGTCGTCGAGCGAATCGCGCGCATGGCGCTGCGCGTCCTTGGAGCCGGCGCCCACCGAAGGCTTGATCACCACGTCTTCCGCGTCCGGATAGGTTTGAAGGAAAGCCTCCAGCGCACGCGGCGCATCCTCCCCGGGTTCGGCGAACGCGCTCGGCACGACCGGCACGCCCGCGCGGTGCAGTTGCGCGAGGTAGTGCTTGTCGGTGTTCCAGCGCACCACTTCCGGCGGATTCAGCAGGCGCGTGCAGGCGGCCGCGCGCCCGATCCACTGCAGGAATTCCGGCAGGCGCCTGGCGTAATCCCAGGTCGAGCGCAGCAGCGCGAGGTCGAACGACGACCAGTCCACTTTCGGATCGTCCCAGCGCGCGATCGTGACCTGCGCGCCGGCGGCTTCCAGCGCGCGTCGCAGCGGCGGCAGATCCTCATCCAGCCTGCGCGCGCCGCGCGCGCTGACGAGCGCAATGTCTGGGGCGTTCATCGCGCATCCATACCACGATCGGCCTGCGTGCGCATCGCACTTCAGGCAGGTTGCAGGTCCACGTAAAGCAGCCGCCAGTCCAGCACGACGCGATCCCCCTCGCGATGGAAGCCGACGTGCTCCTGAAGGGCGTCGCGCAGCGCGGCTTGCGGGCAGTCCACCACCCCGAACAGGCCGCCGCTGAACTGCAGCATCTGTCGTTCGCTTTCGAATTCCCAGGGGCAGGAGAGTTCGTCGCAGCGTGCGACCCGGCCGAGCCTTGCAAACCACGCCGGGTCGTTCGGCAGGTACAGCCCGGCATGGCCGGTGACGTTGTAGCGGCCGACAAAACCATCGAGGAAACGCGTGAGTCCTGAGCGACCCGGTACGTCCGCCAGGTGCAACGTGCCTTGCGGGTGCAGGTGCGTCAGCAGGTTGCCGATGAAGCCGGCCTGGTCCTCGATGTGATGCAGCGCGGCGAGGCAGACGATGTGGTCGAACGTGCCGAAAGACCACGGCTGCGCCGGGTCGTAGACCTGCACGTCGTTGCCGAAACCGGCGGTGAGTTCCAGGCTGGTCAATTCGACATCGGGGTGGAGGTGCCGGCGCAGGTAGCCACCCCCTGCGGGGATGTCCAGCACGCGCTGGCCGGTTCGCGGCGCCGCATGCTCGAACAGCCGCGCAAACTCCGCGCGCCGCGCGTCCGGGCAGCGCAGCATCGCGGCGTGGTAGGCGTCCGCGCGTCGCGCGAAGATTTCGCCGTATTCGAGATTCATGCCGGCACGGCGCGGCGTGCCGGATGACGCCAACGCGCCGGGTCGAACAGCAGCGCGGCGAGCGCATCGTGGATGCGTGCGATCGGCGCCTCCCAGCAGTTCGGCGTCGGGCTGGTGTTGTTGAGCACGTCCATCATCGCATTGGCTTCGAAGATCAGCAGCGAACCGTCCGGGCGCAGGTTGCAGTCAATGCCGAAGTAATCCATGTCCAGCGCGTCCGCGATGGCATGCACGCGTGCGCGCACCCGCGGCAGCAGTTCCGTTTCGAAATTCGCCAGCGCGGCGACTTCCTCTTCCGCGACCGCCACGCGGCGATCGTGCACGTGCACCAGCCAGCCGTCGGCGATGATCAGGTGGCGCAGGAAAATCTCGCCTCCGACCACCACGATCCGCAGCTTGCGGTAGCGTTCGTCGGCGTCGCGGTATTCCACGTATTCGGTGAGATACAGGTCGCGCCCACCCCAGGGCAGGTCGCGCAACGCAGGCCCTGCGCGCGAGGCGTTGTCGAGCCTGACGGTCGCGCTGCCCCGATGGGTGCCGGCGACGCGCACGATCAGCGGCCAGCGCAGATCGTGCTGCTCCGCCGCGTGCGCGATGTCGGCCGGTTCCCCGATGTGCAGCCGGATCGTGCGCGGCATCAGCACGCCTTCGATGCCGGCAAGCTTTCCCGCCACGCCATCGCGCGTGGTACCCAGGACCGCCGCCGGATGGTTGAAGCAGGCCAGCCTGTTCGCCTCGACGTGTTCCTCGAGCATCCGCAGCGCGATCGCGGAAAGATCCGGATCGGCGATCGCGTTGACGACCGGGGCGTCGCGCAACCCGGGCGGCACCAACAGGGGGATGTCCGGGCCGAAGAAGACGCGCAGCAATCGCTGCTTGAATCGCGGCGCGAGCAGCGTGGCCAGGCGGCTGTTGCCGAGGAAGTTGTAGCCGAGTCCGCCATCGCCGCGCGCGAATACCGAGACCATGCGGTCGTCGGGGATGCCCATCATCAACGGCAGGATCGCCGCGGGTGAAGCGTTCACTTGTCTGTTCCCCCTGGAACTGCAGAGCGCTTCCGGCCCGCTCCGTCAAAGGTTCTGGTAATTCGGGCCGCTGCCGCCTTCCGGCGTCACCCAGTCAATGATCTCGTAGGGATCCTTGATGTCGCAGGTCTTGCAGTGCACGCAATTGGCGGCGTTGATCTGCAACCGCTTGCCGGCCGCGTCGTCCACGATCTCGTACACGGCGGCGGGACAGAAGCGCGTGCACGGGTTGGCGTATTCCACCGTGCAGCGTTCGATGCAGATGCTGGTGTCGCGCACGTGCAGGTGCACGGGCTGATCCTCGTCGTATTCGGTAGCGGCGAAATACACGCCGGCGAGGCGATCGCGCGGCGGCAGGTCGCGCTGCACGTAATCGCGTTTGGGCGATTCGTACTCGTTGACTTTTTCCAGCGAGCTCCAGTCGGCATGGTTTTTCAGTGTCCACGGCGAATGGCCCGCCGTCACCGTTTCCCACGCGGCGTTGACCAGCCCGCGCCACAGGCCCTTGCGGAAGCCGGGCCGGATGTTGCGGACCTTCTTCAGTTCCGCCATCACCACCGACGCGCGGAGTTTCGCGTCGAAGCCTTCGCCGGATTTGTTCTCGACGAAGTGTTCGGCCGCGAGCATGCCCGAGCGGATCGCCTGGTGCGTGCCCTTGATCTTGGGCACGTTGAGCAGGCCGGCCGCGTCGCCGATCAGGATCGCGCCGGGCATTTCCACCTTCGGCAGCGATTGCCAGCCGCCTTCCACCAGCGCACGTGCGCCGGCGGAGACGATCTGTCCGCCTTCCAGCAGCGGTTTGATCAACGCGTGGTGTTTCAGTTGCTGGAAGGCTTCATACGGCTCGAACATCGGGTCTTCGTAGTCGAGTCCGGCCACGAAGCCGATCGCCACCCGATCCTTGTCCAGGTGGTAGATGAAACTGCCGCCGTAGGTCGCGGCGTCCAGCGGCCAGCCGACGGTGTGCATCACCTTGCCCGGCTGCACGCGGCCGGCGGGCAACTGCCACAGCTCCTTGATGCCGATGCCGAAGGTCTGCGGGTCGTGGCCGTCGTTCAGGGCGAAGCGCTTGATCAGCGTCTTGGTGATATTGCCGCGACAGCCTTCGGCCAGCACCGTGAGGCGCGCGTGGATGTCTATGCCCTGCACGTAATTGGGCTTTTGCGAGCCATCCTTGGCGACGCCCATGTCGCCGATGCGCACGCCGATGACCTTGCCGTTGTCGTCGAACACCGCTTCCGCCGCGGCGTAGCCGGGGAAGATGTCCACGCCCAGTGCTTCGGCCTGCGGCGCCAGCCACGCGCACAGCGCGCCGAGCGAGACGATGAAGTTGCCGCGGTTGTGCATCTGCGGCGGGGTGGGCAGCTTCGTCGCGCGCTTCGCATCGCGCAGCAGCAGGAATTCGTCGTGGGTGGCCGGAACGCAGATCGGCGGCGGGTTGTCGCGCCAGCCGGGCAGCAGCGCATCCAGCGGCGCCGGTTCGATCACCGCGCCGGACAGTATCTGCGCGCCCACGGTGGAGGCCTTCTCCAGCACGCACACGCGCAGTTCGGCGTCGAGCTGCTTCAGGCGGATCGCGAAGGCGAGTCCGGCGGGGCCGGCGCCGACCACGACCACGTCGTATTCCATGATTTCTCTATCGGTCATGGGAACGATTGTCCGGGTTCGCCGGGGCCGGGGCAATGCACCATGTCTTTTCGACGGCTCTTCGTCATAATCGGAGCTGGACCACGGAGGCGCCATGGACGCAGCAACGGACTCGATTCCGCCGCAAACCGCGCGTGGCGCAGGCCTGTGCCGCAACCTGCACTGGCTTGCGATCGGCCGCTTGCAGCCGCGCGAATTGAGCGAAGTGCACCTGGACGCCATCGCGCGGCTCAATCCGCGCCTGAACGCCTTCCTGGACGTGCGCCCCGCGCTGGTGCGCGAGCAGGCCGCGGCCGCGGCCAACCGCAGGCACGACGGACTGATCGGCCGCCTCGACGGCATCCCGATCGCGGTCAAGGACAACCTGGACGTCGCCGGCCTGCCGACCACGGCCGGCCTTGCCTCGCGCAAGTCGCGCATCGCGCAACTCGACGCGCACGCGGTGTCGCGATTGCGCGCATCGGGCGCGGTGCTGATCGGCAAGACCAATCTCGACGAAGGCGCGCTCGGGGCGTCCACCCGCAACCCGCATTTCGGCGCGACGCACAACCCGCATCGGCACGGTTACACCGCGGGCGGGTCGTCGGGCGGTTCGGCCGCGGCGGTCGCAGCCGGCATGGCGGTCGCGGCGCTCGGCACGGACACGCTGGGCTCGGTGCGCATCCCGGCGAGCTACTGCGGCGTGTGTGCGTTGAAGCCCACCCACGGCGAGATATCCGCGCGCGGCCTGGTGCCCGCCGCGCGCCGGCTGGATGCGGTGGGCGTGATCGCGCGCGAGGTCGGCGACCTTGCGGTGCTGTTGCACGTGCTCGCCGGTTACGACGCCGACGATCCGCGCTCGCGCCGCCGGCGCGTGGCGCTTTCGCTGCCGGACTGGGAGCCGGGTGCCCTGCGCACGGGCGTGCTGGCCGATCTGGAAGCGATCGGCGTGCAACCGGCGGTGGCGGAAGTCTTCGACAATGCGCTGGTCAAGCTGCGCAATGAACTCGGCACGCGCCGCGTGCTGGATTTCTCCGACTGGCGCTGGCAGAAGATGCGCCGCGCCGGCCTGCTGCTGATGGAAGCGGAGATGCGCCGCACCTTCGCCGAAGACCTGGACGAGGCCTCGCCCGCGTTCCGCGCGATGCTCGACTACGCCGCGCGCAAGTCGGCCAGCGATTACGTTGCCGCGGACCTGCTGCTGGATGCTTCGGTCCTGAAGGCGCGCCGTGTGTTCGCGCAGGTGGACGTGCTGGTGCTGCCGACCACGCCGCAGGGTGCGTTCCCGCTGGACGAACCGGCGCCCGATTCGCAGGCCGACCTCACCGCGTTCGCAAGCCTCGCCGCGTGCCCGGCGGTCAGCATCCCGATGGGGACCCTGCCGGACGGCATGCCGGTCGGCATGCAGTTCGTCGGGCCACCCGGTTCGGATTTGCGGCTGCTGGAACTGGCCGAAGTGTGCGCGGCCAGGCTGGATGCGGCGCCGGAGTTTCCGCTGGAGCAGTAGGAGCGCGTCTGCGCGCGATGATGGCCCCGGTCGCCGGCAAACCGGCTCCTACATCAGTGGGTTCCCGATTTCGCCGCGGATGCCTTTTGCCCCTGCGCCAACGTCCATTCCACCACCTGCGCGCTCAGTTGATCGCAGGCCTGGCCGAAGGCCTGCACCACCTGCGGTACGGCGACGCCTGAAGGCGTGGCGGTGACTTCGAAGCTGCGCGCTGCAAGCACGTTGCGCGAACCGCCGCGGCGCAGTTGCGCATCGAGGCGGACGACCACCACCGGCGAGCCGTTGCGGTATTCGGACTGGAACGCGCGCAGGTCGCCGCCCAGCACGAAATCCGCGCTCAGCGAATCCGCCTCGCTGGTTACCGCCGGCAGCCGGTGCGTGGCGAGGAAGGCTTCAACCAGCCGCTCGCGCAGCAGCACCGGGGCGGAGTCGCTCCACTGTGCACCCTTGTAGACCGTGATCTTGCCGGGTTCCGGCATCACCACGATGCCATCGCCCGCCAGCATGCCCGAGGCTTCCGGCGTGTTCACGCGCAGCTGCCAGTCGAGCTGCGGGCCGGCGTTCCCGGATTTCGCCTGTGCCGCTCGCGGCAGCACGTAGATGTCCGGCGACTCATTGGGCGGCAGGATCGAACAGGCGCAGAGCAATGCCATTGCGCAGGCCATGACCCAGAGCCTCGACTGGACGATCTTCATTCGCACGCTCCCTGTCATTTATGCCCCGGGTCGAACGACTTCGGCCGTTCGCGCCCGAGGATGTAGCCGGCGGGGTTGGCCTGCAACTTCTGCGTGAGTCCGCGCACGTCCTTCAGCGTGCCGCGCAGTTCGTGCAGCGCGGGCCCAAGCTCGGCCACGCCCTGCAAACCCGATTGCAGCGAACTGCGGTTCTCGCTGAGCAGCTTGTCCAGCGTGTCGGAAGTGTGCTGCAGCGATGCCAGCGCGGCGCGCGCGCTGTCCAGCGTGGCTTTGCCCTGGTTGCTCACCAGCGCATTGGTGTTCGCCAGGGTTTCGTTCAATTCCTTCGACGCCTGCGAAGCCTGCTTCAGCAGCTCGCGCAGGTCGGCGCGCTCGTCCGCCACCGTGCCGGTGATCTGGTCAAGATGCGCCAGGGTGTTGTCAATGTGCCTGACGTTCTCGTCCGACAGGAGCGCGTTGGCCTTGTTCAGGATGGTATTGATGCTGGTGATGATGTCCGCGCCGGACGACAGCAGTTGCGTGAGCGCGGAACTTTCGGAGGGGATCTTGGGCACCGGGTTGTCGCGGGTGGGCAGCAGCAGTGCGCTGGCGGGTTTGCCGCCGGTCAACTGGATGAAGGCCACGCCGGTGAGGCCCAGCAGCCCGAGCTTGGCGGTGGTGTCCACCTTGATCGGGGTGTCCGCGGCCACGCGGATGCGCGCGATCACCTTGCGCGGATCGCGCGGATCCAGTTTCAACTGGCTGACCTCGCCGACCTGGATGCCGTTGTATTGCACCGCGCCGCCGCGCGAGAGGCCGGTCACCGCCTCCGTGAACACGATGTCGTAGTAGTGGTACTGCCGGCTGACGCTGGTCTTGGCCAGCCACAGCGCGAAGAACACGCCGGCGGCGATCACCAGCAGGGTGAACGCGCCGATCAGTACGTGGTGGGCTTTGGTTTCCATGCAATGCCAATCCTAGGGTCGCTGCGGCCGATTTGCACGTTCACGGTTCGCTTCCGCCGCCTCGAGCATGGGAAGTGTCCGGGGAAGAGAAGCCTGGACACGGATCAACGCGGACGGACGCGGATCAATCTGAAGCTTTATCCGTGAGTTTCCGTGTTCATCCGTGTCAATGCTTTTTGTTCGACAACGGCACCGCAGCCATCACGCGTGCGCGGCTTCCGCAGCGCGTCCGCGCGGGCCGCCGAAGTACTCGCGTATCCATGGGTCGTCGAAGCGTTCGACCCGCTCCAGCGCGTCCACCACGATCACGCGCTTGTGCGCCAGCACCGCGACCCGATCGCAGATGGTGTGCAGCGAATCCAGGTCGTGCGTATTCATCAGCACGGTCAGGCCCAGCGCGTCGCGCAGCGCCTTGATCAATGCATCGAAACCGGCCGCCGCGATCGGGTCCAGGCCCGAGGTCGGTTCGTCGAGGAACAGGATCTCCGGATCCAGCGCAAGCGCGCGCGCCAGCGCCGCGCGCTTGCGCGTGCCGCCGGACAGTTCGGACGGATATTTCTGGCGCACGTCCACCGGCAGCCCGACCAGCGCGATCTTCAGCGCCGAGACGCGCTGCGCGTCGTGAAAGGACAGCCTGGTGTGTTCCAGCAGCGGCACCCGGATGTTCTCGCTGACTGTCAGCGAGGAGAACAGCGCGCCATCCTGGAACAGCACGCCGAACCGGCGCTCCACCTCGATGCGGCGCGGCTCGTCCAGCGCGTGCAGGTCCTGCCCGAACACGCGCACGCTGCCGGCGTCCGGCCGACGCAGCCCCAGGATCGTGCGCATCAGCACCGATTTGCCGGTGCCGGAACCGCCGACCACGCCGAGGATCTCGCCGCGACGGACGTCGAGGTCGAGCTCGTCGTGCACCACCTGCGAACCGAACTGCGTGCGCAGGCCGCGCACTTCGATCACGTTCTCGTGGCCGCCGCGTTCGTTGATCGCGGCCTTCACCAGCCCATCTCCATGAAGAACATCGCGGCGAGCGCATCCACCAGGATCACCATGAAGATGGATTGCACCACGCTGGAGGTCGTGCGCTGGCCCACCGACTCGGCGCTGCCGGCCACCTTGAACCCTTCCAGGCAGCCGATGGTGCCGATCAGGAACGCGAAGATCGGCGCCTTGGACAGGCCGACCCAGAAGTGCCGCATCTCGGTGTCGGTCAGGAACACCGAGGTGAACATGGTCGGCGTGATGTCCAGCGCCAGCGCGCAGACCGCCATGCCGCCCAGCAGTCCCGCGATCATCGCCAGGAACGTCAGCAGCGGCAGCGTGGTCACCAGTGCCATGACCCGCGGCAGCACCAGTTGCTCCATCGGGTCCAGGCCCATGGTGCGCATGGCGTCGATTTCCTCGCCTACCTTCATCGAGCCGATCTGCGCCGTGAACGCACTGGCGGTACGCCCGGCCAGCAGGATCGCGGTCAGCAGCACGGCGAGTTCGCGCAGGATCGAATACGACACCAGGTCCACGGTGAACACGGTCGCGCCGTACTGCTGCAAGGCCGTCGCGCCGAGGAAGGCGATCACCGCTCCGATCAGGAACGACAGCAGCACCACGATCGGCACCGCATCGAGGCCGGTCTGCTCCATGTGGTACACCAGCGCGGTGACGCGCCAGCGCTTGGGCCGGAACAGGGTGCGGGCGAAGGTCTCCAGCGTCAGGCCGACGAAACCGAGCAGGCCGATCCCCAGCTTCCAGGCATCCTCGACCGCCGCGCCGATGCGCGCGAGCATGTCCACGAAGCCGTAGTCGGGTGGTGGCTTGGGTTGCTGGGCGTAGATCTCCGCGACCGCTTCGCTGACTGTGTCCAGCAGCGCGCGCAATTCGCGCGGCACGTCGCGATCGTGTTCGGCCAGCCATTGCAGGCAGCGCGGGCCGAGCGCGACCGCGATCAGTCCGGCGCCGGCGGTGTCAATGCGTGCGACGTCGTTGAAGTCCACGTCCGGGGTTTCCGGCAAGTGCGGCTTCAAGGCGTTCAACTTGGCTTCCAGTTCGGCGAAATGCGCCAGCGTCCAGTCGCCGCTGAAGCGCAGCACGGGCTCGGCGCCGCCTTCCTGGCGCCACACGACGTCGCCGGTGCGGGTATCGCTGCGATCCATGCGGACAAATTATCAGTTTCCGGTCCGTATCGGCGATAATCCCGCTTTTGACCCCGGCCAG
>DASVDY010000258.1:0-4414 GCA_036380855.1 Rhodanobacteraceae bacterium
CGGGCGAGCAGCGCGTCGCGCTCGGACTGGTCGAGGCAATAGAACACCTGCTTGCCCACGTCCACGCGGAACAGCGGCGGCATCGCCACGAACACGTGGCCCTCGCGCACCAGCGCGGGGAAGTGGCGCAGGAACAGCGCGGACAGGAGCGTGGCGATGTGCAATCCGTCGGAGTCGGCATCGGCCAGCACGATCACCTTGTCGTAGCGCAGGCCGGAAAGATCGTCCTTGCCCGGGTCGCAGCCGATCGCGATGGCGAGGTTGTGCACTTCTTCCGACGCGAGCACGGAACCCGATTCCACTTCCCAGGTGTTCAGGATCTTGCCGCGCAGCGGCAGGATCGCCTGGTAATCCTTGTCGCGCGCCTGCTTGGCGGAGCCGCCGGCCGAATCGCCTTCGACGAGGAACAGTTCGGTGCGTTGCGGATCGCTCGACGCGCAGTCGGCCAGCTTGCCGGGCAGCGCCGGGCCCTGGGTGATCTTCTTGCGGACCACTTGCTTGGCCGCCTTCAGGCGCGCCGACGCACGCTCGATCGCAAGCTGCGCGATCGCCTCGCCCGCCGCGACGTTCTGGTTCAGCCACAGCGAAAACGCATCGTGGGTGGCGTTCTCGACCATGCCGGCGGCATCGCGCGAGCTCAGGCGTTCCTTGGTCTGCCCGGCGAATTGCGGGTCGCGCATCTTCACCGACAGCACGAACGCGAGCCGCTCCCAGACGTCTTCCGGCGCCAGCTTGATGCCGCGCGGCAGGAGATTCCGCAGGTCGCAGAACTCGCGCAGCGCGTTGGTCAGGCCCGAGCGCAGGCCGTTGACGTGCGTGCCGCCCTGCACGGTCGGGATCAGGTTGACGTAGCTCTCCTGCACCAGCTCGCCTTCCGGGACCCAGGCGAACGCGGCATCGAGCCCGCCGGTTTCGCGCTGCGCGTGCTGCACGAACAGATCCGCCGGCAGGCACGGCGCGCCCTGCAATTCGGATTTCAGGTAATCGGCCAGGCCGTCCTCGTAATGCCATTCCTGTTGTTCGCCCGAGGCTTCGTCGGTGAGGCGCACGGTCAGGCCCGCGCACAGCACGGCCTTGGCGCGCAGCAGGTGCTTCAGCTTCGGCAGCGACACCTTCGGTGAATCGAAGTATTTCGGATCGGGCAGGAAGCGCAGCGTGGTGCCGGTGCGCCTTTTCGGCACTTCGCCCAGCATTTCCAGCTTGCCGAGTGCTTCGCCGTGCGCGAAACGCATGCGGTATTCGCGGCCCTCGCGCCGGATCGTCACTTCCAGGTGCGAAGACAGCGCGTTCACCACCGACACGCCCACGCCGTGCAGGCCGCCGGCGAAGGCGTAATTGCGGTCGGAGAACTTTCCGCCGGCGTGCAGGCGGGTCAGGATCAGCTCGACGCCGCTGACGCCCTGCTCGGGGTGGATGTCCACCGGCATGCCGCGACCGTCGTCGGTCACCTCGACCGAACCATCGCCGTGCACGATCACTTCGACGGCCTTCGCGAATCCGGCCAGCGCCTCGTCCACCGAGTTGTCCACGACCTCCTGCACCAGGTGGTTCGGACGCGTGGTGTCGGTATACATGCCCGGCCGGCGGCGCACCGGCTCCAGGCCGGTCAGCACCTCGATGTCGGCGGCGTTGTAGCGGGTGGACATGGGCATGGATGCGGTTCGGTTCGTGCGACGGATCAGCCGTGCAGGATGGCGAAGAGCACCGACCGGGTCAATGCGCCCGCGACCGGACGGGAGGGGCGGATGATTTCAAGCCTTCCGGAAAATGGTTCAGCTTCCGGTGTGCCATGTACGCGGATGATTTTCCGGCGCCAACGAGGGGGCGCGCCAATCCAAACACTCCAGGAGCAACAAGTCATGCGCAAGCTCATCCTCCCGGCGTTGATCGCCGTGGCGTTCTCCGTGCCCGCCTTCGCGCAAAACACCAGCGCCCCGGCCGCCGCTTCCACCGCGGGCAATGCGATGTCGTCGTCCAGCATGTCCTCGCAGGGCACGATGGAACACAAGACGATGAAGCATCACAGCAAGCACCACCATCATCATCATCACGCCAAGAAGGCTGCGGCCGCTTCCAGCGCGCCGGCTTCCACCTCCACCAGCGGCAAGTAAGCTTTTTCCGGATTCACTGCGGATTTGAACGCCCCGGACTCCGGGGCGTTTTTTTTTGGAAGCAAGCCTGGCATTCCCTCCGCAACGCGTGTTCGTCCCTTGCGCGCAGCGAGTCAAGCTGTACCAAATGTAAAGAATCGGCTGCCGATTCAGGCGCGGTTCGCGTGGCTTGCACAGGATGGAGTTCGCGAATGAGGGGGTGTTCGCTCACTCACCCAACACGGAGGTCCATCATGCGCAAGCTCATTCTTCCTGCCCTGGTTGCCGCGGCATTCGCGCTGCCGGCATTCGCGCAGGTCAATGTCGGTGGTGCGGTCGGCGGCGCGGCGGGTGCGGCCAGCCGCATGCAGGTCGGCGCGCCGATCGGCCAGGTCGGGGCGCAGAACTCGCTCGGCGGTTCGATGCAATCGGGGGCGAACGTGACGCCGCCGCCAATCGGCAACACGGTTTCCTCAACGGCGCAGGGCGCCGGCAATACCGTCGCTTCCACCGCGCAACAGGCCGAGGACACCGCCAGCGGGGTGCCGCAAACGGCATCCTCCAGCGTCAACGCCGGCGCGAACCAGGCCGCGCAGGCGCAGGGCGTGGTGTCCAGCGACGTGAAGGACGACGTGTCCGGCACCGCCAATGCCGGCGCCCAGGCCGGTGCGATGACCGACACCCATGGCCAGGCGGTACGCAGCGCGGCGCAGGACGCGCAGTCCAGTGGCGGCCAGGTCGGCAGCACGGTTCGCGAGACCGCGCGCGAGAACGCGCAGGGCGCCAGCAACGCCAGCCAGAACGCGATCAATCGCGTCAACGGCAACAGCGGCCAGGCTTCCGCCAATTCCGAACTGGGCGTCAGCTCCAGCACCGGCGTCTCGGCGGGCGGGGCCTCGATGGGCGCGTCCACCCGGACCGGCGCCAACGCGGGCGTGGAGGCCGGCACCCGATCCGGCACAACGACCAGGCATCGCCGGCATCACCATCCCGCGTCGTCGTCTTCGGGCGGCAAGCGGCAGTAGCGAGAAGTACTTTCACGCCCCGGGCTCCCCGGGGCGTTTTTTTTGAGGCCCTAGATGCCTGCCTGGGCGAGCGGTGCGCAGCGCTGTTCCAGCCACGCCAGGTCTTCCGCGTCATCCAGAAGGGGCGCGAGTCGCTCCCGCACGCGCGCGTGATAGTCGTCCAGCCATGCGATCTCGCCCGGCTCCAGCAGGTCGCGCTGCAGCAGGCGCGTGTCCATCGGACACAACGTCAGGGTTTCGAAGGCGAGGAATTCGCCGAACTCGCCTGATCCCGCGGCAACCGTCGCGGCCAGGTTCTCGATGCGCACGCCGTGCCGGCCCGGCTTGTAGATGCCCGGCTCGATGGACGTGATCATGCCCACGTCCAGCGGCTCCAGGCTCGATTGCGAGCGCGGCGGGCGGATCGCCTGCGGGCCCTCGTGCACGTTGAGGCAGTAGCCGACGCCGTGCCCGGTGCCGTGGCCGTAATCCACGCCCGAGGCCCAGATCGGCGCGCGCGCCAGCGCATCCAGTTGCTGGCCGGACGTGCCGCGCGGGAATTTCGCCTGCGACAGCGCGATCACGCCCTTCAGCACGAGCGTGACGTCCCGGCGCTGCTCCGGCGTGGTCTCGCCCAGCGCCCAGACGCGCGTGATGTCGGTGGTGCCGCCGAGGTACTGGCCGCCGGAATCGATCAGCAGCATGCCGCGGGCCTGTAACGGCGAATGATGGTCCGGTGTGGCGCGATAGTGCGGCAGCGCGGCGTTGGCCTGGTAGCCCGCGATGGTGGAAAAGCTTTCGCTGATGAAGCCGGGCTGTTGCGAACGCAGTTCGCGGAGTTTTTCATCCACGTCCAGTTCGGTCAGCTGCTCACCGTGCGCCAGCGCCGTTTCCAGCCAGCGCGCCGCGCGCACCAGCGCCACGCCGTCGCGGCGCATCGTCTCGCGCACGTGCGCCAGTTCCGCTTCGTTCTTGCGCGCCTTCAACGCAGCGATGGGCCCGGGTGCCTCGATCGCCTGGACGTGGGCGGGAATGGCCTGCGCGACCTCCATGCAGACGTGTTGCGGGTCGAGCAGGAGCTTCGAATCGAGAGACAGGGCAGCGAGCGCATTCGTGATTTGCGAATAGCTTCGGACTTCGAAACCATCTTTGCGCAAGCGCGCAACCAGACTCCCTCCACCGTTTACGGGGGAGGGTTGGGGCGGGGGCGCACTTTGCGAGATATTCCTCCCACCCACTCGCGCTGCGCGCTCGTAGTCCTTCCCCGCAAGCGGGGGAAGGGAATGGACTTCGCCTCGAAGTTTCCCGGCATCCATGAAC
>DASVDY010000259.1:0-16298 GCA_036380855.1 Rhodanobacteraceae bacterium
AAGCCGGCAGCCGACGCGATTGGAATCGGCGGCGATGCGGAAGTCCTGCGCGTAGAGCGCCGCCCGCGATTTCGGATCGAGCAGCCGCGCGTGCGTGCCCCCCATCAGGCGCAGCGGACGGCCCTGGTCGGTGTCGAACCACGGACGCGGATCAATGCTCCACGAAATCGCGCCGGGGTCATCTTGCCCGCGCACCTTTTCCTTGCCGCTCAAAAATGAACCCGACCCCGTTTCAAGTCTGTCCCCGTGGCGCAGCGGTCGCCCGAGCGGCCCCAGACCGGAATTGACGTCGAGGCTGCGGCTGCCCAGTACGGGCTCGAAGTCGAAGCCGCCGTGCACGGCGAGATACGCGCGGCAGCCTTGCTGCATTGCGCCGAACGCGAGCGTCGAGCCCTTGCGCACGCAAACCGGCGCCCACATCGGGGCCGGCCGGCCATCCACGAGCGCGGCGACCGGCGCGCCGGTCAGTGCAATCCATGTGTCGGCGCGGAATTCCAGCGTCGGTCCGAGCAGGGTGATTTCCAGTGCGCACGCATCCGGCGGATTGCCGGCCAGCGCATTGGCCAGGCGGAAGGCGGGCGAGTCGAATGCGCCCGCGCAGCCGACGCCAAGGTGCGCGTAACCGGGGCGCCCGGGATCCTGCGCGGTGGTCAGCAGTCCAGGCTTGACGACCGTGATGCTCATCGCGGTGCTTTCGACGCTCCGATGAATTGCCCCGCGTCCATCGGGCGGAAGCGCACGCGATCGCCGGGCGCAAGCAGGCAGGGCGGGTCCCGCACCGGATCGAACAGCGTCAGCGGCGTGCGTCCGATCAGCATCCAGCCGCCGGGCAGTTCGCGCGGATAGATGCCGGTCTGTGCACCGCCGATCGCGACCGAGCCGGCCGGCACGCGCGTGCGCGGGACGACGCGGCGCGGTGTGTGCAGCGCGCGATCCATCCCGAGCAGGTATGCAAACCCCGGGGCGAAGCCGAGCATGGCGACCGTGTATTCACGCGCGGCGTGGTGCTCGATGACCTGCGAAGCCGACAACCCGGCGTGCCGGGCCACTTCTTCCAGGTCGGGGCCGTGCGCGCCGCCGTAGCAGACGGGGACCTCGACCTCGCGGCCGACGGTCTCGACGCGCGAGAGACCGCGTAACGCTGCGCGCGCGCGGGCAAGCAGACTGGCGTGCGGATCTTGCTCGTCGGCCCACATGCGCGGATCGAAGCGAAGCAGCAGGCTCGCATACGCGGGCGCGACCTCCACGATGCCCGGCAGCGCACTTGCACGCAGGCGCGCGGCGGCGGCGTGCACGCGCGCGTTGAGTCGCGCGTCCACGGCCTGGCCGAAGCGCAGCAGCAGCGCATCTTCGGACAACGGTTCGGCGGTGAAGTCGAGCTCAGTCATGTGGCGAAGACCGGAGCCATCCGGCCCGGATCAAGGGCGCATCCGCGGCGGGCTCGGGGGCATCGAAGGGTGAACATCATTCGCGGTTCGATGTTCACCACGAGCGGCCGCGGAACTGCCCGACCAGGGCTTCTCGCGTCGATGCCTCGTAGCGCATTGCCGCTCCCGACCCCCATACCGGGCCAGGCCAGGCAGCATCGCTTTCGCGGCGCGCCACCACATGCACGTGCAGTTGCCGCACGCTGTTGCCCAGCGCGCCGACGTTGAGCTTGTCGCAGGGCGCAACTTCGCGCAGAAGCGCCATCGCGCGGTTGATTTCGTCCAGCAGTTGCGCCTGTTCGAGCGATCCGAGATCGTCCAGTTCCACCAGCCCCGCACGCCGCGGCACCAGGATCAACCAGGGAAAACGCGCATCGTCCATCAGCAGTACGCGCGACAGTGCCCAGTCGGCGACGAGCGCGGTATCCGCGGCAAGCCGTGGATCGAGCGTGAAGTCGGCTCCGTTCACGCGCCGGCGAGGTGCTTGTCGAAGAACGCCAGCGTGCGTTCCATTGCAAGGTTCGCGGCGGCAGCGTTGTAGACCTTCGGATCCACGTCGCGGTTGAAGGCGTGTCCCGTGCCCGGATACACGTACACCGGCGCGTCCGGCCAGGTCTCGCGGTGCTGCTGGATGACGTCGGGCGGGATGGAGGAGTCGTTCTCGCCGAAGTGGAAGATCATCGGCGCCTTCAACGGCTCGTCGAAGAAATTCTTGTTGCGCGCGCCGTAGTAGCTCACCGAAGGCATCCCGAGCCTTTGCGAGGCGAGCAGGGCGACCGTGCCGCCCCAGCAGTAACCGACCACGCCGATCTTCCCGGACGACGAGATCGCCTCCGCCGCGCTTGCGACGTCCTCGATGGCCCGATCGAGCCCCACTTCGCCGGCGAACTTGAAACCTTGCTGGTACCCGTGCTCGTCATAGCCGAGTTCGACGCCCGTCTCGACATGGTCGAAGAAGGCCGGTGCGATCGCGGTGTAGCCGTGCCGCGCGAATGTGTCCGCCACGCTGCGGATGTGGGCGTTGATGCCGAAGATCTCCTGCACCACCACGATGCCGCCCTTGGGTTCGCCTTCCGGCTTGGCGAGATAAGCGCCGATGCAGTGCATCCCCGCGGTATTCAGGTTGATCTGCTGTCCCATGGCTGCGCTTCCTGGCTGTGATCCCGTCCAGCGTATGCCCCCGGGCGCGCATGTTCAATCAGGAGGGTAGCCGGATGCCGGATTCCGTTTGCGCCCGGGACGGCTTCGGGCCTGCGGCTCCCGTACAATGGCCGGCCCGCTTTTCACGTTGCCCCGCACGCATGTCCGCATCCGCCCCCAAGATCGGTTTCGTCAGCCTCGGCTGCCCCAAGGCACTGGTGGATTCCGAACGCATCCTCACCCAGTTGAAGGTGGAGGGCTACGAGATCGTGCCGCGCTACGACGCCGCGGATGCCGTGGTGGTCAATACCTGCGGCTTCATTGATGCGGCGGTGCAGGAGTCGCTGGATGCGATCGGCGAGGCGCTGCACGAGAACGGCAAGGTCATCGTCACCGGCTGCCTCGGCAAGCGCGCGGAGCTGATCCGCGAAGCGTATCCGGAGGTGCTGGCGATCAGCGGTCCGCAGGACTACGCGAGCGTCATGGGGGCGGTGCACGAGGCGCTGCCGCCGGCCCACGATCCGTTCGTGAACCTGGTGCCGGACACCGGCATCAAGCTGACGCCGAAACACTACGCGTACCTCAAGATTTCCGAAGGCTGCAATCACCGCTGCACGTTCTGCATCATCCCGTCCATGCGCGGGGACCTGGTGTCGCGACCGATTGACGAGGTGCTGGTCGAGGCCGAGAAACTGGTGAAGGGCGGGGTAAAGGAATTGCTGGTGATCTCGCAGGACACCAGCGCCTACGGCGTGGACCTGCGTTACGCCGAACGCGCATGGCGCGGCCATGCGTACCGCACGCGCATGACCGACCTGTGCAATGGTCTTGCGGAATTGGGCGCATGGGTGCGGCTGCACTACGTGTATCCGTATCCGCACGTGGACGAGGTGATCCCGCTGATGGCGGAAGGAAAGATCCTTCCGTACCTGGACATCCCGTTCCAGCACGCCTCCCCGCGGATCCTCAAGCTGATGAAGCGACCGGCGCACGCGGAGAAGACGCTGGAGCGCATCCATGCGTGGCGGAAAGTCTGTCCCGACCTCACGATCCGCAGCACCTTCATCGTGGGCTTCCCCGGCGAGACCGACGAAGAGTTCGAAGATCTGCTCGACTTCCTGCGCGACGCGCAGCTCGACCGTGTCGGCGCCTTCGCCTACTCGCCGGTAGAGGGCGCGCGCGCAAACGAATTGCCCGATCCGGTTCCCGACGAACTCAAGGAAGACCGGCTGGAGCGCTTCATGGAAGTGCAGGCGGAGATCTCCGCCGCAAAATTGCAGCAGAAGATCGGCCGCGCGCTGACCGTGCTGGTGGACGAGGCGAACGCGAAAGGTGCCGTGGCGCGCTCATCCGCCGATGCGCCGGAAATCGATGGCATGGTGCGGATCGGTGATGGACAGTCGCTGAAGGCGGGCCAGCTCGTGCAGGTGCGCATCACGGGCGCGGATGCGCATGACCTCGAAGCCAGGCTTTGCTAGGAGCCTTCGTTCAGGCGACGTCGATCACTGATCGTGCAATCGCCGCAGTGCCTTGCCCTTGTGCAGGGCGACGTGGTCGGTCGTGTCGCTCTTGATCTCGTACTGAGGATCGTCCTTGCTGGCGTGGTGCGTATAGCCCTTGTAATCCACGTCCCGCGTGTGCACGCGCACGATGCGGCCACTGACATGGCCGGCTTCGGAGTTCCAGGTGACGTGGTCACCGACCTTGAACGTGTGCGCCATGGCCTCGGGTTCCGGTGATCGTCGTCGGTTCAACCGTCATAGCTTACCGCCAGCACCACGAAGCGGGCCTTGCCGCCGGGCAGCTCCGCCTCGAATTCCTCGTCCACGCGTTTCTTCAGCGCCGCGCGCGCCAGCGGCGAGTCCACGCTGATCCAGCCCTGCCTGGCGTCCGTCTCGTCCGGGCCGACGATGCGGTAGCGCCGCGGTTCGCCGATCTCCACGTCCTCGATCTCGAACGTGGCGCCGAAGAAGATCGCTTCGCGGTCGCCGGGCACGCCTTCGGCGATTTTCAACGACGGAATGCGCTTGGAGAGATAGCGCACGCGGCGGTCGATCTCGCCGAGCTGCTTCTTGCGGTAGGTGTATTCGGCATTCTCCGAACGATCGCCTTCGGCCGCCGCGGCGGCCAGCGCGCGAACCACTTCCGGGCGCAATTCGCGCCAGAGGTGATCCAGTTCCGCTTTCAGCTTCTCGAAGCCGGTTCGCGTGATGATCGCGGTGGAGCGGGGCGGTGGCGGGCGCCAGCGGGACATGCGTCAAGTCTGCCTTTTTCTGCGCCGGGGGCGCGCATTGTGCACCAGCTCTCTTGAGTGAAGGCCGCGTAAACGGTAGGGTGGGCCGGCCGAGTTCCTGCTGTCCGCAAGGTTTGTTGAAGATGTCCGTCCTGCCGCGCATCCCGCGCCTGCTCCCGCCTGTCGTCACCCTCCTCATTGCTGTGCTCGCCGGCTGCTCGGGCGCACCGACGCGCACGACTTCCGCCAATTCGGCGCTGGATGCGTTGTACGCGAAGCTCGACCAGGCGGGGCGCGATTACGACCAGGCATTGACCCTGGCGCGCCAGGACGACACCGCGCAATCCGAGCACGCGATCAGCGTGGCGCTGGACACGATGCGCAATGCCGCCGCGCAGTGCGTGAACACGGCCGGCTGCGACATCCAGCGCTTCATCAGCACCTACGATCGCGCGCTGCGCCTGAAGGATGGCAGCTTCCTCGGCGGCGACGAGGGCGACCAGATCTCCGACCAGCCGGCCGACCAGTCCGACAACAGCGTGTCGCCGGTGTTGAACGCGGTCCCGGAAACCCGGCGCACCGCCAGCCTGCTGCGCGGGCGCAAGCTCTCGGACCTTATCGCGATGAACGGGCCGGTGAAGGCCGCGCTGGAGACCTGGCTCACCAGCATGCGGCCCAACCTGATGAACGCGTACGTGGATTACGAGTACCTGCGCTTCGAGATGTGGCCCGAATACCAGAAGGCGGACCTGCCCGAGGCGATCCTGTTCGGCTTCATCGCCAAGGAATCCGGCGGCAAGGTGCACGCGGTGTCGCGCTCCGGTGCCGCCGGCCCGCTGCAGTTCATGCCGGCCACCGGCGCGCGCTTCGGCCTCACCACCGTGGACGGCTTCGACGAGCGGTTCGACCCGACCTTGTCCGCGCGCGCCAATGCTGCCTACCTGAACGAGCAGCTCGCGCAGTTCAACGACAACCTGGAACTGGTGCTGGCCGCCTACAACGGCGGCGAGGGACGGGTGGGGCGGCTGGCGGCGAGCGAGCCCGACGCCAGCTTCTGGGATCCGAAAATCTACTTCTCGCTCTCGCCGGAAACGCGCGACTACGTGCCGATGGTGCTGGCCGCGGCCTGGCTGTTCATGCATCCGGAACGCTACAACCTGCATTTCCCGAAGATTGACGGCGCGCCCGGCCACATCATCCTGCAGCGCCAGGCATCGCTTTCGGAACTCGCGATCTGCCTGGGCCAGGACGGAGACAAACGCAACGGCTGGTACCGCACGCTGCGCAACCTCAATCCGCAGATGGATCCGCAGGCCGAGCAGCCGATGGGTACGCGCGTCGAGCTGCCGCAGGAATTGCAGGACGTCTACGCCAGCTCCTGCACCCAGGGGCAATGGGCGGACCTGGCGGCCGACCTCCACGCGGCGGCATTGCCGGCGCAACTGGCGCACGCGCCGGATCCGCCGCGCCATTACACCGTGCGCCACGGGGACACGCTCTCGGCGATCGCGCGCAAATACAGCTGCGACGACGTGCGCTCGCTGGCGAAAGCCAATCACATCCATGCGCCGCGGTACGAGCTGAGGCCCGGTCAGGAACTGAAGTTGAGCGGCTGCGGCCGGGACTGAATTCCGGTTCGAATCAGGCCCGGCAGTGAGCGGGCAATCGTGGGGCAAGCGGTCGGTCAGGTGCGCCCATCAGGCGGGCAATGGATCGCCGGCCGCTTTCAGGACAACGGTCAAGCGAGCGGGGATGATTGCGCGGCTTAAGCCGCGGCCTCGTTCTTGGCTTGCATCCAGACGCTGGTGCCATCCATGCGCGGCGCGGCATTCTCCTTGATCTCGCGCATCAGCCGCAGCACCGAACGGTGCAGCCCTTCGAATTCCGGGAAGCTCGCCTCGCGGGTTTCGTGGTACGCCACCGCAAGCCACAGCGCCACGCCCCGCAGGCGCACCTGCGCGTTGTCGGAACGCGCGCGCTCGTAGCCAAGGTCCATGCCCGTGCCCCAACTGCCGGGCTTGAGATCCGGCGATGAACCGTAAAGCTGCGGCGATTCCAGGCGACCGGCGGCAGCGCACTCCCTGGCAATCAATTCGGCCAGCAGGCTGCAGGTCGGTGCGGGCAGATTGCGTGTGCGCTGTTCGATGTCGCGGAACTGGCGTTGCAGACGCGCGGCGCGACTGAGGGCGAGAATTCGTGTGACCAGGCGCATGAGATGTTCCCCAACGTTGCCGACGAGCTTAGCGTCAGTTGCGCCGCCGTACCCGCCACGAAGTTCACATTCTGCGCCGATTCCCGCTTCCGGCACAAACGCAAGCTGAACGATGTGGGTCGGTCTGCGGGGGTGCCGCTGCCAGGTCTTGACGGTGCGTCAAAGAAAATGGCCCAGGCGCTGGCCCACGCGTACCGGCATTTCCGGGAGCAGCCCGGCCCGCAGCGCGCAGCTTTGCGGCAGCAGCAGGATCACGGTGGAGCCCATTTCGAAGCGGCCCATTTCGGCAAAGCGCGCCATCTTCACGTTTCGTCCACGCCAGTCTCCGCGGACCACGTGGGCAGCGTAGGGGGGCACTTCGGTTCCGTTCCAGACCGTACTGATGCCGGACACCAGCATCGCGCCGACCAGCGCCACCACGAAGGGACCGTGCTCTCCCTCGAAATGGCAGACCAGCCGCTCGTTGCGCGCGAACAGCCGCGGGATGGCTTCCACCGGGCCGGGCGCGACGCTGAACAGGCGGCCAGGCACGTGCACCGTCTCGATCAGTTCGCCGGCCATCGGCATGTGCACGCGGTGGTAATCGCGCGGCGACAGGTACACCGTGACGAAATGGCCATCGCGATAGGGTTCCGCCGCTTTCTCGTCGGCCAGGAGTTCGGCGACGGTGTAGGTGCGGCCCTTGGCCTGCAGGATGCGGCCCTCGTCAATGCGCCCGGCCTGGCTGATCCGACCTTCGGCCGGCGAAGACAGGGTGGCGTCGTTGCCGGGCGCGGTGCGGGCGCCGGGCTTCAGCGCCCGGGTGAAGAACGCATTGAAATGCGGATACGCGAACGGGTCGTTTTGCGCAGCCTCGCTCATGTCCACGCGATAGCGGCGCAGTACCTGGCCGATCAGGAAGTTCTTCCACGGCCGCCAGGTCCAGCGCGTGGCCGCGCGGACGAGTCGCGAGAGCGTGCGTTGCGGAAGCAGGTACTGGAGCAGGGTGGCCAGCGACATGGCGCGGAGTGTAGCGAGTCATGCTCCTCTATACTTCGCCATTCTTCAGCATCTGCGCGCACATGACGGCCGAACTCGCCACCATCGTGGATTGCATCCGCTACGCCGCCAGCCGCTTCAACGAGGCCGGATTGACCTTCGGCCACAGCCACGACAACGCGATAGACGAGGCCACTCACCTGGTCCTGTCGTCGCTGCACCTGCCGCCGGATCTGCCGCCGGCCTATGGCCAGGCGCGGCTCACGGCGGAAGAAAAAACGCGGGTGCTGGAGCGGGTCGAGCGGCGCATTGAGACGCGCGAGCCGGTGGCGTATCTCGTGGGCGAAGTCTGGTTCGCGGGCATGCGTTTCAAATCCGATCCGCGTGCGCTGGTGCCGCGCTCGCCGATCGCGGAATTGATCGAATCCGGATTCACGCCGTGGCTGGACGATCGCGAGGTGGAGCGTGCGCTCGACCTGTGCACGGGCTCCGGTTGCATCGGCATCGCGATGGCCGCGCACAACCCGTCATGGCGGGTCGATCTCGTGGACGTTGATGAAAATGCGTTGAGCCTGGCGCGCGAGAACATCGCGCTGCACCAGGTCGGCGATCGGGTGCGCGCGATCCGGTCCGATCTGTTCGCGGGCGTCGAAGGCGAACGTTACGACCTGATCGTGTCCAACCCGCCTTACGTCACCGAGCAGGAATTTGCAGCCTTGCCGCCCGAATACCGCCACGAGCCGCAACTAGGCTTGACCGCGGGCGAGGACGGGCTGGACTTCGCCTTGCGGATTTTGCATGAAGCGCCCGATCACTTGAGCGAGGGCGGGCTGCTGATCGTGGAGGTCGGTGAGTCCGAGCGCGCCTTGGGTGGACTGCTGCCGGAAATCCCGTTCGTATGGATCGAGTTCAAGGTGGGACCGATGGGTGTGTTCGTGCTGGAGCGGCGCGATCTGGTCGAACATGCCGAGGCGATTCAAAACGCGGCAGAGGCGAGGGGTGAGTAGCGGGGCGCCGCGATCCACGCTTGGGAAGGAGTTGCGATGATGCCCCCTCACTACTCGTCCCTCGTCCCTCGGGATGCCTGAGCCATGTCCAGCAACTCCTTCGGAAAACTCTTCACCGTCACCACCTTCGGCGAATCGCACGGGCCGGCGATCGGTTGCGTCATGGACGGCTGCCCGCCGGGCATCGCGATCGCGCCGCAGGATTTCGCCAACGACCTTTCTCGCCGGGCGACGGGCAAATCGCGCTACACCTCGCAACGGCACGAGGCGGACGAAGTGGAGATCCTGTCCGGCGTGTACCAAGGCCGGACCACCGGCACGCCGGTCGCGCTGCTGATCCGCAACACCGACGCGCGTTCGAAGGATTACGACGAGCTGGCGCGGACATTTCGTCCCGGCCACGCCGATTACACCTATTGGCAGAAGTACGGCATCCGCGATCCGCGTGGCGGCGGCCGCGCCTCCGCGCGCGAAACGACGATGCGGGTGGCCGCGGCGGTGATCGCGAAGAAGTGGCTCGCGGAAAAATACGGCGTGGAAGTGCGCGGCTGGCTCGCCCAACTGGGCGAGATCGTGCCCGACTTGGCGGAAACCGATGCGATTGATTTCGAAGCGGTCGAGGCGAATTCGTTCTTCTGGCCGGTCGCGGCGCAAGTGCCGCAACTGGAAAAGTACATTGACGCCGTGCGCAAGGACGGCGACTCGGTCGGTGCGCGCGTGAACGTGGTCGCGACCGGCGTGCCGCCCGGCTGGGGCGAACCGGTGTACGGCAAGCTGGATGCGGAGCTCGCTTCGGCCCTGATGTCCATCAACGCGGTGAAGGGCGTGGAGATCGGCGCGGGTTTCGCGAGCATCGGGCAGCGCGGCAGCGAACACCGCGACGAGATCACTGCGCGCGGGTTCCTGTCCAACCACGCCGGCGGCATCCTCGGCGGGATTTCCAGCGGCCAGGACGTGCGCGTTTCGATTGCGCTGAAACCGACTTCGAGCATCCTCAAGCCGGGGCGCAGCGTGGACCTCGGCGGCGAGGAGGTCACGATGCGAAGCAAGGGTCGTCACGACCCGTGCGTAGGCATTCGTGCTACACCCATAGCGGAGGCGATGGTCGCGCTGGTGCTGATGGACCATGCGCTGCGGCATCGCGCGCAATGCGCGGACGTGGGCGAAGTCCGCCCGCGCATCGGTACGGAGAGGTCGCCATGACAGACGTGCATGCACAGATTTCGTTCCGCGACGCGTTGAGCGATGCGATCCGTTACTGGGAGCTGCGGCGCGTCGTTTACAACCTTGCGCTCGCGGCGGTGGTGGTCGCCCTGGCGGTTGCGTTCCGGGCGCGCATCGAATCCAGGGTGAGCTTCGAGCTGCTGCTCGCGCTGGTCGTGTTGGCCGTGCTTGCGAACCTCTGCTACTGCGCGGCTTACCTCGTGGACCTGCCCATGCAGTTGTCGTCGCATGCCGGAATCTGGAAGCGCTGGCGCTGGCTGCTTTGGATAGCCGGTGTCCTGTTCGGCATGGCGCTGGCCTGGTACTGGACCGGCGACGAAATCCTGCCGGCACTGCTTGCCGGCAAATGACGACACATCATTTTGCGACCGCGCGCCACGCCGCGATGCTTTTGGTTTTCACTCTTCCCTGATCTCTCGTCCCTCACCCCTCGACCATGAGCAAGAAACGCCGCTACAACGTCGCCATTGCCGGTGCCACCGGCGCGGTCGGCGAGGCTTTGCTTTCCATCCTCGCCGAACGCGAGTTCCCGGTTGGGGAACTGGTGCCGCTGGCGAGCGAGCGCTCGGCCGGCGGCAAGGTCGAGTTCGCGAACACGTCGCTGACGGTGCGCAATCTCGCCGACTTCGACTTCAAGGACATTGACATCGCGTTCTTCTCGGCTGGCGGCAAGGTCAGTCGCGAACATGCGCCGCGCGCGGCCGCCGCGGGCGCGGTGGTGATAGACAACACCTCCGAGTTCCGCTACCGCGACGACATCCCGCTGGTGGTGAGCGAGGTGAATCCCCACGCGATCGCGCAGTACGTCAACCGCGGCATCATCGCCAATCCCAATTGCTCGACCATGCAGATGCTGGTGGCCCTGGCGCCGCTGCACCGCGCGGCCGGCATCGAGCGCATCAACGTGGCGACGTACCAGTCGGTGTCCGGGGCAGGGCGCTCGGGCATGGAAGAACTGGGTCGCCAGACCGCGGCGCTGCTGAGCTTCCAGGAAGCCGAACCGGAAAAGTTTTCCGCACGCATCGCCTTCAATGTCATCCCGCACATTGATGACTTCCAGGCCAACGGCTACACCAGGGAAGAGATGAAGATGGTGTGGGAGACGCGCAAGATCCTGGAGGACGAGTCCATCGCGGTGAATCCGACCTGCGTGCGCGTGCCGGTGTTCTACGGACACTCGGAAGCGGTGCACATCGAGACGCGCGCGAAGTTGAGCGTGGCCGAGGCCACGGAACTGCTCGCCGGGGCGCCGGGCGTGTTGGTGGTGGACGAGCGCAAGCCGGGCGGCTATCCGACGCCGGCCGGAAACGCCTCCGGCAAGGACGAGGTATTCGTCGGCCGCATCCGCGAGGACATTTCGCATCCGCGCGGGCTGGACCTGTGGATCGTGTCGGACAACATCCGCAAGGGCGCGGCGCTCAATGCGGTGCAAGTCGCGGAACTGCTGGTCGAAGGTTATCTATAGTGTGCACATGAACACTGGAACAGCCCGCATGGTCGGCTTGCTCGCGGCGTTGTTGTTGCCGGCCGCCGGCTTCGCCGCGCAGGCCGGTGGCGTGGCTGCATCCGCTTCCGGCCCGTTGCACAAACAACTGCAGCACACGCAGGCGGAGCTGCAGCACCAGCGCGCACAAACCGATCAACTGCGCGCGCGCGTCGAGGACTTGGAGAAGAACAGCGCGGCCAATCGCGCGGCACTGGAACAGCGCGACCGCGAGATCGCGGAACTGAGACGCAAGCTCGCCGCGATGTCCGCGCCTGCGGGATCGGCTCCGGCCCCCGCCGGCAGCCACTGAGACCCGATTCCCGGGACGTGCCGCAGGCCGCGTTTTGCGGGCGTGCGAGCCTGTTCACAGGGTCAATTGTGGAATACTCTTGCGGCGCCGACTTCGCGCGGTTTCTCAAATGTCCGCGCAGGCCGCACGCCAGGTCAACGAAGCGCTCGTCGCAGGGGATACAGATCATGAAGTCCACGTTCAAGCTCACGCTGGCCATTGCCTTGTGTCTGGGCAGCTCGCAGGCGTTGGCCTTGCAACTTGGCCAGATCCGCGTGAAGTCCGCCCTGGACGAACGGCTGGTCGCCGAAATACCGATCCAGCTCGACACGCTCACCGAGGCCAAGAGCCTGAGCGTGGGCCTGGCTTCGGATGCCGACTTCGCGCGCGCGGGGCTGTCGCGCGCAGGGCTCGAGCACCTGCGGTTCAGCATCGTCAACGACACGACCGGCCACAAGCTCGTGCTGGTCACCAGCGACCAGGCGATCACCGATCCGTACCTGGATTTCCTGGTCGAGGTGAACACCGCCAGGGGCAAGCAGTTGCGCGAATACACGGTGTTGCTGGATCCGGTGATCGCTTCCTCGCCCGCTCCCCAGGTCGCCGCCGGGCCCGCCACCACGGCCCCCGCCGGCGCCGCGGCCGCGGCATCCACACCGCAACCTGCGCCGGCCGCCGCGCAACCGCCGGCCAGCATGTTTGCCGCCCCGGTGCAGCAGCCCAGGCCCGCCGCTGCTCCCGCGCCCGCCCCGGCCGCGCACGTTCCGTGGTCTGCCGTTCCGGCGCCCGCGCCGACGCAGTCGCGCAGCGGCGAATACCAGGTCAAGGACGGCGACACGCTCTATCGCATCGCCAGCGAAACGCGGCCCGACGCGAAGGTCAGCGTGGACCAGATGATGCTGGCGTTGCAGCGGACCAATCCGGATGCCTTCTATCGCGACAACATCAATGCATTGAAGAGCGGCGCGATCCTGCGCATTCCGACCCGGGACGCAGTGAGCGCGAGCAGCCTCGCCGAGGCGCGTGCGCAAGTGCACCGGCAGATGGAAGACTGGCGTGGCGCCGCGGCGCGCAAGGCCACCACGGTCGTGCAGGGCAATTCGACGGCTGCGGAAGCTGCGCCCGCGAATGCTCCCGCCGCGACTGCCGCCGATCGCCTCGCCCTGGTCCCACCCTCGCAGGGTGGGGGCAGCGCCGCCAGCCGTCCGGGCGAGAAGGGCGGCACCGGCACGGCGGAAATCGCCGGCCTGAAACAGCAACTGGCCACTGCGAAGGAATCGCTGGCCAGCCTGAAGCAGGCGAACGGCGACCTGCAGTCGCGGGTCAAGGACCTGGAAGACATCGGCAGCAAGAACAAGAAGCTGCTGGACATGAAGGATGCGGAAATCGCCGAGTTGCAGCGCAAGCTCGCGCAGGCGCAGCAGCAGGCGGCGAAGTCGGCCGCAGCGCCGCCCGCAAACAACGCGCCGATCGCAAACGCGGGCAGCTCCGCGATCGCGCCTGCGCCTGCGGCCAGCGTGGCCGCGACGCCTGCGCCGGCGGGTACCGCGGCCGCGCAGGCCACTGCGAGCGCCGCAAGCGTGAACGCGGCAACATCGAGCGCCGCGCCGGCTGCGAAGACGTCGCCGGCGGCCAAGCCGGAGGCCAAGGCAGCGCCGCAGGACCAACAAGGTCAGGGCGTGGCGGAACCGTGGTATCGGAAGCCGCTGACCTGGATCATCGCCGGTGTCGTTATCCTCGGCATCATCCTGCTGGGCCTGGTGCGTCGCCGGCCAAAGCCGCTGCCGGAGCCGGAGAGCGAGGGTCCTTCGGTCGCGGATCATTTCGGTGCGGCGGCGGTGCCGGTCGCGGCCGATGCGGATGCGGAGACGCACGAGCTGGCCGCAGACGACGAACCGGAGTACGCGGAGGAAGATCCGGACTACACGGTTGTCGAGGATGCCTCCGACGAGACCGTGGTGGCGCCTGCTGCGGAGCACACGCAGGAGCCTGCGCAAGGCGAATACGACTTCGCCTTCGACGAGCCGCCCCCGGAAGAACCGGTCGCCCAGCCGGGCATGGCCGCGCCGCAGCCCCCGGTCGCCGGCTCGGACGACATCACCCACGTGCAAAGTCTCGCGGAGTTCTCCGACGAGGATGCGCAACCGGTCCATCACGTCGAATCCGCGCTGCCCGAGGACGAGGACGACACCCGCGAACATCCGGTGCCGGGCTTCAGCGACGATCCGGTGGACACCAAGCTGGATCTCGCCCGCGCCTATCTGGACATGGGCGACCCGGCCGGCGCCCGCGCGATGCTGGAAGAGGTGCTGAACGAAGGCTCGCAGATGCAGAAGGACGAGGCCAGGCGGCTGCTGGAAGGAGTGGCCTGAGGCCGGGAGACGCGATGGGGAAGGCGGGAGGCGCAAACGCCGGTTCGGAATAGGCTCGCTCCGGGCTTGAGCGCCTGCCCCGGACTCGTCGCACCGCTCCTCCCACCTGCCGCTTCCCGAACTCATGCGCATCGCCCTCGGCATCGAATACGACGGCACCGGGTTCTTCGGCTGGCAGCGGCTGGCGCACGGACCCAACATTCAGGCCGAGGTCGAGGCGGCGGTGTCCTTCGTCGCCGACCATCCCGTCGCGGTGGCCTGCGCCGGGCGCACCGATGCCGGCGTGCACGCGCGCTGCCAGGTCGTCCACTTCGACAGTGACTCGCAACGCGACGAGCGCGCCTGGACGCTGGGCTCGAACACGCGGCTGCCGGTCGGGATTTCGGTGCTGTGGGCGAAGCCGATGCCCGACGATTTTCATGCGCGTTTTTCGGCGCGCGCGCGGCGCTATCGCTACACCTTGCTCAATCGTGCGATCCGCCCGGCGCTGGAGGCGCGCTACGTTTCCTGGGAACGGCGTCCGCTCGACACCGGGACGATGCACGAAGCGGCGCAGGCACTCGTCGGCGAGCACGACTTCTCCGCGTTCCGTGCGGTGTCCTGCCAGGCCGCCCACGCGCGTCGCTGCGTGCTCGGGGTATCGGTGATCCGCGCAGGCGAGCACGTGCACGTGGACATCGAGGCCAACGCGTTCCTGCACCACATGGTCCGCAACATCGTGGGTTCGCTGCTGGAAGTCGGAACCGGGGAACGCCCGATCGAATGGATCGCGGAAGTCCTCGCCGCGCGCGATCGCGCGCTGGCCGGTGCCACCGCGTCTCCGCAGGGCCTGACCTTCATTGGTCCGCGGTATCCGGCACAATGGGAACTTCCGCCCGAAGTGACCTTGTAGGAGCGCGCCTGCGCGCGACCGCAATACCGGACATGCCCCGAACCCGCATCAAGATCTGCGGCATCACCCGCCTCGAGGACGCGCTGCTCGCCTGCGAGCTCGGCGCGGATGCAATCGGGCTGGTGATGACGCCCAGCAGCCCGCGTTGCGTGCCGCTGGATCGCGCGCGCGCGATCCGACATGCCCTGCCGTCATTTGTCTCCGCGGTCGTGCTGACGCACGATCTGCCGGCGCATCGCGTCGGCGAAATCGTGGACAACCTGCGACCGGACCTGATCCAGTTCCACGGCAGCGAGGACGCGGCGTTTTGCGAGTCGTTCGGCGTGCGCTACACCAAGGCGGTCGGCATGGCCGGCGAGGTGGACGTGCACGCGGTCGCCGCCGCGCATCCGCGGGCACGCGGTTTCGTGCTGGACGGCCATCCGCCGGGCGCGCAGGGCGGGCAAGGCAGGACCTTCGACTGGTCGCGCATCCCGCGCGACCTGGATCGTCCGGTCATCCTCGCCGGCGGATTGAATGCAGGGAACGTGGCGGAAGCCATTCGCACGGTGCGGCCGTGGGCGGTGGACCTGGCCAGCGGCGTGGAATCCGCGCCGGGCATCAAGGACGAAGCGAAACTGCGGGCGTTCTTCGCCGCGGTGGAGAAAGCGTTTGACACGGATTGACGCGGAAGAAGCCGGGTAAAACGAAAATCCTTGATCCGCGTTCATCCGTGTTGATCCGTGTCCAAAGGGCTTTTTGTGCAATGAACGAAGCGATTGACTACTCCCGATATCCCGACGAACACGGCCGCTTCGGCGACTACGGCGGCGTGTTCGTGTCGGAAACCCTGATTGCACCGCTGGAAGAACTGACGGCTGCATACACGCGCCTGCGCGGCGATCCTGCGTTCGTGGCCGAGCTCGACCGCGACCTCAGGCACTACGTCGGCCGGCCTTCGCCGATCTATCACGCCCGGCGGTTGTCGGAACACGCCGGCGGCGCGCGGATCCTGCTCAAGCGCGAGGACCTCAACCACACCGGCGCGCACAAGATCAA
>DASVDY010000260.1:0-30373 GCA_036380855.1 Rhodanobacteraceae bacterium
GGCTGTAAACGCCGACGGCACGCCGGCCAAGCGCCGCCGCGGCCGCCGTGGCGGACGCCGGCGCAAGCGCGCCACCGAAGCGCAGGGCCAGCAGGTGCAGGACAATGTCGAGAATCTCGCGCCAGGGCGCGATGCGGATGACGAGGACAGGGAGATATCGCGCGCGTCGGCCTCGCATGCGTCCGCGCACCCGAACAGCCTGACGCCGCATGCCCCGATGGACGAACAGGCGTCCATGCCTGCCGCAACGAGCGAACGCGCGGAGCAATCGCAACCCGGATCGCTGGGCGCGCATTCGTCCACCGCCCACGGCGCGAGCGCATCCCCGGACGCGCCGACCGGGGCGTCTGGCACCGCGGAGATCCGCAGCTTCCCGGTGGCCGCCGCGCCTTCGCCGCTCGCGCAGGAATCCACGATCGAAACCGCACCGGTCGCCGCCAGGCTGCCGACGCCTGAACCGTTCGCGCCAGGCGAACGCGTACCTGCCGGCAACAGCGATGCCGCCGCGCCGCTGCCCTCGCCTTCAGAAGGGGCGTCCGAAGCGGCGGCGCCCGCGCATCGTCCCGCGCTGGGTGTCGGCGACGGCATGGGCGCGTCGCAATCGCAGGGCGGGTTCAACGCGCCCGGCAGCGCAACGGGCGCATCGCAGTCGGCATTCACGCCGCATCAGGGCGACCTGTTGCCGAAGCCCTCGGCGCCCGCCGCGTCGGAGACCACGCGTGCGGAAAGCGGCAGCGAGCCCGCCGCGGGTTCGAATTGACGGTCAGCCGTCGGCCAGTGCCGGCGGCGCTTTCCTGCCGTCTTCCAGCACGCCGTGCGCGCCGAGCAGGTGCGCCAACGCGATGGTGTGCTCGACGCCGAGCTTTTCGAACAGCCGCTGCTTGTAGGTCGAGACGGTCTTGGGACTCAGGTGCAGGCGCTCGGCGATCTCGTTGATCGCGATCCCGCGCGCCAGCATCAGCGCCACCTCCAGTTCGCGCGAGGACAGCGACTCCAGCGGCGACGATTCGCCGTCCACGGCTGCAAGCGCCATCTCGCGCGCGATCGTGGCGTCCAGATAGCGCTTGCCCTGCGCAACGTTGCGCACGGCCGTCAGCAGTTCTTCGGCGGGACATGCCTTGGTGAGGTAGCCCAGCGCGCCGGATTGCAGCAGTCGGCGCGGAAAACGCGCATCGTCCACCACGGTCAGGATGATGATCTGCGTGGGCAGCTCGGCGCGGCGCACGCGCTCGGTCAGCTCGATGCCGCTCATGCCGGGCATGTGCACATCCAGCAGTGCGACGTTGGGTTTCTGCGCGCGGATCAGGCGCAGGCCTTCCTCGGCACCGCCCGCTTCCCCGACCACCTCGATGTCGGGTTGCGCGGACAGGATCAAGCGGAATCCGGCACGGACGAGTTCGTGATCGTCCACCAGCACGACGCTGACCATGATGCTCCCTCCCCCATAGCTCCCTTGCGCGACGGTAAGCGGCAAACGTGCGTGATGCAAGTGTGCGTGGTGCCCGGGGGCGGGATCTGTACCGCGTCCTGACCGGCGGCGGCGCCAGCGTGCACAGGAAGAGAAGAGCCCGCCGCAAGACACGAAGTCATTCGCGAACTGCCGGCGATCGAGCGCAAGTTCCTTACCTTGTCTAGTTGTCGATCGCGCCCGACAAAGACGGGATTCGCGCACTGCGCCCGGAGTGGCGAAGTGCGCAGTACCTCAAGCCCCTGCCCCGGGCGCAGGCCCGGCCAGCGGCAGCGTGACGACGAACTGGCTGCCGAGATTCTTGCCCGCGCTGGCCGCGCTGACCGTGCCGCCGTGCGCTTGCACAAGTTCGCGCACCACCGCGAGACCGATGCCGAGGCCGCCGCTCGACAGGGCACTGTCGCGCGCATCCTGCACGAACATGTCGAAGATGGTCGGCAGCACCTCGGGCGCGATGCCGACGCCGTTGTCCGAAACGGTGATGGTGACGTTCGGCTCCTGCACCACCGCCGCGAGCGTAATCGCCCCGCCCTTGCCGGTGTACTTCGATGCGTTGTCCAGCAGGTTGCTGACGATCTGCCTCAGGCGCACGTGATCTCCGCGCAGGTTCACCGGTCCGGCCGGCAACTCAAGGGTGAGCCGTTGCTGCCTGGCTTCCATCAGCGGTCGGCAGGTTTCCACGGCTTGCGCAATGACTTCCTGCAAGTCGACCTGACCCAATTCAAGCAGCAATTTGCCCGTGCTGACGCGCGAGCCTTCGAGTAGATCGTCGATCAACCGCGCCATGTGCTTGATCTCGGTTTCGATGATCGCACTCAAGCTGGCCAGCGAACGCCGTGCCGGCTGCTCGCCCTTGGCCAGCATGCTGGCGGCGAGCCGGATCGGCGCCAATGGATTGCGCAATTCGTGCGCAACGATCCCCATGAAGTGGATCTGCTGGCGATGCGCCTCCATGGCCTGTTCCGCCGAGACTTGTGCCTTCAAGGCGGACGTCACCAGTTGCTCGTTGCTACGGCGGAGGTCTTGACGCTCCGAATCGCGCGCCGCGCCGGCGCGCGTGAGCTGGCTCAAGTTGCTGACCGCCATCGCGGCGATGGCATCGGCTTTCAGGACCGCCAATACCAGATTCTCATTGGCTTCCCGCAACTCGTTCGCGCGGGCCGCGCCCAGCTCTTTCTGAACGTCCACCAAATCCTGTCGCAACTTCGCCAAATGTTCGCGCAACTCGTCGGCTTGTCGATCGAGCGCGGCAAGCGCTTCCGTCGCGACGGCGACCTTGCGTTGCTGGCCGGAGTCGCTCACGGCGATACCCGCACCCGGCGATGCGGCCAGCCGAGTGAGCGCGCGCGCTCAGTCATCGCGGGCGCCATGATTGCCACTCGCGATCCCCGGGCGAAGGGTCGGGCGGCCGCCGAGCAGGCCCTCCTGATCCACCAGCATGTCGCCGATCTGGATGCCGTCGTCGTTGACGTGATAAAGCCGCAGCTCGTTGGAGTGCATGCTCGCGCGCACCTTCACCACCGCCATCATCCGCTGCAAGCGGCTGTCGATCTCGATATAGCGCTGCACGATGATCGCGTCGGTCATGAAGGCATTGCCGTACGGACTGAAACGAAGCTCGTCGTAACGATCTTCCAGTTCGGATGTCATCAAAACGGTCACGCCGGTGGCGGCCAGCGCCGACACCATGCGCGACAACGCCTCCCGGAACGTGTCACGGAAGGTCGGCGCCAGCAGCACCTCGAACCCCGAAAGCGAATCGAGCACCACGCGGGTGGCCTTGCGGCGCCTGATTTCGGTAATCAGCAGCATCGAGATTTCGTCCACCGACAGCGTGGCCGCCTGGGTGTCGATGACGCCTATCTTGCCGCTGTCAATCAGGTCTGCCAGCAGTTTGCCGCGCGAGCGATTGGGGCGCTGCTCGAAGGCGGCGATGATGCCGATCTCGCCGTTGCGCGCGCCTTCGGCCAGAAACTCGCCCGCCAGAATGCTCTTCCCCGAGCCGGTTGGCCCGGCGACCAACAGTGAATACCCACTCGGCAGGCCGCCGCCCAACATCTCATCCAGCCTGCGATTGCCCATGGACACCCGATGCTCCAGTGGTTCGCCCGGGCCGCTGGCGTCGGGCGCACTCGGCCGTGGCGGCGCGAACACATTGATGCCTGCGTTGCTGATCCGGAACGAGTGCAGCCCCGGCAAAGTCGGCTGCCCGCGCATCTTCATGATCTCGATTTTGCGCACCACGGAATTGTCCTGCACGCTCTGGCGCATCCAGATCAATCCGTCGGCGACAGTGAAAATCGGGTTCGGCTCGCGTTCGTCGAAGTATTCACCGACCAGAAAAGTGGTGGCCTGCCAACTGGTCATCAGCATTCCCAGCTGCTGCACGAACTTCTGCAGGCTGACGAACGCATTGCCGTTGCCTTGCGTGGCGAGAATCACCGAGCGGAACGAGTCCACGAATACCAACCCCGGTGCGTACGCTTTCACCTCGGCGACGATCCGCTCCAACACCTTGCCGAGATCCCCGGTGGCGGTGTCGTCGGCCAGATTGATGAAGCGGATGGCATGGTTGATCTTCTCGCTGTCGAAGAAATCGAACTGCTGCTGATAGCGCAGCATCTTCAGCGGCGGCTCGCCAAGCACGGTGAAATACAGCGCAGGGCGCTCGGGAGTGGCCAGCGCGAACATCAGCTGGTGCGCCAGCGTTGTCTTCCCGCTGCCGGGTGAACCGGCAAGGATGTTGAACGAGAACTCGGGGAGACCGCCGCCGAGCACCTCGTCCAGCCCCGGGACACCGGTTTGCAGGCGATTGATCGTTGCTTTACTCATAACAAGGGACCCTGCATGGCTTCGCCGCTTGATGGATTGTTGTCCCAGACGGAACGCAGCAACCGCTCAGTGAGCGCGGCGCCGATGAGGCTGGCGAGCAGATCGAGGAAAGTCTTCAGCAAGCCCGCCTGCACGGCCGCAGCGGCATGCGCGCTGGATTGTCGTGCCAGGGTCTCGCGCAGCAAGGCGAAATCGCCGGGCGCGATCTCGATGTCGAGCATCGCGATCAGAGCGGGGGCTTCCAGCCGCGCCAAGTACAGGCTGCGCTTGAAAAGCGCCGCCACGCCCGCATGGCCGATGATCGGCCATAGCGCGCCATCGATCTTGCGCCAGGTTGCGACCGCAAGATCCGCCGTCTGCGCAGCATCCATGCCTTTGTCGCCCGACGGCCCGGGAATGGATTCAAAGATAGATTCCGGGGTGGGCATCGCCTTCCGAGAGCTGCTGCCGTGGGCAAGCTCTTTCGATACTACTCCACATGGGCCGCTCCCATGAGGATCTACGGAAGTAGAACACTTTCCGGCGGGGCTTCCCGGCCAGGAGGTTCCATGCGCCCGAAAAGCAGCCCGCCGCGAGCGTAACTTTTACCGCTTTTTACACGGAGGACCAGATGTGGTGCCCGGACCGGGACTCGAACCCGGATGGGGTTTCCCCCGAGGGATTTTAAGTCCCTTGCGTCTACCAGTTTCGCCATCCGGGCGGCAGCGCTCGCGCCGACAGGCGCGGGCGGGTCGCACTTGGAGGCCTGGGTCGGAATCGAACCGGCGTACGCGGATTTGCAGTCCGCTGCATGACCACTCTGCCACCAGGCCAAGTGAGATGGATTCTACCCACCATCCGCATTGCGCGGGGTGGCGCAAAAACAAAACCCCGGCAGCGCCAGGGTTCTATATCCATTGCGAGCCGTGAAAGGCTTGCCGCGGACGCAAAAATATGGAGCGGGAAACGAGACTCGAACTCGCGACCCCGACCTTGGCAAGGTCGTGCTCTACCAACTGAGCTATTCCCGCGCGAGCCGGTAATGATAACGCGGCAATGGCGCCAGTCAAGACGTCGGCGGCAGCCTTCAGGTGTTCTCGCGGAACGACTCCAGCCGCAGCACCGGCCACGCCGCGCGCAGGTAGGCAAACCCCGACCAGATGGTCAGCACCGCCGCGACCACAAGCAGGCCTTCACCGATGTGGTAGGCGTCCAGCGCCTCGCGTATGTGATAAATGTCCACCGCGCGCGACTTCGGCGTGTCGTGCTCGGCGAGCAATACCAGAAGCGCAATGATCTGCATCACCGTCTTGATCTTGCCGATCCACATCACGTTGACGCGGGTGCGTTCGCCGACGAACGCCATCCATTCGCGCAACGCCGAAACCGCGATCTCGCGGCCGACGATGATCGCGGCGGTGATCGCCAGCAGCGCGGTCGGGTGGCCCTGCACCAGCAGGAACAGCGTGATCGCCACCATCAGCTTGTCGGCGACGGGATCGAGGAAGGCTCCGAATGCGGAAACCTGGTCGTAGCGACGCGCCAGCCAGCCGTCCAGCCAGTCGGTGACGCTGGCGAGCAGGAACACCAGTGCGGCGATCAGGCCGGAACCGCGCAGCGGCAGGTAGAACACCACCACCATCACCGGCAGCAGCGCCATGCGGAACAGGGTCAGCGCATTCGGAAGATTGATCCGCATCGGCAAATCTCTAACGGATGCGCGAGTGTCGCACATCGGGCGGCGGCCGGTGCGCGGGACGGGTCACGTTCATTCGTGCAGGTAGGCGTAGATGCGCTCGGCCAGCGCGCGGTTGATGCCGCGCACGCGGCTCAGCTCCTCGACACCCGCCGCGGCAATGCCCGCATGGCCGCCGAAGGCCTTGAGCAACGCGGCGCGGCGGGCCGCGCCGATCCCGGCGATGTCTTCCAGCACGCCGCGTTCGCGCGCGACTTCGCGCCGCCTGCGGTGGCCGGTGATGGCGAAGCGGTGCGCCTCGTCGCGGATCGCGTCAATCAGGTGCAGCGCGGGCGAACCCGGGCCGGGATTCAGTTGCCTGCCGCTGTCGCCCAGGACCAGCGTTTCCTCGCCGACCCGCCGCGACGGTCCCTTCGCCACGCCAACCACTTCGATCCCTTCCACGCCGTTTTCGCGCAGCGACTCCAGCGCCTGCGCGACCTGCCCCGCCCCACCGTCAATCAGCCACAGATCCGGTTTCTCGCCGGTGCCCGCAGCAATGGACTTCAACCGCCGGGTCAGCACCTGGCGCATCGCCGCGTAGTCGTCGCCGCCGGTGATGCCGCGGATGTTGAAGCGGCGATACTGGTTCTTGACCGGTCCTTCCGGGCCGAACACCACGCAGGAGGCGACGGTTTCCTCGCCCATCGTGTGGCTGATGTCGAAGCACTCGATGCGCTGCGGCGCTTCCGGCAATTGCAGCAGTTCGCGCAAGGCCTCGAAGCGCGCGTGCAGCGACTGCCTGCTGGACAAGCGCGCCGTCAGCGCCGCCTCGGCATTGCGCACGGCCAGCTCCAGGAACCGCGCGCGCTCGCCGCGCACGCGCGATTTCAGCGCAACCGTGCGCCCGGCGTGCTCGCTCAGCACTTGCGCCAGCAGATCGGCATCCGGGATCGCGGTTTCCAGCACCAGTTCGTCGGGCACCGGCTTGTCGAGATAATACTGGGCGACGAACTGCGCCAGCACGTCCGCGGGTTCCGTATCCAGCGCCAGCTTGGGAAAATAATCGCGCGAGCCCAGGCTCACGCCGTTCCTGAAATACAGCACCGAGACGCACGCCACGCCCGCCTCGCTGCGGCAAGCCAGCACGTCCATGTCGGCGCGCGCACCCTGCACGTAATGATGCGCCTGCAACCCGCGCAGGGTGGCGACCTGGTCGCGCAGCTTCGCCGCGCGCTCGAAATCGAGGTCCGCACTGGCGCGCTCCATCTCGGCCGCAAGCTCGTCAATCACGGCGCTGCTGCGGCCTTCCAGGAACATCACCGCATGGCGGACGTCGCGCTGGTATTCCTCGGCATTGATCAATGCCACGCAGGGCGCGCTGCAGCGCCCGATCTGGTGGAGCAGGCACGGGCGCGTGCGGTTGCGGAAGAAACTGTCTTCGCACTGGCGGACCTTGAACAGCTTCTGCATCAGCGACAGGCTTTCGCGCACCGCCCAGGCGCTGGGATAAGGCCCGAAGTAGCGGCCGCGGGCGGTGCGCGGACCGCGATGGAAAGCCATGCGCGGAAAATCCTCGCCTTCCGAGACGAAGATATACGGGTAACTCTTGTCGTCGCGCAGCAGGATGTTGTATCGCGGCTTCAGCGACTTGATGAGCTGCGATTCCAGCAGCAGCGCCTCGCCCTCGGTGCGCGTCAGCGTGACCTCGACGCGCACGATCTGCGCGATCATCGCGCTGATGCGCGGATCCATCTTCGGCTTCAGGAAATAACTGCCGACGCGCTTCTTCAGGTTGCCCGCCTTGCCGACGTACAGCAGCCCGCCTGCGGCGTCGAACATGCGGTAGACGCCGGGCGAGGAAGTCAGGGTGCGGACGAAGGCCTTGCCGTCGAAGGCCGGGGTGGATGCCATGCGCGCATTGTAAGGGTTGGCTGCAGGGCTGATCGAGAAAGAGCTCCTTTGATACGGATGGGCGCGGGTGGCCACGGATAAGGCAGATCAACAACAACAATCAGGTCTGGTCTCTATCCGCCCCGATCCGCGTTCATCCGCGTCCAGATCCTCTTTATCTCATCCGCGTCCCAACTCTTTGCCTACTCGCCCACGGGAATTCGCGTGCACGCCCCCGTCTCCACATCCACGCGCACGATCTCGTGCGCGTTGCGGTCGGCCACCCACAGCGCGCCGGCCGCAAAGGAGATGCCCTGCGGTTCATGGAAGCGCCACGAGACCGGCAGGGTGCCCACCTCCCCGCCCCGCGACTGGATCGCGCGCAGGCGGTTGTTCAAGGTGTCGGCGACATAGATCGTGGCGCCATCGGCCGCCAGGCCCAGCGGATGCGCGAAGCGCGCCAGCGTGCCGACGCCGTCCTCGTTGCCGTAGGCGTAAGGCCCGCCGCCGGCCAGCGTGCCCAGCACGAAATCCGAAAGCCGCAACTGGCGGATCGCGTTGCCCGCTGCATCGGCAATCACCAGGGTGCCCGGCAGCATCGCCAGCGCGCTCGGCTGCGCCAGCCGGCATTCGGCACCGTTGCCGTCGCGCACGCCGCAGCGCCCGCTGCCGGCCAGCACGTCAATGTCGCCGGTGTGCAGGTCTATGCGCCAGATCTGGTGCTGCCCGCTTACCGCGACGTAGATGCGGTCGCCCGACAACGCGATCGCCACCGGCGCGCTGATCGCGATGCGCTGCCCGGGCGGGCAGTCGTCCGGCGTCTGGTGGCCCGGCAGTCCGCTGCCGAGCAGCGTTTCCACCTCGCCGTGCAAGAGGCGGACGCGGCGCACGCAATGATTGCCGGTATCGGCGACATAGAGCACATCGCCGGAAATCGCCAGGCCCTGGGGCGCGTTGAAACCCGCGTCGGCGAGCCGGCCGTCCCAATAACCGGCGTTGCCGGAGCCGAACTGGCGCAAGACGCGGCCCTGGTGCGTGCATTCCAGGATCCGGTTGTGGCCGGTGTCGGACACGTACAGGCGATCGGCGGTGGCCAGCGCATGCGCGGGGAAACGCAACGGCATGCGCGGCTCGGTGCGGAAAGCCGCGCGCGCGGGCGCGAAGTTGCGCAGGTCGCGCGTGGCGGCGTCCTCGAGCAGGGCGGCGACCGCGTCGTCCACGCGGCGCAGCGTGCCTTGGCCGACGAAGCGCCCGGCGACGTTGCCCTCGCAGTCAACCAGCACCATGCTCGGCCAGGCCTCGATGCCGTACTGCTGCCACACCCGCCAGTGCGCATCGTTCGCCACCGGGTGCCGCACGTAATTGCGGTTGACCGCCTTCAGCACCGCCTCGTCGGATTGCTGCGCCGGATATTTCGGCGTGTGCACGCCGAGGATGGTCAACCCGTCGTTGTACTTGTTCTCCAGTTGCCGCAGCCCCGCCAGCATGTTGATGCAATGGACGTTGTCGTAACTCCAGAAGTACAGCAGCACCACCCGCCGGCGCAGCCCGGCGAGGCTGACAGGCTCGCGCGTATTGACCCATTCCAGCGACCCGGGAAATTCCGGCGCCGACTGGCGCTGCTCCGTTTCCGGTTCACGGCGGCGGTCCACGATCATGCTTCGCTCCGTTCGAGGTGCCGTTGCGCGGCGGCGAGGTCGGCTTCGGTATCCACGCCGGGTGGAAACGCCTCCGGCGCGATCCGCACGGCAATCCGGTAACCGTGTTCCAGCGCACGCAGTTGCTCCAGCGATTCCGCGCGCTCGAGCGGCGTGGACGGGAGCGCGGCAAAGGTCTTCAGGAACCCTGCCCGGTAGGCATAGATGCCGATATGGCGCAGGAACTCAATGCCGTCCGGCAGCGACTCGCGGTCGCGCGCGAACGCATCACGCGCCCAGGGCAGCGGCGCGCGCGAGAAATACAGCGCGTGCCCACGCGCATCGCGCACCACCTTCACGGCGTTCGGATCGAACAGTTGCGCAGCATCCCCGATGGGTGTCGCGAGCGTGGCCATCGGCGCGTCGCCTTCGGCCAGCGCGCGCACGACCTCGCGGATGCCGGCGGGCGGCGCAAAGGGTTCGTCGCCCTGCAGGTTGACCACGATCGCGTCGTCCGGCCAGCCGAGCCGCCGCGCGCATTCGGCGAGACGGTCGCTGCCCGAGGCGTGGTCGGCGCGGGTCATGCAGAGCATCGCATCCTCGCCGCCCAGCGCCGCGGCCACGCGTTCGTCGTCGGTCGCGACCACCACCGCCTGCGCGCCCGCCGCGCGTGCGCGCCTCACCACGTGCGCGATCAGGGGTTCGCCGCCGAGCAGCCGCAACGGCTTTCCCGGCAGCCGCGTGGACGCCATGCGCGCGGGAATGGCGACGATGAAAGGCGGCGGCGGCGACATGACCCGGCAGCCTATCCCAGCGGAGGTTGCGCAACAACTGCGCCGGCGCACGCTTCCGGGGGATCGGCGCCGCTATCATCACGCTTTGCGCCAGCCCGCCCGCCGTGACCGAATCCGGAACCGCCCTGCCCGCCGCGCCCGCGTCTTCGCACGTTCCGCGCGCGGCGCTGCTGATGGTCGCCAGCGCCTGCTGCTTCGGCTCGATGGCGATCGCAATCCGGCTGGCCTCGCGGCAACTGCATCCGTTCGAGATCGCGTTCTTCCGCAGCGTGTTCGGGCTGCTGTTCACGCTGCCGCTGCTGGCGCGCGCCGGGCCGGGGCTGCTGCGCACGCGACGGCTGCCGCTGTACCTGTTCCGCTGCGCGCTCGGCACCGTTTCGATGCTGGCCGCCTTCTGGGCGATCGTGAACATGCCGGTCGCGAAGGCGATCGCGCTGTCCTATTCCACGCCGCTGTTCGTCACCATCGGCGCGATCTTCGTGCTCGGCGAGGTGGTGCGCGCGCGGCGCTGGACCGCAGTGGTCGCAGGATTCATCGGGGTGCTGCTGATCGTGCGGCCCGGCCTGCACGGCTACTCGCCGGCCGCGCTGGTCGCGCTGCTGGCCGCGTTGATGAGCGCGTGCGTATCCATCTGCCTGAAATTCCTCACCCGCACCGAGGCGCCGGACACCATCGTGATCTGGACCACGCTGCTGTGGGTGCCGCTGTCGCTGCCGGCCGCGCTGCTCTACTGGCAATGGCCGCAGCCGGGAATCTGGGCTCTCGTGATGGCGGCGGGTTTCTTCGGGACCAGCGGCCACATGTGCTGGATGCGCGCGCTGAAGATCGGCGACGTCTCGCTGCTGGCGCCGATCAGCTTCGTGCAGATGCCGATCGTGGCGGTGCTCGCCTATTTCATGTTCGGCGAGGGACTGGACCGCTGGACCGTGCTCGGAGCCGCCGTGATCTTCGCGGCCAATGCCTACATCACGCATCGCGAGGCAAAGCTGTCGCGCACGCGCATGAATGAAGCGCGTGCCGTGGCGGTTGGCGCGGAGAGTTGATGCAGGGCGGCTCTCGACCCGCCATCGTTCACCGGGCGGACGCGGCAGCGGCGGATTGAAACCCGCTACGATTCCCGCCGCTTCGGTCGCGGGCGGCGCACCAGCTCGCCGCCGCAGTCGGGACACACGTAGTCCATCTCGTCGCTGCAATCGCGAGGGCGGGTCTTGACCCGCCGTCGTTTAACGAGGGCGGCAGCGGCGGGTTGAAACCCGTCCTACAAGTCCGACCGCTTCGGTCGCGGGCGGCGCACCAGCTCGCCGCCGCAGTTGGGACACACGTAATCCATCTCGTCGCTGCAGTCGGCGCAGAAGGTGCACTCGAACGTGCAGATGTAGGCCTCGCCTTCCTTAACCGTCGGCGCGCCGCAACGTTCGCATTCGGGGCGCATTTCCAGGGTCATATCACTCGCTCCCGATCACGCGCGCGCGGTGTATTTCTTCGCCACGTAATCCTCGACGATGCCCACGAACTCCTGCGCGATGTTCTCGCCGCGCAGGGTCATGGCCTTCTTGCCGTCAATGAACACGGGCGCGGCGGGCGTTTCGCCCGTGCCGGGCAGCGAAATGCCGATGTCGGCGTGCTTGGATTCGCCGGGCCCGTTGACCACGCAGCCCATCACGGCGAGCGTGAGGTTCTCCACACCGTCGTACTTGACGCGCCACTCCGGCATCTTCGCGCGCACGTGTTCCTGCACCACCTTCGCCAGTTCCTGGAAGAACTCCGAAGTCGTGCGCCCGCAACCCGGGCAGGCGGTGACCAGCGGCGTGAACGCGCGCAGGCCCATCGTCTGCAGCAGTTCCTGCGCGACGATCACTTCCTGCGTGCGCGAAGCACCGGGTTCGGGCGTGAGCGAAATCCGGATGGTGTCGCCGATGCCTTCCTGCAGCAGGACCGCGAGCGCGGCGGTGGAGGCGACGATGCCCTTCGAACCCATGCCCGCCTCGGTGAGCCCAAGGTGCAGCGCGTAGTCGCAGCGCGCGGCGAGGTCGCGATACACCGCGATCAGTTCCTGCACGCCGGACACCTTGCACGACAGGATGATGCGGTCGCGCGGCAGACCGAGGCCTTCGGCGCGCGCGGCCGAATCCAGCGCCGAGCGGATCAGCGCCTCGCGTGCGACGTGCGCGGCATCCCACGGTTCCGCGCGTTCATGGTTCTCGTCCATCAACGCGGCGAGCAGCGACTGGTCGAGCGAGCCCCAGTTCGCGCCGATTCGCACCGGCTTGTCGTGTCGAAGCGCCAGCTCGACGATGGATGCGAATTGCGTCTCGCGCTTCTTTCCGAAACCGACGTTGCCCGGGTTGATGCGGTACTTCGCCAGCGCCACGGCCGCGGCGGGCTCGTCCTGCAGAAGCTGGTGGCCGTTGTAGTGGAAATCGCCGACCAGCGGCACGTCCACGCCCATCATGTCCAGCCGCTCGCGGATGCGCGGTACGGCGGCCGCGGCTTCCGCGGTGTTGACCGTGATGCGCACCAGTTCGGAACCCGCGCGCGCGAGCTCCGCGACCTGCTTCGCGGTCGCAACCGCATCGGCGGTGTCGGTGTTGGTCATGGACTGCACCACCACGGGTGCACTACCGCCGACGCGAACGCGACCGACGTTGACGCCCACACTGTGCCGGCGCGGAGCCGGTGAAGCGCTGGCCGACTTCATCCGGAAGCTCAACCGGCGACGCGATCGGGCGCGAACGTTTCGGACTCGTCCCCGAGCGCGGTCTGCGGCGACGCCAGCGAAACGCGGAAATAAGCCGGGCTGATTTCCTCGATGGCGCTGATGGCGTGTTCGCGCACGCTCGGGCGCGATGCCCAGTTGGCCGGATCGGCAGGCAGCGTCAGCTCGATGGCGGTCGCGCGCTGGTCGAACAGATGCGCCACCAGCAACTGCACCGCCTCGCGCTTGCGATCCTGCATCACCACCGCGCGCTGCGGCGCGCGCAGGTCGTCGCCATCCACCGAAAGGCGCACGCCGGCCGCGTGCGCGCGGCGCGCCAGCAGTTCCACGCCCGCGAACACGTTGTCGTCATCCGTGCGCAGCCAGCGGACCAGGCCGATCATCCATTCCTGCGCCTCGCCCTCCTCCGCCGCCGGTGCAAGCCCTATCGCCTCGCCCACGCGGATGCGCAGCGCGCCTGCGGACTCCAGCTGCAGCCGGTAGCCGCCGAGGCTCTGGTCGAGCACGTGCGCCGAAAGGATCTGCGGGCGCGTGCTGTCGGCGCCGGCGGTCCACGAGGCGGCCTGCTCGCGCGAACCGAGCGCGATGGTGTTGCCACGGATGCGCTGCATGAAGGTGCTGAAATCCGAATGGCCCGCCAGCACGAAATGCAGCGCGTGCAATCCGATCACCACGTCCAGCGCGTGGCCTGCGCCGAGCCGCACGAAGCCGCGCTCGGCCGCACCCGCCCAGCTCGAACGCAGGCGGTGCAGGAACGCCAGCGGCACCTCCACGCCCTGCCCGCCGCGCTGGCGGAAACTCAGGCGCTCGATGCCGGGCGGCTGCAGCGCGGCGTGGTCCTCGAGGAACCGCTTCAGCGGCGCGAGGTCCACCGCGAAAATGCCTTCCTGCGCCAGCGCGCGCTCCTCGGGCACGTAGCCGGGGCCGTCGTCGCTGTTTTCGTCCACCGCGATGGCGGCGCCCGCGGCCGGCCCCAGCCCGCAATACGGGGCGAGGCAGCGGGTCAACAGCCAGGCTTCGCGCAGTTCGCGCGCGGAGAAACGATAAGGGTTGGAAAGCGCAAGCAGCAGCGCATGGGAATACGCCTGCTGCACGTCCAGCTCCGCGCCGTCCGGCAGCGCATCGGGCACCGGTTTGTCGGCCACGCCGATCTGCTGCGCGAACCGGTGCAGCGCGTGCAGGCGCCGCCACGCCCCGGGTGGCGGCGTCCGGTACAACCGGTACGACCATTGCAGGACGATGCCCAGGTGCGTCACCGCCCGGACCGCGGCGGTCGCCGCCGCCTTGCCCTTGAACATCGGCAGCTTGCCGTCGCCGCACAGCTCGTGCAGCGCCAGCGCGTAATTGCGTGCGAGGCCGCGATGGAACGCGCGCGCCGTCTCGACCAGCTTCTCCTTGGCCGGCGGCAGCGGATGCGACTCCACGCCGAGCGCCTGCTCGATGCCCTCGCACAGGCCGGCCACCGGCGCGCGCAAGGCTTCCAGCGCCTCGATCCGCTCGCCCGCCGGCCAGCGCGTGGCTTCCATCGCAGCCAGGATCCCGGCCAGGTCGCGCGCAGCCTGTGCCGGATTGGCCAACGGCAAGCGCTCGACGAAATCGCGCATGGCGCGCGCGCCGACGACCTGGCCCCGCTCCGGCGCGACACGCGGCGGCAGGTCTTCGATCAACCGCAAGTAACTGTCGTTCATGCAACCCTCGATCCGGCGTCCGACGAACGCCGCGCCGGAATTCTCATTCTACCGCCATACGCGCGGCCCGGCTCTTCCACGGGGCGATCATCGTCCCGCGATAGACTGCGCGGATGCCGTTCACGCCGACGCCAACCGCCCGTCCCATCGCCGAACAGGCCTTGTCGCGCGCGGCCGGCGCCCCCCTGTCCTGCGGCAATGCCGTCGAACTGCTGATTGACGCCCGTGCCAACTTCGACGCCTGGCTCCAAGCCATCCGCACGGCAAAACGCAGCATCTTTCTTGCCAACTACATCATCCGCGCCGACACAATTGGTCACGATTTCCTGGATGCCCTGTGCGAACGCGCGCGCGCCGGCGTGCATGTGTGCGTGATGCGCGACTGGCTGGGGTGCCTGGGCCAGTCCGGCAGCCGCTTCTGGAAGCCGCTGCTGGATGCCGGCGGACAGGTACGGGTGTGGAATCCGTTCGACCCGCTCAGCCCGCTCGGCTGGGTCAACCGCGACCACCGCAAGCTGGTGAGCGTGGACGGCCGCGTGGCCTTCGTGTCCGGCGTCTGCATCAGCGGCAAATGGCTGGGCGACCCGAGGCGCGGGATCTCGCCATGGCGCGACACCGGCCTGGCGCTGCGCGGGCCGGCGGTCGCCGAGATCGAAGCCTCCTTCGCCGCCACCTGGAGCGCGACCGGCGATCCGCTGCCGGAGGAAGCCGTCACCGATCCGGCGGCGATGCCGCACGTGGGCGAGGTCGCGTTGCGCGTGATCGCCACCCATCCGAGCAGCGCCGGCATGTACCGGCTGGACCAGATGATCGCCGCGCTCGCGCGCGAAAGGCTGTGGCTGACCGACGCCTACTTCGTCGGGGTGCCGCCGTACGTGCGCGCGCTGGCCAACGCGGCCGAGGACGGCGTGGACGTCCGCCTGCTGGTGCCGGGCACCTCCGACCTGCCGCCGGTCGCGGCGATCTCGCGCAGCGGGTATCGCCCGCTGCTCGCCGCGGGCGTGCGCGTGTTCGAATGGAACGGTTCGATGCTGCACGCCAAGACCGCGGTGGCCGATGCGCGCTGGGCGCGGGTGGGTTCGACCAACCTCAACCTCGCGAGCTGGATGGCCAACTGCGAAATTGACGTCGCGGTGGAAGACGCGGATTTCGCGCGGACGCTTGCCGCCCAGTACGAACGCGACCTGCAGAATTCCACCGAGATCGTGCTGTCGCGGCGGCGCGTGCGCCGCGATCCGCAGAGCCCGCCGCGCGAACGCGCGCGCCGCGGCAAGCCCGGCGAACGCGGCAGCGCCGGGCGCGGCGCCGCCGGCGCCTTGCGGCTCGCGCACACGGTCGGCGTGGCACTGAACAACCGCCGCGTGCTGAGCCGCGCCGAAACCGGCCCGCTGCTCTGGGGTGCGCTCGCCCTGCTGGTCGTGACAGCGATCGCGGTGATGTGGCCGCGCGCCATCGCGTGGCCGCTGGCGGCGATCGGATTGTGGATCGCGCTGGGGCTGGCCGTGCGCTGGCTGCGCGTGCGGCGCGAACGCCGTCGCACCGCCCACTCTCTGAAATGACATGAGCGAAGAAACCGACCCGTACGAAACCCGCCGCGAGATCCTCACGCCCTCCTCGCTCAACCGGCTGGCGCGCGACCTGATCGAAGGCGCGCTGCCGCTCATCTGGATCGAGGGCGAGCTGTCCAACGTGTCGCGTCCGGCGTCCGGGCATTTGTACTTCACGTTGAAGGATGCTGCCGCGCAGGTGCGCTGCGCGATGTTCAAGCCGCGCAGCACCTGGCTGCGCTTCAAACCCGGCGACGGCGCGCACGTGCTGGCGCGCGCACGGGTGAGCCTTTACGAGGCCCGCGGCGAATTCCAGCTGATCGTCGAGCACATGGAGGAAGCCGGCGAAGGCGCGCTGCGTCGCGCTTTCGAACTGCTGAAGGCGAAGCTGCAGGCGGAAGGCCTGTTCGATCAAGAGCGCAAGCGCGCACTGCCGCGCTGGCCGCGCCGCATCGGCGTGATCACCTCGGCGACCGGCGCGGCGATCCGCGACGTGCTGAGCGTCGCCCGCAGGCGCTGTCCGCTCACGGAAATCGAAATCCTGCCCGTGCCGGTGCAAGGCCGAGAAGCGCCGCCGGCCATCGTCGCGATGTTGCAGGCGGCATCGCGCAGCGCGCGTTACGACGTGTTGTTGCTGACCCGCGGCGGCGGCTCGCTGGAAGACCTGATCGCCTTCAACGACGAGGGCGTCGCGCGTGCGGTCGCGGCGAGCGTGGTGCCGGTGGTGTGCGCGGTCGGGCACGAGGTGGATTTCTCGATCGCGGACTTCGTCGCCGACCTGCGCGCACCCACGCCTTCGGCCGCCGCCGAACTGCTGCTGCCGGATTCGGATGCGCTCCTGCGCACGCTGGCACAGCACCGCGCGCGCATCGCGCACGCCTGGGATCGGGGCGCGCATGCACGAAGCCAGCAGCTCGACCACCTGCACGCGCGCCTGCTCGGGCGCGCACCGCAGCAACGGCTCGCTTCAGGGCGCGAACGCTTGCTGGCCCTGCAAGCCCGCATGCAACGCTGCTCGTCGGCTCGACTCAATTCGGCGCGCACGCGCTTGCGTCATGCGGCGGCGCGCCTGCGACTGGCGCATCCGGCCCGGCGGTTGCCGTTGCTCTCGCGCGATGCGCAGCAACTTCGGCGCCGCCTGCTCGCGGCGTGGGCGCAGGCCGCGCAACGCGACGCACGACGGGTGGCCGCGCTCGCCCGGGCATTGCAGGCCGTCAGCCCGTTGAACGTGCTGCAACGCGGTTACGCGATCCTGTTCGATGAAAACGGAACCGTCCTGCGCTCTGCGCTCGGCGTCTCACCCGGTAGTTCGTTGAGCGCGCGTTTGAAGGACGGCGAGCTTTTGCTGCAAGTTCGCGACGCGCACGCAGAGGATTGATTTTTCCGGCGTCACCCCGGCGAAAGCCGGGGCCCAGCGACTTGTCCGAGTTACCGCGTGGAGGCACTGGGTTCCGGCATGCACCGGAATGACGACGACTGGAGGTCACGATGAAATTTCCGTCACCTCGCGCATACCGGGGACTGCCATGAATCTCAAGGACAAATATCCCTTCTATCTGGCGAACAAGCCGCAGCAGCCGAATGCGGATCTGCCGGTGCTGGACAAGTATTCCGGCGAAGTTGCCACGCGCGTGGCACTGGCCGATGCGAACGCAATCGAAAACGCGATCGCGGCCGCAGCGGAAGCCGCCGCGCCGATGGCGGCAATGAGGCCCTACGAGCGCCGCGCGGTGCTGGAGCACTGCATCGCGCGCATGGCCGAACGCAAGGATGAGCTTGCCTTCGCGTTGTGCGTGGAAGCCGGCAAGCCGATCAAGGATGCGCAGGGCGAAGTGACGCGCCTGCTGGACACCTTCCGCATCGCCGCGGACGAAGCCACGCGCGGCGGCGGAGAGATCCTCAACCTCGAAATCTCGCCGCGCACGCGGGGTTATCGTGGTTTCGTGAAGCGCGTGCCGCTGGGGCCCTGCTCGTTCATCACGCCGTTCAATTTCCCGTTGAACCTCGTCGCGCACAAGGTGGCGCCGGCGATCGCGGCGGGCTGCCCGTTCGTGCTGAAGCCATCGGAAAAAACGCCGATCGGCGCACTGATCATCGGCGAGGCGCTTGCCGAAACCGGGCTGCCGCAAGGTGCGTTCTCGATCCTGCCCTGCAAAATCGAAGATGCCGATCCGTTCGTCGAGGACGAGCGGCTGAAACTGCTTTCCTTCACCGGCGGCCAGGTCGGCTGGCAGCTCAAGGCGCGCGCCGGACGCAAGAAGGTCGTGCTGGAACTGGGCGGCAATGCCGCCTGCATCGTGGATGCGGACCAGCGCGAGCGGCTGGATTTCGTGGTCGAGCGACTGATCTCGGGCAGCTTCTATCAGTCCGGGCAGAGCTGCATCAAGGTGCAGCGCATCCTGATCCACGCATCGCTCTACGACGAGGTGAAGCAACGCTTCGTTGACGCAACGAGAAGACTGAAAGCCGGCGATCCGAAGGATCCGGACACGTTCCTGGGCCCGATGATTGACGAGGCCGCTGCCAGGCGGCTGGAAGGCTGGATCGCCGAAGCCAGGCAGGCCGGCGCGAAAGTGCTGTGCGGGGGCGAACGCCGCGGCAACATGCTGCAGGCCACGGTGCTGGAGGACGTGCCGCGCGATGCGAAGTTGTCCTGCATGGAAGCCTTCGGCCCGGTCACGGTGCTCGCGATGTTCGGCTCCTTCGACGAAGCGCTGGCCAGCGTGAACGCCTCCGACTACGGCCTGCAGGCGGGCGTCTTCACCGCCGATCTGGATCACGCGATGCGCGCCTGGGACACGCTGGTCGAGGGCGGCGTGATCGTGGGCGACATCCCGAGCTTCCGCGTGGACAACATGCCCTACGGTGGCGTGAAGTTCTCGGGCTTCGGCCGCGAGGGCGTGCGTTACGCGATGGAAGACATGAGCGAAGCGCGGCTCATGGTGATCCGCGATCCCCCGTGATCTTCGAAGGCGGGTTGAAACCCGCCCTACACCGCTCCGATTTGTAGGGCGGGTCTCGACCCGCCATCTGCGCGGGTCTTGATCCACCGTCCGCGGTCAAACGCTCTCGGTTCGCAACGGCCGGTTGGAGGCGTCAATCAGGGTGGTGGAAAATCGCCAGCCGTCGCGCTCCAGACGGTGAGCGCTGTGCAGGGCCTGGCTGGCCGCGAGCAGCAGGCCGGCAGCATCCGTTGCATTGTCCGGGAATCCCGCGATGCCGATGCGCAGGCCCAGCGTGAATTGCACCGAATCCACGCCGTAGGGCCTGGTCAGGCTATCGGTGATGCGTTGCGCGATGATTTCGCCCGCCGAATACAGCGACACCTCGATGTCCTGCGCCAGCAACGCAAACTCGTCGAAGCCGATGCGCGCGACGAGGTCCTCGTTGCGAACCTGCCGGCGCACTCGCTCGGCGATCACGCGCGAGGCGTTCTCGGCAAAGGCCTCGCCGTGCTGCCGGCGCAAAGCTTCGAGCCCGGTCACCTGCAGCCGGAAGAGCAGGCATCCGCATTGCCGGCCTCGCGCGACATGCAAGGCGCGGCCGACCCGTCGCAACAGGTTCGCGCGACTGCGCGAGGCCGGGGGCGGCGTCGAGCGCCGACCGAACATCCGCAGCGATGACAACCAGGCCCAAGCCATCCGTGCCCCCTTCCCCGATCCCGGCGGCGCGCCGGTCGCCCGACAATATGCAGGCATCGTGCCGGGCGTGCACGGGTTTGGATTAGACTGGTCCCGGTGAGCGCCCTCCCTGAAACCGGCGCACCTGCGCCGCGCCGCCTTGCCTCGCTGCGTGCACTGTGGCCGTACCTGCGCCGGCACCGGGGGCTGGTCGCGGGCTGGCTGTTCTTCCTGACGCTGTCCTCGGCGGCCACGCTGTCGTTGCCGGTCGCGGTGCGGCACATGATTGACCTCGGTTTCGCCACCCGCGATCCGGCGCTGGTCAACCGCACCTTCCTGATCCTGTTCGGCGTGGCGCTGGTGCTGGCGCTCGCCACCGCCGCGCGCTACTTCTGCATTACCCTGCTGGGCGAGCGCGCGGTGGCGGAGCTGCGCGAAAGACTCTACGCGCACCTGATCGGGCTCGACATCGGTTTCTTCGAGCGCGCGCGCGTGGGCGAACTGGTCTCGCGCCTGGGCACCGACACGGAGGTGGTGCAGACCCTGATCGGCTCCAGCGTGTCCATTGCGCTGCGCAGCGTGGTGATGGTGATCGGCGCGGCGGCGGCGATGGTGTTCACCAGCCCGCGCCTGGCCGGTTTCACAGCGCTGGTGATCCCGGTGGTGATCGTGCCGATCGCGCTCTACGGCCGGAAGTTGCGATCGCTCTCGCGCGTCAACCAGGACCGCATCGCCGACACCAGCGCGATCGCCAATGAAACCTTGAACGCGGTACATGCGGTGAAGGCCTACGCGCGCGAACGCATCGAGAGCGCGCGTTACGCCGGCGCGGTGCGCGACGCCCTGCGCGCGGCGCAACGGCGGATCACCGCGCGCGCGATCCTCACCGGCGGCGTGATCGTGCTGGTGTTCGGCGCGATCACGCTGGTGCTGTGGGCCGGCGCGCGCGATGTGCTGGCGGGTTCCATGGATGCCGGCGTGCTCGGCCAGTTCATCCTGTACGCGGTGCTCGCCGCAGGCTCGGTCGGCGCGCTGGGCGAGGTGTGGGGCGACGTGCTGCGCGCAGCGGGCTCGATGGGGCGCATCGGCGACCTCCTGGCCGAGCAGCCGCGCATCGTCGCGCCCGCGATTCCTTCGCACCTGCCGAAGCCCGCGCGCGGCGCGATCGCCTTCGAGCACGTCGAGTTCCGCTATCCGACACGGCTGGACGTGCCTGCCCTGCACGACTTCGACCTGCGCGTGCAGCCCGGCGAGACAGTCGCGCTGGTCGGACCGTCCGGCGCAGGCAAGAGCACGGTGTTCAACCTGCTGCTGCGCTTCCACGATCCTCAAGCCGGGCGCATCACGCTGGACGGCGTTGACCTGCGCGGGCTGGCGCTGGACGAACTTCGCGGCGCGCTCGCGCTGGTGCCGCAGGAGACAGTGATCTTTGCAGCCAGTGCCGCCGACAACATCCGCTTCGGCCGCCATGATGCCGACGACGAATCCGTGCGCGCCGCCGCGCGCGATGCGGAGGCCTACGGTTTCCTGGCCGCCCAGCCGGAGGGCTTCGATGCGCCGCTGGGCGAGCGCGGGGTGCGCCTCTCGGGCGGACAGCGCCAGCGCATCGCGATCGCGCGCGCGATCCTGAAGGACGCGCCGGTGCTGCTGCTGGACGAGGCGACCTCGAGCCTGGACGCGCAGTCGGAAGCGGCGATCCAGCAGGCGCTCGAGCGCGCCGGGCGCGGCCGCACCACGCTGGTGATCGCGCACCGGCTGGCGACCGTGCAGCGCGCCGACCGGATCGTGGTGCTGGACGGCGGCCGCATCGTCGCCGAGGGCACGCACGAATCGCTGCTGCGCGAAGGCGGCTTGTACTCGGAGCTGGCGCGCCTTCAGTTCGCGGCGTGACCGCTCACGAATAGTACGTCCGGCCGCGTTCGACGAAGCCTGCATCCGGGGCGTTGGGCCAGTGGTCCTTGTCGAACCCGTCCGCGCTCTTCAGCCGGTCAGGGCTCGCATCGAGCACAAGGTTGTCACCGTCGCCCTGGATGCGCAGCGCGCTCCACGGTACCGCGAACAGCTTTTCGCCCATGCCGAGCACGCCGCCGCTCGCCAGCACCGCGTACACGATTTCGCCCGTGGCCGTGTCGAACACGATGTCCTTCAGGTCGCCCAGTTTTTCGCCGGCCGGATTGACGATGGCGTCGCCGATCAAGGTGCCGGCCGACAATTGCCGAGGTGTATCCACGATCGATCCTCCATGTCGTGGCGAGCGACGCAATGGTGCGTTTCAGTGGTGACGACGACGTGCGTCGCGGATCTCGTCGGCGGCCTCGCCGACATTGCGCTGCACCTTGCCGGCGTTCTTCTCGATCTTGCCGTGCAGCTCCTTGGATTCGTTGTCGGTGAGCTTGCCCGCGGCTTCCTTCAGCCCGCCCTTGACCTGGTGCTTCGCGCCTTCGGTTCGATTCTTGTCCATGATCTTTCCTGTCACTTCGTTCCGCCCGACTCGGGCGAGCGAACGTTAGCGCGCGCCGCGTTATCGGCCGATGAAACAGACACTCTGCCCGCGGTCGCGGCGCGAGCGCATGCGATACTGCGCCGGCTTCGGCTCCCGATCCCCATGCACGCCACCCGCGATTCCTGGTCGCTCCGACTCGACGCCGCATTGCGGCTCGCGCAATCCGGCGCGACGCAGGCCGCGGCCGCCGAGCTCTCGATGCTGTGCAAAGAACGCCCGGGCGAGGCTTTGCCGCATCTGCTCCTGGCCACCGTGCACCAGCAGGCCGGGGAGCTCCCGCTCGCGCTTGGCGAAATCGAGTCGGCGCTGGCGCTGGCGCCCGACGACCCGAATGCGTTGAGGGTGAAGGCGCGCCTGCTGCTCTCGACGGCCCGCCATGCGGAGGCCGGGGCGTGCGCGAAGCGAATACTGGAGCGGATGCCCGGGCACCCCGGCGCGCTTTTCGATCTTGCCAGCGCGCTCGAGGGCGAGCAGCGCTGGCACGAGGCGGTCGCCGCCGGCGTCATGGCGGTCGCGGCGCAACCCGGGGATGCCGCCGCCCGCCGGCTCCTGGCCCGTTGCAGGCTGATGGCCGGAGATTCCGACGCAGCGCTCGAAGAAGGCTTGCATCCTGCCGTGCTTGCGCACGCGGAATCCGCGCTCGCGATTGCGGACGATTTCGCCGCGCGCGGGCTGCATGCGCACCGCATTGCCCTGCTGCGTCGGCTCGCCGCGCGAAACCGGGGCGATTACGCTTGCGTGATGGCGCTGGCGGACGCCTTGCAGGCGGCCCGGCAGACCAGCGAGGCCGTGGAGTGGGCGCGACGCGCCATGGCCTTGCGCCCCGATGCGGTGCGGCCGCGCCTGCTGGATGCCGCCGCCGCGATCGAGCGTGGCCAGATCCGGCAAGGCCTCGCCGTTTTCGAAAAGCTGCTCGCCGCGGGCCGCCTGGATGCGGTGGATGAACAGCGCTACCTCATCGCCTTGCACTACGATCCGGATCAGCAACCGGATGCCATGTACGACGCGCATGTCGGGTGGGCCAAACGCCACGTGCAGTCGCCCGGTGCGCATTTCGATGCCGGACCCGGCGAACGCCTGCGCATCGGCTGGCTTTCGCCGCGCTTCGCCGAAGGTCCGGTCGCGAGGTTCCTGACCGGCCCGCTGGCGGCATTCGACCGCACGCGCCACCAGCACGTGCTGCTCGAGCTGCACCCGCTGCGGGACGCGTGCACCGATGCACTGGAAGGCCTCTGCGATGAAGTGGCCGACGTGCATGGGCTGGACGACGATGCGCTGCGCGACCGCCTGCGCGCGCTGCGACTGGACGTGCTGGTTGACCTTGCCGGGCACGCGCCGTTCGGCCGGCCCGGGGTGCTGGCCCAACGCGTCGCCCCGGTGCAGGTGTCCTGGCTGGACTGGTTCGACACGACGGGCTTGCCGAACATGGATGCCTGGATCAGCGATCCATGGCTCAGTCCCGCCGATTCGCCGCAGCGCTTTAGCGAGCGGTTGCTGCGCCTGCAAAGCGGACGCTTCTGCTATACACCGCCGGAGTTCGCGCCCGACGCCGCCTACGACGGCGATGGCGTGACCCGGTTCGTGTCCTGCAACCGTACCGCCAAGCTCAACGATGCGGTCGTCGCGACCTGGGCACGCATCCTCGACGCAGTGCCGCAGTCGCGCCTGCTGCTCGGTGGCGGCGATCTCGACGACGCCGGAGCGCGTTCTTTCCTGCTCGAACGTTTCCGCGCTCGCGGCATCGCGGCGTCGCGCCTGGAAATCCAGGGGCGGGTGGACTACCCCAGCCTGCTCGCGACCTACCGTCGCACCGACATCGCGCTGGACCCCTTCCCGTTTTCCGGCTGCACGACCAGTTGCGATGCGTTATGGATGGGCGTGCCGGTGATCACCCTGCCGGGCTGGAGCGTGGTCAGCCGGCAGACCGCCAGCCTGTCATGGCGGCTTGACCAGGCGAATTGGGTCGCAGAGTCGCCCGACGCGTATGTCGCACGCGCCGTCGAGCTGGCCGACGACGTCAACGGCCTCAGGCGCGGGCGCGCGGCGCTGCGCAACGCCGTTGCGCGACATCTTTGCGACGCTTCCGCCCAGGCCGCAGAACTGGCCGGAGTGCTGCAGCGGCTCGTGGTAGAGCGCCGCCGCGGCAATCCGGCGGGCGGGCGGGCCTGATCCCGCCCGTTCAGGCCGCGCCGACGGGCGCGTCCGCCTGCGGCGTCACCGCGGCGGCCTGCTTGCCCTTGGGTCCCTGCACGATTTCGAAGCTGACCCGCTGCCCCTGCTGCAGGCTGCGGAAACCCTGCGCGTTGATCGCCGAGTAATGCACGAACACATCATCCCCACCATCCTCGGGCGCGATGAAACCGAAGCCCTTGGCGTCGTTGAACCACTTGACCGTACCGGAAGCCATTGCGAAACCCCATCCCCAAACGCGCTACCCCAGCGCAACCCGAGTACGCCACAGGAGCGCGCGCGATGCAAGAGGCTCTCCTCGGAAACTGAAGAACCGGCACACATCCGTTCGCCCGAGCTATCGCAGGGCGAAGATGTTCGTGGCGCTATGCAGGGAGCGTACCCGGGCTTGTCGAAGCATCGCCACGAGTGGCCACGAGTGGTTTTCAATCAGCCTCCGAGCAATGCGGAGACGATCGGCGGCACCTGCGCGGTGGCCGCGGCGAGATGCGCGTGGATTTCCTCGAGGCTGATCACGGCCGCGCGCGGGTCGCAACCGGCCGCCCAGTTCGCGACCAGCGCCAGGCAGGCGTACTCGATTTCGACTTCGCGCGCGAGCGCCGCTTCCGGCATGCCGGTCATGCCGACCAGGTCGCAACCATCGCGGCGCAGGCGTTCGATTTCCGCGTTGGTTTCCAGGCGCGGGCCCTGGGTGGCGGCATAGCAGCCGCCATCCACCACCGCCACGCCGGCCTTGCGCGCAGCCGCGAGCAGTTCCGCGCGCAACGACGCGGTATAGGGCTCGCTGAAATCCACGTGCAGCACCGCCTCGCCTTCGGCGTCGCAGAAACTCGACGGGCGCCCGCAGGTGTAATCAATCAACTGGTCGGGCACGACCAGCACGCGCGGGCCCATGTCGGCACGAATGCCGCCGACCGCGTTCACGCCGACGACGCGGCGCACGCCCAGCCCATGCAGCGCGGCGATGTTGGCGCGGTAGTTGATCCGGTGCGGGGCGAAACCGTGCGCTTCCCCGTGCCGCGCCAGGAACGCGACGCGCTTGCCGTTGAGCGTGCCGGTCACGATCGGTGCCGACGGTGCGCCCCAGCGCGTATTCACCTCGCGACGTTCGATATCGGCCAGCCCCGGGAAGGCATACAGCCCGGTTCCGCCGATGATGGCGAGGGAGATGGGAGGGTGCATTGTGGGGGTCGGGCTCATTTTCATCTATACGAAAGGGATCAGGGGCGAGTAGCGAGGGTGCGTCGATCGAGCGCTCTCGCGAGCGTGCCGACTCGCGACGAGCGCCGCCATCCCGTCCTCGCTTTCCATTCCTCGCCACGGCTTCATCGAGACGCCCTCGCTACTCGTTCCTCGCCCCTGCTTCCGGCAACGCATAAACCGCGGGCAGGTTCCTGCCCTGCTCGTGGTAGTCCATGCCGTAGCCGAACACGTAGCGATCCGGCACTTCCAAGCCCACGAAGTCGGCGGACAGGCCGGGCACGCGGCGCGCGTGGCGTTTTTCGCAGAGCACCGCGATCAGCACGCGCCGTGCGCCTTCCGCAAGACATGCATCGCGCAGCGCGGCCAGCGTGTGGCCCTCGTCCAGGATGTCGTCGGCCAGGATCACGGTGCGATCGCGCATCATCGCCTGCGGTCTGCGCAACCAGTGCAGTTCGCCGCCGCGCGTGCCGCCGCGATAGCGCGTGGCGTGCACGTAATCGAATTCCAGGTCGCAGCCGATCGCCAGTGCCAGCGGGCCCGCGAACATCAGCCCGCCCTGCAGCACGGTCAGGAACAGCGCGCGCTCGCCTTCCAGCGCGCGGGTGACCTGCGCGCCCATGCGCGCGATCGCCGCCTCGATCACCACGCGATCATGGACCACCTGCGCCGATTGCAGGGCGGCGGACAACCCGGAAGGCGCGGCGCTCACGCGGCGCGCTCCGTGCCGAGCGTGCGCAACGCGGCGACGAAGTCCGCGTGCTGCGGATTGTCCTGCAACGCCTGCCACGTACCCGCCACCGCGCCGCACAATGTGCGCACCCGGTCCGGCGCGCACGGCTCGCGATGGCGCACCGATTCGATCGCCTCGTCCACCAGCGAAGGCGCGCACACCAGCACCAGGTCGCAGCCGGCATCCAGGTGGGCGTTCACCCGCGCATTCACTCCGCCCGCGGATTCGGCCGCGGCCATGCCGATGTCGTCGCTGAACACGATGCCGCGGAATCCCAATTCGCCGCGCAGCACGTCCTGGATCCACACCTTCGAATAGCCGGCGGGCAGCGCGTCCACCGCGGGATATGTCACGTGCGCCAGCATCACCGCCTCGGCGCCGGCTTCGAAATCCTCCGCGAACGGAACCAGGTCGGTGGCGCGCAGCGCATCCAGGTCGCGCGGGTCGGTGGCCGCGTCGAAATGCGTGTCCTCGGCGACCGAACCGTGTCCCGGGAAATGCTTGAGCGTCGCGGCCATGCCCGCCAGCCTCATGCCGCGCAGATAGGCCGCGCCGAGCTCGGACACGATGCGCGGATCGGCATGGAAGGCGCGCTCGCCGATCGCGCGGTTGCCGCGCGCCAGATCCACGACCGGCGCGAAGGACAAGTCCACGTCGTTGGCGCGCAATTCGCTCGCCATCACCCAGGCGTGCATTTCGGCCATGCGCACCGCGGCTGCGCGATCGCGCTCGTACAGTTCGCCGATGCGCGCCAGCGGCGGCAGCCGCGTGAAGCCTTCGCGGAAGCGCTGCACCGGCCCGCCTTCCTGGTCCACGCAGATCGGGAACGGTTCGTCGCGCGAACCGCGGATCGCGGCGACCAGTTCGTTCAACTGCGCGCGGTCGCCGAAGTTGCGCGAGAACAGGATCGCGCCGCTGACTTGCGGAGCGCGCAGGCGCCGACGGTCGTCGTCGGTGAGTTCGAGGCCTTCGAGGCCGATGACCAGCATGGACGGTGTTCCGGGCAAGGCAAACGTGCATGATGCCGGAACGCAAGCCGGAAAACAGCAGAGGCAATCCGGACCCGGATCAACGCGGATGGCCACGGGTAACGTGGTGAGGGATCTGCGCTATCCGCCTGTTTCCGCGTTGATCCGTGTCGAAAGAGCTCTCAACGCTCGAAGAGCGCAATGGACTCCACATGCGCCGTGTGCGGAAACATGTCCATCACGCCGGCGGCGGCGAGCCTGAATCCGTGCCGCTCGACCAGGGTCCCGGCGTCGCGCGCCAATGAGCCCGGATGGCAGGACACGTACACCACACGCCTGACCGACTTGCGGGGAAGGTGTTCCAGCACCCCGGCCGCGCCCGTGCGTGGAGGATCCAGCAGCCAGGTGTCCCAGTCGGCCCGTGCCCACGTCGCGCCGCGCGGGTCCAGCGCCAGGTCGCCGACCACGAACTCCGTGTTGCCGATGCCGTTGCGCGCCGCATTGGCGCGCGCGCGTTCGATCAGTCCGGCCTCGCCTTCCACGCCGCACACGAAGCCTGCGCGGCGCGCGATCGGCAGCGAGAAGTTGCCCAGGCCGCAGAACAGGTCCAGCACGCGATCGTTCGGCTGCGGATCGAGCAGTTGCAGCGCGTGCGCGACCATGCGCCGGTTCAATTCAGGATTGACCTGCACGAAATCCAGCGGCTCGAAATCCAGGTCCAGGTCGTATGCGTCCAGCCTGTAATGCAACTGCACCCTTTCGGGGAAGATCGCGTGCACGCTGTCGTTGCCGCCCGGCTGCAGCAGGATCGCGAAGCCTTGTTCGCGGCCGAACGCAGCCAGCTTTTCGAGGTCGGGCGGCGACAACGGCACCAGGTGCCGGAACACCAGCGCGAACGCATCGTCGCCCGCCGCGAACTCGATCTGCGGAATGGAGGCTGCGCCTTCCATCGAGTTCAGCAGCGCAGCAAGCGCGTCCAGCTTCGAGCCGAGCGCTGGATGCACCACTTCACAGCGCGAGAGATCGGCGACGAACCGCGGGTCGCGTTCGCGGAAGCCCACCAGCGTCTTGCCTTTCTTCGGCACGTGCTTGACCGACAGCCTGCCGCGGCGGCGGTAACCCCAGGGTTCGGCGGTCAGCGGCGGCAGCCAGCGCTGCGGCTCGACCTTGCCGATGCGCGCGAAATTCTCGGCCAACACGCGTTGCTTGGCTTCGATCTGCGCGCCCGCCGCCAGGTGCTGCAATGCGCAGCCGCCGCACACGCCGTAGTGGATGCAGCGCGGCGCGACCCGCTGCGGCGACGCGCGCAGCACCTCCTCGGTTTGCGCCTCGTTGAAGTGCCGGTGCTTGCGCACGATCCGCGCGCGCACCCGTTCGCCCGGCAAGGCGTCGGCAACGAACACGGCCTTGCCCTCCACGTGCGCGACGCCGCGCCCGTCATGGCTCAGGTCGGAAATGTCTGTTTCGAAGGGTGCGTCGCGCATCGGTCCTCCGGAGCCTCGCCGCGCGGCGGCTCCCGGTTCATGGTTCAGGGGTTTTCGCAATCGGCGCTGCGCGCATGTCGATGCACGGCAGCGGCGCCATTGGATGCGGCTTTCCGCTGGCGAGCGTACACGCTGCCGAAGCATTACGCTGATATTGCCCAATCACGGGCGGGTGAGTAAACCGATGCCATCCGGAACAGCCGGGCTGCGGGGCCTGGATCCCGACGAGGCGGCGCGCAGGCTCGCCGCGCAGGGTCCCAATGCCCTGCCAGGCAGCGCGCCCAAGACCCTGCTCGCGATCGTCGGCGGCGTGCTCGGGGAACCGATGTTCATGATGTTGCTGGTCGCGGGCGGCCTGTACCTCGGCCTCGGCGACAAGGGCGAAGCCGGGTTCCTGCTCGGATCGGTGCTGGTGATCATCGGGATCACGCTGGTGCAGGAGCGCAAGACGCAGCGGGCGCTCGAATCGCTGCGCGAAATGTCCGCGCCTCGCGCGCTGGTCGTCCGCGGCGGACAGGAAATCCGCATTCCCGGGCGCGAGGTGGTGCTTGGCGACCTGCTGGTGCTGCACGAAGGCGACCGCATCGCCGCCGATGCCCTGCTGCTGGATGGCCACCTGGACGTCAACGAATCGCTGCTGACCGGGGAAGCGGCGCCGGTCACCAAGCTGCCGGGCGATGCGCGCGGGCAACTGTTCGCCAGCACCGTGGTCACCAAGGGCGTGGGGGTCGCCGAAGTGCATGCCGTGGCGGGCGCCACCGCATTCGGCCGCATCGGCCAGGCGCTGGCGACCACGCCCGAGCCGCTCTCCGCATTGCAGTCGGCCTCGCGCCGGCTGATCCGGACCATCACGATCGGCGGGCTGGCGCTGGCCACCGCGCAGGCGCTGCTGAACTGGCTGTGGGACGGACGCGGATTGCTCGACAGCGCGCTCTCGGGCATCGCGCTCAGCATGGCGATCCTGCCGGAAGAGATCCCGGTGATCCTGACCTTGTTCCTCGCGCTGGGCGCGTGGCGGATGGCGCGGCACAAGGTGTTGACCCGGCGCATTCCCTCGCTGGAAGCGGTCGGCGCGATATCCGTGCTGGCGGTGGACAAGACCGGCACCCTGACCCAGAACCGCATGCGGGTGGCCGAGCTGGTTGCCGGCGATGACATGTTCCGCCGCACGCACGCGGCCGGCGAACTGCCCGAAGCGTTCCACGAACTCGTGGAGTTCGCGATGCTGGCGACCCCGCTCGACCCGTTCGACCCGATGGAGAAAGCCATCCACGCGTTCGGGATGGAGCGGCTGGCCGGCACCGAGCACGTGCACGCGGGTTGGGTGCCGGAAATCGAATACGACCTGTCGCCGGACATCCTCGCCATGACGCGTGTGTTTCGCGGCGAAACCCGGACTTCGCACCTGCTCGCGACCAAGGGCGCCCCGGAGGCGGTGATTGACCT